>CAYPZL010000100.1:0-20602 GCA_964415045.1 uncultured Pirellulales bacterium | reverse complement strand
CGAGGATACCTTCACTCTTTAGGTTGCGGCCGAGCGCAGCGAGGCCGCGCTGGGATGTACACGATGTCGCCCGGTCGAACGTCGAGCCGGCACTGATGCATCGGTGCCGAGTCCGTCAGTCGGTCAATCGTCAGCCCGAACATGCGACAAATCTGCGTGGCTCGCCGGGTGAGCGGACCTTGCCACGGATAGCGTTTGGCGAGGTTGAAAATAGCCATTGTTAGCCGTCCTTTCGTCTCTGTGGGGCAGCGTTCCAGTGCGAACGACGCCCCGGTGCCTTGTGTCCGACCCACTTCTTTTGCGGCGCGTTGCAAGCGAACGCACGGAGCCCGCGAACGCTTCCGCCTTCTGCACGGTCGCGCGCGCCCGATAGTAGCTGACGCCGTGGGCCCGGCTGATTTCGGCCATCGACAGGCCCCTGACAAAAAAATCGCGAATGATACTCAGTTCGAGTTCCGCAAAGCGTTCAGGACTGCGGGCGCAGAGAGGGTAGGTCTGATCGACAAGCCTTTCCGTGATCTTGCGTATCCGGCGGGCGATCGTCGTCGGCCGCACCCCCAGCAGGCGCGCGATCTGATGAAAGCTGTTACCCGCGTCAACATGAAGTGCCAAAAGGGCTCGATCGCGGTTTGTCAACAGATGAGCCCGGGCCCAGATTCGCTCCGCATAGTCCCGTTCTCGTGTGGTGTCCCGAAAATCAACGATTTTCGACGGATCGCTCACATTCTTCATTCTCCGCTCCAGATTTCCAACTCGCTCGCAGATCGCGTGTCCACGATACCATTTGTGTGCTCCGCTTTTGTTTACTTACAACACAACCACAGCATATCTTTATGTCCTACTGCAATACTGTCAAGGGCTTTGTTTGTTTTTTTGATAAAAATTTTTTGCGATGGTATGTTTAAAGGGAATACGGACAATAAAGACCTGGACGTAAGTCGCGTTCTGCCCTGCCCTTAGACAAACCAAACCACAGACTTGTACTTTTGGGGCGTTTTCGGTAAGACTATTGAGAATTCCGCCGAAAACGCTGTTCGGGAGAGACAACATGAATCAAGGAACGGGGTGCGTAGAGCAGATTTTGGGCCGGCGAATTCTGATTCGCGGCCTCTCAGGCATCTTTCTTCACAGGGAGGACATTTCTCATGAAAACGCGCATCGACAGAAAAAGTGTACTCATTGGCGGTATGATGGGGGTCGGACTTTGCCTTTGGGCCGGAGCGGTGGGAAGCAGTGACGGCCCGGGGCCGATCGGGCGGTTTCAAATCGCTTGCACAAACGCGGTCTGTTACCTCGTCGATACGGCGACAGGCCGGGTCTGGCAAAGCGGCGACCGCGATTTCAAATCTCCCAAGCTGCAAGACCACGGTGCGGCCGTAACGGGCGAGGCGACGGACTTTGTCGGCCAGTGGCACTCAGATCATCCGGATGAAGACGACCTGGGCCTTCGGCTCGAAGCCGGCGGACGGGCTGTCGCCACGGAGGGAGACAGGCGACACGAGGGCTCGTGGCGTATGGAAGGCACCCGGATCTTCATCACGATCGACGATGACACCGTCACGGGCGAGTTTGACTCGGAGGGCCGCCTGGTCTTGTGGGAAGAAGGCGATCCCGACGAGAAAATCCCCTTCCGGAAAGCTCAGTAATCGGTTTTGAAACCTGCATTTGCGGGAACTCGGGTATGACGCGCGCAGGCCCGGAGAGAGCCGACCTCGCCCGGTAAGTCCATGTACGCCGGCCCGGAGTTCGAAGGAGTGGTACCATGTGCGACCCGGTACGTCACGATAACAGCAGACAAACCAATCTCCCAGGGCGCCGAGTGTGGATGCTCCCGCTCGTTGCCGTCCTGTCGCTTGCCTGGATGGCGGCCGGAGCCGGTCAGAGAGACGACGGACCGCGACCGGCCGAAATGACCGTGCTCCGTGACATCGAGTACGTCCCCGGCGGGCACGAGCGACAGAAACTCGATCTGTATCAGCCGGGCAAGGCTGGATCGGCGGACGGTACGGCGCAGCAGCGACCGCTGATCGTCTGGGTCCACGGCGGGGCCTGGCGGGCCGGCAACAAGAATCGCTGCCCGGCCCGGCGCTTCCTACGCGAGGGATACGCCGTGGCGAGCATCAACTATCGGCTCAGCCAGCACGCGATCTTCCCGGCCCAGATCCAGGACTGCAAAGCCGCCATTCGCCATTTGCGCGCCCATGCCGAGGAGTATGGTCTGGACGCGACCCGTTTCGGCGTCTGGGGTTCCTCGGCCGGCGGGCATTTGGTCGCGTTGCTTGGCACGAGCGGTGGCGTTGAGGAATTCGACGTCGGCCCGAACCCGGGCGTCTCCAGCAAGGTTCAGGCCGTCTGCGATTTCTTCGGTCCCACCGACTTTTCCAAAATGAGCTGTTTCTGGTCCAGGATGGACCACGATGCGCCGGATTCGCCCGAATCGAAGCTCATCGGCGGGCCAATGCAGCAGAACAAGGACAAAGTGCAGCGCGCCAACCCGATCGCGTATGTGACGAAAGACGATCCTCCCTTCCTGATCGTCCACGGTGACAAAGACCCGCTCGTTCCGCACAACCAGAGCGAGATGCTCTACGACGCCCTGAAGAAAGCCGGCGTGGATGCAACGTTCTACACCGTCCGGGGCGGCGGCCACGGCGGCTTCACAGATCCCAACGTCCAGCCCCTCGTCACCACGTTCTTCAACCAACACCTTCGCAAGTGACGGCGATCGGGCCGTTGACCCCGTAAGAACGCCGAATACGACACATTCGATCATGGTTCGGACGCCCAGCGTCCAGATCGCGCCGGCGCTTCCTCTCCGAGACCGAATTCATCGATTCTCAACACGTCTGGCCTGCCTCAACTATTTCCGCCTAAACAGTAGTAATAACAAAATTCGTGCACCACTTCAGAACCCCATCCCGGTGACATCAAAAAAATTTTTTATCCCTTGGTCACCATGCACTTACACGAATCGCGCCGGCGAGACTTTTCATTTTTTTCGCAAAATTCGTGCAGCTTTCTCCCAATGGTGGAGGCAGGCAGAAAACGACGCCTGCCGGTTGCAAGACGAACGAGCGACAGAGAATCACGACATGAAAGGGCGATAACGACATGGGATTTGAGCTCGCGATATTCGGGAACGATCAGCTCGACGCGGACTACCTCGACTGGCTCGTAGACGAGCAGTCGGCCGTGATTCACCGGCACTTCGCGCGGCTGTGGGATTATTACGCCAATCCAAGATTCGAGGTCGCCGGCGGCGGCGCGTCCGAGCGCAAGGTCAGCGAATCGGGCCACTGTTATCTCCAGGCCCAGGAGTATGGGCTGCCTTCGCGCATCACGGGTCTGGTGCACTCGCCGCAAGGCAGCGTTTTTGACGCGAAAGCCGTCAGGGACATCCAGCGGAAAGAGGTCGTGATCGAAAACGACATCGGCTGGCGGGTCAACGCGGCCGCGGATTTCCTGTTTGGCAAACCGATCAGCATACTCTCCAAGGCGCCGGATGGCCGAAAACGCAGCGAAATTGAAGCTGTTTTGAATGCGGTTTTTGCGGCCAACGGCGGCCTTGGTTTTTTCCAGGACATGGCGGTGCTCGGAAGTGTCTACGGCTTCGTCGACTGCTACATCCGTCCCGCAAGGGGCCTCCTCGAACGCCTTTCCTCTCCTTCCCCTTCCGAGCGGCTTTCCCTCCGAGCCGTGCTGCACCTCTCCCAGGCGATCGACCTGGAGCTGATCGAGGCACCAAGAGCACTGCCTGTTCTGGATGAAGACGATTACCGAATCATCCGCTTCTACGTGCAGCACTTTCATCAGAAGAAGAACTCGGTCAACAGGAAGAATTCGTTTCTCTCGCGCATCCTCGGAGCGACGGGACATCACACAGATACCCGGCAGGTGGTGGCGGTGACGGAGATCACCTCGCCGCAGTACTGGCAGCGCTATGAGGACAAGCACCTCGTGGCCGAAGGAGAGAATCCCTGGGGATTCCTTCCCGTCGTTCACATCCAGAACATCGCGCAGCCCTACTATTACGAGGGCGCCGGCGACGTCGAGCCCTTGATCCCGCTGCAAGACGAGCTGAACACTCGACTCAGCGACCGGGCCAGTCGGATCACCTTTCAATCGTTCAAGATGTACCTCGGCAAGGGCATCGAAGGTTTTGAGGACAAGCCGATTTCGCCCGGCCGGATGTGGTGTACGGACAACCCCGAGGCGTCCATCGAGGAATTCGGCGGCGACGTCGCTGCCCCGAGCGAAAAGCTGCACATCGCCGAAATTCGCGAAGCCATGGACAAAACCAGCGGTGTCACGCCCGTCGTGGCCGGGGTGCTCAAGAACCGGCTCGGCAACCTGACCAGCGCGGTGGCGCTGCGCCTGACGTTCATGGGCATGCTCAGCAAGAACGAACGCAAGCAGTACACCTACAGCGAAGGAATCAGGAAGATCTGCCGGATGGTCCTGAGCATTCTCGATACGGCCGGGGTCTATCCAACGGATGCCGCCGAGCGGGACGTGGACGTTGTGTTTCCCAGTCCGCTGCCCGAAAACATGAAAGAGAAACTCGAGGAAGCCCAGATGAAGCGAGAACTCGGCGTACCCCCTGAGCAAGTGCTCAGAGAATTAGGTTATGAAACCACGGAACAGAAATAGTCACACGAAACGCGAGGTCGCAGCCGCGGCCGATGGAAACCGGGAGGTTTTATGAACATGACGACGGAAGAGAGCACGTCAATCAGGAATGAGGATCGGGGATCCGAGGGTGACAAGGACATCACGAAGACGGTTCCGATGGTGGAGTCCATCCGGTACCGCAAGAGGGCGCAGAGCGCCGAGAAGAAAGCGGAGGACCTCGCGGAACAGTTGGCCGAGGCCAATCAGAAGGTGGCCCGGATGTCCCGGGACCTGGACGAGCTTCAGATCGAACAGAAGCTGACGCACAGACTGGCGGCCTCCGGCGTGACCGATCTGGAGGCGGCGGTCCTCCTGGCGAAAGCGAGAATGAAGGGCGCCGCCGACGGCGACGTCGATGCCTGTCTCGAGCAGTTGAAGAAGGAGAAGAGCTATCTGTTCGGCGGGTTCGCGGCTGGCGTGACATCGCGCAAGACGGCCGGCGCCAAGGATCGAACGACGCACACCCAGACGACGCTGGAACAAGCCGCCGGCAAAGCGGCCCGGACCGGACACCGGACGGACTTGCAGGAATACCTGAGACTGCGGCGGAACCTTATCTGACAGCGGACCGGCCTGCGCCGTCGGCGATCTTCAGAAATAACGATTGACCGGATCATTCATTAGGAGAAAGCAAGATGGCATTTACGGGAAAAGCAACGTATTCGGCGGGGACGGCGCTGCCTGAGTTGGCAGAGGACGTCTCCGATCTGATCGGGATTGTCTCGCCGTACGAGACGCCCCTGCTCGACGCGCTGGGCGATCCCCTGCGGGCCGCGACCAGCACGCACCACGAATGGCTCGAAGACGAACTGCTGCCCAACAAAGACGCGATCAACGACGCCACCTGGAGCGACCCCGGCGCCGACACGCAGTTCGACGTGGACCACGGAAGCCGCTTCCGCGTCGGCGACCAGATTCAGGTCGAAGGCAGCGAGGAACTGATGCTGGTCACGGCGGTCAGCGACAACAGCCTGACCGTTGTCCGGGGCTACGCCGGCACCACAGCCGAGAACCTCGCCGACAACCAGGTCCTCAACATCCTGGGCAACGCCGCTCTGGAAGGCGCCGAGAAACCGAACGCCCGCTTCACCAATCGCGTGCGGTGCAGCAACTACACCCAGATCTTCACGGCTGCGGTGGAAGTCAGCGGCTCCGACATGGCCGCCGGACAACTCGGTCTGGCCGACGAGATGGATTACCAGAAGCAGGAACGGCTCCGCGAGCTCATTCGCGACCTGGAGAACACCGTCATCAACGGAGGCCGGCCGAGCAGCGATCCGCAGGGCAGCGGCACGGTGCGTCGAACGATGAAAGGGATCATCCCGCATCTCGCGACCAACGTCTTTCACACCGGTGACAGCGGTTTTCCGACGGGCAACGACCTGGACGAGACGAAGGTCAACTACGTCTTGCGGAACATCTGGGAAAACAGCAGCGGCAACGTGAACCTGATCGTCGTGGGCGGCTTCCAGAAGCGCAAGATCAACGGCTTCTGCTCCGAGAGCCGTGCCTACGGGGCGACTGACACGACGTTCACCGACATGGTGAGCATCTACGAGAGCGACTTCGGCATCTGCCGGATCGTGACGACGCGGTGGATGCCGCAGGACGCGGCACTGTTCCTGGACTCGTCGAGGATCGGCGTCCTGCCGCTGGCCGGGCGCAGCTTCCACTTCAAGCCCCTGGCCAGCAGCGGTGACTACGAGTGCGGCGAGCTGATCGGCGAGTACACGCTGGAACTCAAGAACGAAGCGGCGCACGGGCTGATTCGCGACCTGAGCACGAGCTAACGAAGATTGCAGATTCGGGATTGCGGATTGCCGCTGGAGTCTCAGGAGGCAATTCCGCAATCCGCAATCTGTGATCCGCAACACGGAGATCAAGTGAAATGGTTACGTTCTCAAACGACGTTGATATCCTGAAGTACGAACCGATTCTGTTTGGAGAGTTGCACCTGCCCTGGCAGGTGCTTGCCTGCGGGACGGGCGCCGTGCTCACCGGAACGACGTTAACGGCAGCCGATGCCGACTTCACGAACTCAGGAATCCTGCCCGGCGGAGTGGTCCATTTGAAGGCGGCGGACGGCACTCTGGACGGCGCGTATGAAATCGTATCGGTTGACTCGGCAACGCAACTGACGGTTTCGGTCCTCCGGCCGGACCCGGCCGATACCGCGGTAGCGCCTCCGGCCAGCGATGGCGTCGAGTACCGTGTGAGCACGCTCGCGCCCCAGGCCGGTGAAGTGGCTTTTCAGTTGACCGAGTACTTCGGCATCCAGCCCGGCAATCCCGCCAGCACGATCGCGGTGGAAGACATTCTCGACACGGAAGGACTGCGAAGAGCGTCGGTGTTTGCCGTGATTGCCGGCGCCTATGCGATGTGGGCAAGCCGCCTGGAAGGCTCGGACTTCTGGACGAAGAGCCTGCATTACAAGCTGCTGTTCGAGAAAGCCAGACAGCGCTGCCGGCTGAGCGTCGATCTGGGCGCCGACGGCATAGCGGATGTCACCTGCGTGGGTGGCGCCATCAGACTTCTCCGTGATTGACAGGTGAAAGGGGATTCCCGTGAGCGTCACCCTGGATGGACAAGCCCTGTTCGACGAAGCAAACGTCCAGATACGACCCGGCAGTCCCGCGCGGGCGTCGGTGGAACGGAGAGTCTGCGGCCTGGACGGGATGCTGAGCATCGACCTGGGACGCCGGGCCCGCACGATTCGCCAAAGAGGAACTCTGCGGGCGGCCAGCCGGACGGCGCTGCGCGCGCGGGTCGAGGCGATCACCCACTTCATCGACGGTGGCACGCACACGCTGGTCACAGCCGACGGTCAGCCCTACGGCGATCTGCGTATGGATGCTTTCAACGAGCTTGGCGAAAGCACCTCCGGCCCGGGCGTCGTGATCGAGTATGAAATCGTTTACACCCAACTGGAGGCATGATGGCGACGTCATTTCTTCGCGAAGGCATTGAGAACGTCCGGGCCCTCGTGTTGCCCGACGGCATTGTCGCCGATGGCCGGCACGTCGCGATCTCGCACACCGCCCTGGTGACCTGGCGATCGGCCCTGGAAGGGAAGCTCTATCAGGTCTACGTCAACGGGACGTTCGCCGGGGCGACCCTCGATGCCGGACAAAGGCAATTGATTGTCCGAACACCGGTCTCCTTGGAGTCAGCCGTTCGTGTCGAAGTGGTGGCCGTGTGTCCGCAAGATGCCGCCCGGGATTTTGGAAGCGAGTTGGCCGGACCCGCCGGCGGCGGGCGAGTCAAGCTGACGCTGTTGCGAAGCCAGAGTCTCCCCATCGCAGGCGCCCTGAACATCTACTGCGACAAAGGGACCGGCGTGATCGACTACGCCAAACCATTGAACGCCTCACCGGTGCCGGTCTGGCCTTGTCGGCAGGACAAAGCCGGGTTCGGGATGGCGCAATTTGGCAAGGGCGACTTCGGTTACGAATCGGCGGCGGCCGTCGGTTTTGGAAAGGGCAGCTTTGGCCGCGGCGGATTCGGTCTGGACGCCGACGTAATCGAATGGACCAGTCCGGTTCTGCCGTTGGGCACGTATCGATTCGGCGTCACGGTCCTCGACACTGCAGGCGCAGAGAGCCTCGCCGACGAGACCGAACCGGTCGCCGTGATACCGGCGGCTACACCCGCCGTCGGCCTCGGCATCCTCGAATTCAACGAGTACACCAGCCAACTCACACTGAACGTATCAGACTGAGAGCAAATACAAGGAGAAGACGATGGGTGAGGCTTACCCTTCAGACAATGAGCTGCTGAACCTGCAATCGGATAACGAAACGGGCGTCGAATACATCCCCACGGGCACGGCGCCGTACTACCTGCACTTCCGCAAGCTGCTGTACCGCCTGCTGCTGGCGACGCGCCGAGCCAACGACCTCAGAGTATACGACGAAGGCGGCCTGGAGATCGGCGTAAAGGCCGGCGCGTTCTGGCTCGGCACAAACCTGGTCAGCTACGAGGGTTCCTCCGGGCAATCGCTGGCCGACGACAAGACCGGCATCTACGTGTACCTGGATGCCCAGGGCAACCTCGTGACGAATGAGTACAGCGGATTTCCAAGCATGGTCACGACACCCCACGTTCGCCTGGCCATCGTCAGCACGTCCGGCGGTGACATCACCTCGATAACCGACTGTCGTGGAAGTCACGGTTTCGCCATTTCTCATGCAGCGGGCGGCATACGCAGGTCTATCGAGGCGCACACCGCCGACGACACGCTGGGCGCAACCGAATCGGGCAGCGTCCACACGAACCTCGGCGCAACAGGTACGGTGACACTGACACTGCCGGCCGCCGCACCGGAGGGAACGGAGTTCACGTTCGCCGTTCAGGCTGCCTGTGAGCTGCGCGTGGACCCCGGTACGGCAACGATTCGTGACGACAGCGGCCAGACCGCGGAGAAGTACAAGTCGGCCGGCGCCGTCGGCGCGAGCCTCACGCTCGTGGCCGACGCCAACGGGGACTGGATCACGGCGGCGAAAAACGGAACGTGGACGCAAGAGTCATAATCACTCCGGCAGAGAAAGGCGAATTCCATGGCGAATGAGATTCAAGCAGACTACGCATCCGGGCATACGCTCTATGCAGCCATACGCAATCGCGTCGGGCAGGTCTGGTGTGCCTCCCAGCAGGCGTTTGAAAGCTGGGGGACCAACGGACACAGCGCCGCCGACTACGCTGTCGGCCTGACGGATAAGAACGGCGGCCGCTACGTGGGCGACTTCGACACTAACGTGCCGGCCGGATCGTATTGCGTTCAGGTATTCTTGCAGGCCGGCGCGAATCCCGCCGATACCGACACCCTCTTGTGCAGTCGAGACATCGCCTGGACGGGCTCCGGCGAGGTAACGTCGCTCAAGATCCTGGGCAACAAGGCCGTGCATACCAAGGCCACCGGCACAGTCGAATACTACGACGACGACAAGCAAACCGTCCTGATGACGCATACGTGCCAGGAGGGCGTATCAACCGCCGTACGGACCCCGGAATAATCACGCCGAGCTTTCACCCCCATAGGAGACAACACGATGGGCAGCTTCTCAAATTACTGGGAGAACGAACTCCTCGATCATCTTTTCGGCAAGGGCAGCTACACACCACCGACGATCTACGTGGGCCTCTCTACAACCGATCCCGGCGATGACGGCGCGGGCCTCAGTGAACCAGGCGGCAACGGGTACGCCCGCGTGCAGACGGCGCCGGCGGACTGGAATTCGGCCGCGGCCGGTTCGCTTGCCAACGCCGGCCTCATCGAATTCAACGAAGCAACCGGCTCCTGGGGCACGGCGACCCACTTCGCGCTGTTCGATTCGGCTTCCGGCGGCAATCTCCTCGCCCACGGCGCGCTGACACAGGCAAAGACGGTCACCGTCGGAGACACCGCCCGTTTCACAGCCGGGGATCTCAACGTAACTCTGGACTAACGGAGACATCTTCATGGCGGACATAAAAAGCAAGTACGGAACCAGCGGCCAGACCATCTCCATCACGATTAACTCTCTGGCAAACGACGCCAAGCGCCAATCGACGGCTATCGACAACGCCACGAGCTGTTTCCTCGACGCCCTGGTTCAACTCAAGATCGCGACGAATACGACGGCCGCTTCAACGGGTGACAAGTGCGTCTACGTCTATGCGTACGGGACCACGGACGGCGGAACCAGCTACTCCGGAAACGCCTCTGGAAGCGACGGCGCCTTCGGCACCGACCCACAGGTCCTCGAGAACTGCCGGCTGATCGGCGCAATCCATGCACCGACGCAGAACAAGATCTACGAGTCCGACCTGATGAGCGTGGCCTCGGCCTTCGGAGGACTCCTGCCGGCGCGCTGGGGCATCATCGTCCACAACCAGACGGGACAAACACTCAAGAGCAGTGATTGCTCCGCCTTCTATCAAGGCGTCTATACGCAGTCGAGCTGAGTTATGCTGATCCAAACATTCAAAGCAGGACCTCCGGTAGCGGCAAAAGGCAGCCCGGGACATCCGCTGGCACGCGCGCTGTCCGGTGGTTGGCTCTTCCATGAGGGCGCGGGCAGGACCGCTCACGATGCGAGCGGCCATGGCTGTCACGGCACTTTCTCCGGCGACACGGTATGGACCGCCGGACGGTTTGGCCACGCCCTCGAGTTTGACGGACGGAACGACTGGCTCGACATGGGGGACCATCTCGACCAGGGGACGGACGATATCTCCGTCTGCGCCATCGTCAAATACAGCGCTTCCCACCAGCCCGATGACTGGTTCGGTACCCACCTGGGCGCCATTGCGGGGAAAGGACATCAAGACGCCTACGGCAAGGGCTACGGGCTGTGCGTGGACACCGACAACAAGATCTGCTGGGAGGTTCACGATCAAAGCACCGGCTATACGATCACCTCGAACAACGCACTTAACGACGGACGCTACCACACGGTCGTCGGTGTGTGCGACCGCGACAACTCGAGCGGTCTACGATTGTACATAGACGGCGTCCGGCAATCCGCCACCGCCGATCCGACCGCCATCGCCGGCCACGACTTGTCGGGCTCCAGAGCGTTCGCCGTGGGCTCGCGCCAGGAAGAAAACACCGGAACATGGTATTGGAGCTTTCAGGGCTCGATCGCCTGCGTGTACGTGTGGAAGCGTGTCTTACGTGAGGCCGAGATCCGCACCCTGCAGCGCGACCCCTTCGCCCTGTTTGCGACGAGACGGTCGTGGGCCGTTCTCAGCGCGCCGGCGGGACGAATCGTGGAACTCGCCGGTTCCGCCACGGGACATTCGACGGCCTCCGCAACCGCCCGCGTCACCAGGAATCTAAGCGGCACAGGCGGCGCTGCCGCTTCTCTGTCGGCGGGCCTGCGGACGGTCAAGACGCTTTCTGCGACCTGTACCGAACAAAGCGCCCTGTCGGGCTCGCTCCGCACAACGCGTCTCGTTCCTCTATCGGGAACTGCAACCGCGCTCTCGAAGCTGACGGGGCTCCTGCGAGTCCCTCTCCCTGAGCCCCTGTTCACGGGCGAGCCGACGCTCGAGGCGTTCTGGCGCCGGGAGGCTCTCTTCAACGGCGCGACGGCCACGGCCTTCAAGCTGGGAACCGTACTGACGCAAGGCTGGTTCTGGATTCGTCGCGCCGGATGCGCGGCGGTCTATCGAGGCCCAAGCATGGCTCGCGTGGACTTCAACAACATCCTGTGCGTGACCGACGCGGATGCGAAGCAAGTCTTCCTGCCCGCCTACCTGGCGCATGACCCGGCGTCACGCCAATACTACGTCGTCCGAAGATTCAATGGCGACGGAGATCATGAGCGGACCACGGCGGCAGCCGTCGCTGTTGGAATCGGACGCGACGGGCGACTCGTTGAGCCGGGGCCCAATGACATCTTCAGTCTCGACTGCCGCCGGACCATCGAGGGCCGGCTCTGCCTCGTGTGGTTCTACTGTCCCCTCGACCAGCAGAGCGCGCCCGCGCAGTTTCGCATCTATCGCAGCGGCCCAGCCGGCCCGATCGATTTCGAGAATCCCCTGGCTGTCGTGCCGTACGAAGGACCGCGGTTCTACTGCTACCGCACCGACATCTCGGAGGAAGGTCGCCATCAGTTCGCGGTCAAGACAGTCAACACCGAAGGCATCGAGAGCACGTCGCCGTCACTGGTGACCTGTCAGATCCAAGATCTGCCGCCCGAGACCCCGACCATCCTTGCGGCCGAACCGGCGTAACAGATTCGCCGCGCTGCGCGTATTGACATTCTCATGAGGATGCTATGAGTAGTACAGTCGATTTCTTTCAACCCGAGCATACGAACCTGGCCCTGCCGCCGACAATGACGATGGTCTTCGTAGACGGTGCTCCGTGTGAGGATCTGGAGCCGATTGAGATCATCCGCAGCGGTTGGCCTCAATTCGGTTTGGCTCGATTCGCCTACAATCCGGCCGGAGGCCAGGCACGAAATCTTCTGGCCCCGGAAGAGATAGAGGACCGGTTCAGCATGGGCCGGGAGATCTGCCTGCGCCAAGCGTACCGCAGGGACCCGCCGAATGCGGCGTTGGATTCCCTTGCTCTCTTTGTCGGCCGGATCGAAGGCATGGAGACCGTCATCGGCCCCGACGGCGAGACCGTTGAGATTCTCGCCAGGGATTTCAGCGCCGCTCTCGGTCGCATCACCGTCTACGGACAACACGTCGTCGACAGCGAAGGCACGCCGGTATTCCTGGCGGGTTTGGCCACGACGTTCAATCCCGGGGGGCAAGGCAATGCGGCCGCACCGGCCACGCTCGAAGGCGTGACATGCACTTTGTTCGATGCCACGGCCCCCGGCGCCGCGCGGTGGAGCTACGCGGAGATCATCCACTATCTGCTGAGCCGACACGTTACCGGTGGACAGTTGTGCCGGCCTGACCTCGAGCAGTTGCGCACCTTGACGGAAAATCGCCTTGCACGAGACCTCGACGTTACCGGAATGAGTCTGCTCGAAGCCCTGCACTGCTGCTGCGAGGAGGCGGGTTTGGCGTTTCGTTTCGTCCCGCGCCCGGCCGGGACGGGGCCGGGCCAGGCTATCGTGTTCTACCGAAACGGGCAAGGCCCGACCGTCGAGTTGAGCTGCCAGCAGAGAGGAGAGTCCCTGCGACTCTCGCGCACCAACATCGCCGCGCTGCAAAGCGAGCGACGTCTTTACCCCATCACGCACAGGTACATCGGCCAGGGCGATTTCAAGGTGTACGAGGCGACCTTCGCGCTGGTCAGGGCCTGGGACCCGGCGTTGCAGGACACCGACTACGGCCTGTTTTCGGCCTCCACGAACCTCCACTTCCATCAGGTCAAAGACGTCTACCGCAAATGGTGTCTCAACGAAGCGGGAGACTACACACCCGCCCCCTTCAACCAGGGACCGGCGTACGACTTCTCCCGGCTCTTCGGCGGTCCCGGCTACATCCGCCGGCGCCGGCGATTCCGCCCGGCACTAAGCAGCGACACGCAAGGCCGATCGCTGGGCTACTTCGTCGAAGTCTCCTTCGACAGCGGAACGCAGTGGTGGCCCTACCTCCACGCGTTCAACAACCTGCTCGATGAATGCGGCATCTGGCTCAGCAGCGATCAGCTCGACGTAGACACGTGGGCGGCCGCTCTGAACGGTACGTTAAGGTTCCGCATCACCGCTTCGGTGGTGAGCGACGAGAGACTGAGCTGCATCGTCGCCGACGGGCCGGTGGGCTCGGCGGCGCCCGTGGTCGATCACCTCCTCACGCTGCCGCGTCGCTTCAAGTATCGCCGGGTCTCGTCCCAGAGCATCCTGGCTCAGAAGGACAGCGTGGGAACCGGGACACCGGACGAGGCGGATGATTCGACGGCTCTGCACGAGTTCGTCCGTCACCGGGCCGCTGCCTCACCGGCCGTTGTAGAACGTCTCGACGTCCAAACGCCCAGCCTCGCTCTGCACTTTCAGCCGGGCGACACAGTGACGTCGCACCCCGAGAGCCGCGATCTGCTGAGCTGCCGGCGCGACAGCCGCAGTCGCGTCTGGATCGAGCGGGTGCAGATGGATTTCCGGAATCAACGCACGAATCTGCATCTCGTGCGTCAGCGTCTGTAACGCGAAAGGAGGCATAGCCGCACATGAACCAGAGACACGTCACGGACCAGGGACAACTGCTGGCCGACCTCGCCCGCGCGGGCGCCGAGGACAGGCAGGAGGCTTCCATCGTGATCTCGCCCGGAGCGGGCGCCACGGCCTGGGCGGTGAAGATCACCAGCCATGCCGCGTACAACGTCTACAACGTCCGGGCCGTCGCCATCGGCGCCGCCGGCTCGGCCCCGACCGAGATGGGCGAGCCGATGCAGGCGACGAACCTTGCCGAGTCGTTCCTGACCCAGGGCAGCCTCGCTGCCGGAACCTACGCCCTCATGTCCCGCGTAGGCGACAACAACGTCTTTTACGCCACACCGTAAACGATTGCGGATTGCCGATTGGAGATTGGGGATTAAGCATGGCTGCGTGCAGTCTTAATGGAGGTGACAACCATCGCGAGGATTTCGTTGGCCTCCCTCATCAAGTCACGCAGGCGAGCCTCTTCCACAATCCCCGCCTCGATAAGCAGTTCCATCCAATAAAGGGATTCGTCGCATTCCTCTTCTACGATGCGCATCTTTGCCACGAAATCGGCCCGCGACTGGGCCCGACAGGCGGCGCGGTAGTTTGCGCCAACCGACGTCCCGCAGCGGAGCAATTGCCTGGCCATGACATCTGCCGTCCGCTCCTTCGGCAGCGCGCGAACAAGCCGGATGACGCGCAGCGCGAACGCCTTGGTCCTGCCTTTGAACTCGTCAGGCTTCATGTCCCCAGTCTAACAAACGCGCGACCAATCCGCAATCCCCAATCTCCAATCCCCAATCCCCAATCGCATCCCCGGGAGGTACAAATGACACGACCCCACCCCACCGCCTGGCGGCTCGACCGCCGCGTCAATCTCTCGGTCGTCATGCAACTGATGGTCCTGGCCTCGCTGATCGTCGGGACCTGGGTCAACCTGCAAAGCCGCCTCAACCTGCTCCAGCGCGACGTCACCATGCTGCTGGCCAACCAGAAGGGCTTTCGCCAGGAACTCAAACTGCTGAGCGAAAGAAGCATCTCACACGAGTATCGACTCCAACGCATCGAGGAAGAGACAGAAGAACACAAGCGCCTCTAACACGCGGCCGTGAACCCTTGAGAAGAAGCGTTCATGACGTCACCAGATCAGGCAGTTGCATTTGCCGCGTTGGCAGCCAGTCGCCAGGCGGCTCCACACCTCGGGTGTCTCGCGGCAGAGACTGATGGAAACATGCTTGTGGAAATCGCGAATGGCATCGATCAGGAATGTGTAGAACTCGACGCGCTGCGTCGGGCAATAGCGGAGTTTGCCGTCGGATGCTCTACAGACCAGCCCGGCGTTGCGCAGCTCGGCTCCGCGCCAGCCGTAGGCGCAGGCGGCGAGACGAAAATGTCCCGGCAACAGGCGCAACATGCCCAGCGTGAGATTCTCCGGCTCAAGAACGGACAGCGCTTCTTGAATCAGCTCGGCATAGTCGCAGCGCCAATCCTGCGAGAGAATTCCCGGATCGATGCGCAGTCGAATGCGATACCCGCGCTCCTGGCAGCGTCTGGCCGCCTCGATACGTTCATCCAGGTCGGCCGTACCCACCTCGTATCGTTCAATCATCCGCCGACTGTTCAGGCTCCACGACACCACGACCCTGCGATTCGGTTCGACACGCAAGAGGCCGTCGACATTGGCGCTCTTCGTCAACAGCATCAGGTACCCGCGCGAAAGGCCGGCAAAGAACGGTACCAGTCGCTGTGTCAGAAGACTGACGTGGTCGAGCGCCAGACTGTCGAGCATCTCGCCCATGTTGAAAGCGACCGCACCGCCGGCGCCGGCTGTCGTCTTTCGTATCTCTCGGAACATCCTATCGTGGTTGATGTTCATCTTTATCAAAGGCAGATAGTCACGATAAACCTGCGCGAGATAGCAGTAGGTGCAATAGTAGGGACAGCCGTTGGAGATGGGGACGAGCTTGGCGTAAGGGCTACAGAGCACTCCCTTTCCGAGACGGCCATCGAACTGCTTCACGAAAGAGGTCGTCTCACCGATCATCAACACCCTCTTTCCCGCTACGACGGCGCGGTCCGGCGAACGCCCCGGTATGGCGACGGGACGTTGTCGCTCCACGACTCGGACGCGCGCTTGCGGGAACATCTCGATGATGCGCCGGGCCTCGGCGTGCCGTTCCACCTTGCGCCACAACAAAATTGTCTCGGGTCTGAATGCCCTGGCCGTGTCCATCTCAAGCACTTTCCGCACATCGTTCGTGAACCATCAGTGTACGTCTCAACACCAGGAAACTGTAGAAGAATTCGGGAGAACAACATGAAAAAGCACGCGCGAAAAAGCAGAAGAACCACAACCACACCGACCGCCTGTTTCGCATCCATCCTGTTCGCTGTCACGTTTTGCGTCGGCGGGTGTGACAGCCTCCGCCTGGCGCCGAGCGAACAACAGAAGCAGAACGCCTGGCTGCACAGCCGTACCACCGCCCAGGCGGCCCAGACCGCACGGGCCGAGAACGCCTCCGACAAGCTGCAAGCGCTGGCGCAGCTTTCCGAGCTGCAGAGCCGATCCTTCGCCTCCTACTTCGGCCTGCCCAGGGAATACCCCCAGGCCGAAACCGCCGAAGACATCCTGGCCCAGTCCAACTGGAACCTAGCCCGCACCACGCTGACCGAATCGGCCCAGCGTCCCGACCCCTGGCGGGTCGCCGATTCCCTGCTCGAAGTCGGCATCGGCATCTGCGCCCTGTTCGGCGGCGTCTACGGCACCCGGGCCGTCCGCTTCCTCAAGGACGCCTGCGACAAGTCTCAGGCCCTCCAGGAAATCGTCACCGGCAACGAGCTGTTCAAGAAACAAAACCAATCGTCCGCCCAGGCCTTCAAAGACGCCCACCAAAACCAATCCCCCCAGACCCGCCAACTCGTCGCCCAACTGAAGGGCTGAGCGACGGATGAGGGTTCAGTGAGGACGGGCCAAGGTCAATTCTGGCGAGAACAACGGGATTTCGCCGATATTGAACTTGAGCAAAACGGCGGCCGTGAGTATACTTGGGAGAACTTGCGTGGTGTACTGTATCAGCTCTGATGGATACTTCGACGCGGCTTTGTAAAATGATCCGGCAGTTTCGCGCGGAGCCAGCTTCAATGTCTTTCGCTTATGAACGGGAAATGGTGGAACCTGCGGCCCGCTGGCTGCGCGCGCAGGGGTTGATGGTCAAAAGGGAGTTCCCCACGCCGTGGGGCATCTGCGACCTCGTCGGCTGTTCGCTGAATAAGACGAAAGTCAACGCTCGTTTGCGTCTGCGCCAGACCAAGCCCATCCGCTCGCAACTCCGCGTACACCTGCTGTCCCTCATACCAGAGCAGGAGACAGGCGACAGCGTTGGCGTGGAGGATCTGTACCGTGCCTTCGAGCCGTACCTCGACAGGGAGAGAATCGAACGCGAGGTGCAACGGCTCGTGAAAGACCGCTTCGTGCACCCGGCCGGCGACGAAACATTCTGCAAACGTAACGGCTGGATGCCCTTGCACAAACGCCTCATCGCCGTGGAGCTCAAACTCACCCGCATCGACGACGCCCTCCACCAGGCCATCAACAACCTCGGATTCGCCGACGAATCCTACGTAGCCCTGCCGGCCGACGTTGCAAAACGATTGCTCAAAAGCAAACGCATATCAGACTTCGACGAAAGAGGCATCGGCATCCTCGCGCTCACCCCCGACGCTTGCCGCAGAGTCCTGCCCCCAACAAAGCAAAAACCCAACACCACCCAAGCCTACTCCGTAGAACGTTTCTGGCTCGAAGGCTTGAATGGCGGAAGGGTCTCCGTAGCCATATAATAAATTGGCGTTTTTCTACTTGAGGCAGATATGCAATGGTGCTATACTTAAGGTGACGTGTGAGTTTTCCACTGCGACGAAGACATGAAACGGATGTCGATTTGCAGGGCGAGTGAATTGAGGTGAGCGGATGCCGTTTCCGGATGCCCCGAGAGTGATCTACAAGAAAAACCCTCTGGATCGAGTGATATGCCAAGTCAGATTTCCCCCGATCTTGCGAATAGACACGCAGATCCCCGCTGACTTTCAGGACGCGATCCGGACGGAATTCCCAGGCTTCTGCGAAAAGGAAGAACTTGCTCTTCCTCTGCCCCAGAGAGCTCAAAAGGAAAGCCCGACTGAAGTCTTGCGGCAGATGGTACCTACAGAAACAAAGAATTACGAGTTCTCCTCGGAGGACGGCAGCTGGGTAGTCAATCTCACTCGGACGTTTCTTGCCTTGACGGCGAGGAGCTACAAAAGACGGCAGGAATTCAAAGAAAAGTTGAAGACGCCGCTCGAAGCGTTGACGAAAATCTATGAGCCTGCGTGTTTTTCTCGAATTGGACTCCGATACGTGGACATCATAAGACGATCCGATCTCGGATTGAAGGATGTTCCGTGGACCGAATTGCTGCAGCCGCACGTTCTGGGCTTGTTAAGTTCTCCCAACGAGGCTGTTAAGGCGAGTATCCGAACGTTCGAGGCCAAGTGCGAGCTTCAACTGGATGACGGCGACAGCATGGCCAGAATCGTGACAGCCCTCGTTGAAGCGCAGGAGAACAAAGAAGAGTGTTTCATGGTCGACACGGACTTCTACACAACTCAGAAGACCCCAATCTCTGAGGTTCAGAACAAACTCGACTATTTCCACGTACGAGGGTCCAGGTTGATTCAGTGGTTCATCCGCGAACGCCTACACAATGCTATGGAGCCTGAGAAGCTGGAGGATGAGGAATCATGATGAATTTCTCACAGGACACCGACTCTCAAAATAGGTCCGGCTCGCCTGGTCAACCACGCCCGTCGGTCGGAACGGGAGACGTAACGACGGGCGTAAACGAGCAATCGTTCCTTTTTACCTTGCGCGGGGAGCCGGATCCGACGAGAGATGTGGAGAGCCTTCTCGCGCGCGTAGATAACCGGTCAGTAGCGGAACAGGCGAGTAGACTGCTAGCGACTATCCAGCGCATGATTACGTTAACCGGACGAGCGAAAGGAGATGCGCGCGATATTCCTCCGCTACGTGCATGCCTTGATGAAGACGGCGCCGTCTTGATCGAGTGGATATTCAGCGATTTCCGAATCGGGTTTAATATCGAGCCTAATGAAGAGGACTCGGGATGGCATCTGATCTCAAACAGAAGGTTAGGTGACGTTGCCGTGTCTAAACCCCTGCCCAAAGACTTGGTGAACATGAGCGAGACGGTCGCCTTGTTGGTTGACTTCATCGTATCAAACACGTAGCGCCTGTTATGGCATATCCAGATGACTGTATCAAAGGGATTCCGAACGACGATTGCGTCGAAGTACTTGGCGACTCTGTGGTTGCGAACATCAGGTTGTTCTGCTTCCCGAAAAACCGCTGTAGGCCCGATGGGTGGATAGAGGAATCCATCAACTGGATGGATGACGAGGAAGCACTGCAATTCACATTGAACCAAACGAGGCAAACAGGAGAGTTGCATTTCAAGACGGGTGCAGCGGTTCTCCGTCGAGTTGAGCTCGATAGAGTGAGAAAACGCTATATCGGACATCTGGATTACGAACGAGCTCCCCTTGAAGATAACCCCTACCACGGCAATGTCCTCCTGAAGGGCGGTGTCGCCAAGCATCTCGTGAATCAAATACGGGCCCTGTTGGCCGACGCAGCAGAGGTGAGACTGCAAGAACAAGATTAGATGAGGACAAAGTTTCGTCTTGCCGTCAGGCCCCGAGAGGGCCTCGACAGGTGGGCGTCTTGCGTACGCACGGTCTGGATGTGGGTGTCGGGGGGGGGGCGAGGATCGATCGTCGATAGGAAACAATCAATTCCAGGAGTGGGTCTGTAAGCCGAGTTTTGTACCCGCCTGGGGCGGGTGGCGATCATTTATCTGGGCCGGCCGTTGCCGGACGGCTCTCCCGCGGATGCGGGAAGCGACCTACCCGCCGGCCGCACGGCTCCGAGGAGCCGCTTGCACCCGGGCCGGGTGCAGCTTGCGCCGACCGGCTGCTTGGTCTTGCAGGCGGTGGGGTTTGCCGTGCCGGCGACGTCGCCGTCGCCGCGGTGCGCTCTTACCGCACCTTTTCACCTTTGCCTGTGCCCCGAAGGGCCATCGGCCGTGTGTTTTCTGTGGCACTTTCCCGGAGGTTGCCCTCGGTGGCCGTTAGCCACCACCGTGCCCTGTCCTGCTCGGACTTTCCTCTCTGCCTCGCACGAAGCGACGCAGAGCGACCGCCCGACCCACTCTTGGAATTGACTATTTTCTATTGATTACTGAACTTTTGCAAAATGGAGATTAGGCTTACTTTAGGGAGGAAAAATCTTC
>CAYPZL010000099.1:0-20709 GCA_964415045.1 uncultured Pirellulales bacterium | reverse complement strand
GGCCCCTTTTAGGGGCCTTCCTCATACCACCGGCTATGCCGGTGGTCTTGATTATGTTGGAGAAAGACAGTTATGGCAGATTTGACACGCAGGGCGTTTCTTCGGGCCGTGGCAGCGTCGAGCACGGCAGGGTGGGTTCTTAGCCCACGCGGAACCATGTGCCACGCCCAAACGCTGCCGCCGGTCCGGGCGATTACGCGCGGGCCCAAGTTTCACTGGTTTGCCTATTATGACAAGCTTCAGTTCGATCCGACGTGCCGCTACGTGTTAGGGTTGGAGGTGGATTTCGAGCATCGCAGCCCCCGGCCCGACGACGTCATCAAGATCGGCATGATCGACCTCCAGGACAACGACCGCTGGACCGAGCTGGGCCAAAGCAGCGCCTGGGGCTGGCAGCAGGGCTGCATGCTCCAGTGGCGTCCGGGCTCTGCGAGCGAGATTCTCTGGAACGACCGGGAGGAAGGCCAATTCGTCACGCGTCTGCTGGACGTCAAGACGGGCAAGAAGCGTACGCTGCCCTGTCCAATCTACACAGTCAGCCCGGACGGGCGAACGGCGGTTTCGGCCGATTTCCGGCGAATCAACGTAATGCGGCCGGGCTACGGTTACGCCGGCCTGCCAGATCCCCACGACCACGAGCTGGCGCCCGAGGACGCCGGCATCGTCCGCGTCGATCTCGATACGGGCCGGCACGAGCTCATCATTTCACTGGCCCAGATCGCGAAATTCGGGAGAATCCCCGCCGATACCAGAAGGGTCAAGCACTATTTCAACCACCTCCTGTTCAACACGGACGGCTCCCGGTTCATCTTCCTGCACCGGTGGCGCCCGCTCGACAACGTGGGCTACCGCAGCGTGGGCGGGTTCGGGACCCGCATGCTGACCGCGACGCCCGACGGCAAGGACATCCGCGTGGTGGACCCCTACGGCAAAACCTCCCACTTCATCTGGCGCGACGCCAGCCACATCCTGGCCTGGGCCTGGCACCCCTCGCACGGAAACGCCTTCTATTTATATGAGGACGGCACCGACCGCGTCGAGGCGGTCGCCCGCAAGGCCATGCCCCGAAACGGGCACTGCACCTATCTTCCGGGCAACGAGTGGATCCTCAACGACACCTACCCGGACAAGGACCGCAAGCAGCAGGTGTACCTCTATCACGTGGCCACGGGCAGGAAGGTCCCGCTGGGCGGATTCTACCTGCCGCGGGAGTACTCGGGCGAATGGCGCTGCGACACGCACCCGCGTTTCAGCCCGGACGGCAAGAGCGTCGTCATCGATTCGCCCCACGGCGGCAACGGGCGGCAGATGTACCTTATCGACATCAGCGGTATCGTCGGTGGTAAGTCTTGAGTTTTGAGGTGACAGGCTCAACGCTGCAGCGAGCTGTAGGATTTGCGTGGCGGGGCGGCACAACCCAAGATTGTCTCGTTTTGCCGGGCGATCGCGCTTGAGACAGCGTGCCGGGGCTCGTATAATCGCCCAGAGTTACTTTGTCGAGGAACTGATGGACCATTTGAAGATTAGACATGTGTTCGCGACCGTGGCCGGCCTGGCGCTGTTGGCTGGATGCGCCGCGCAGCGGCAGGGCCAGTGGGCGACGGAGCCGTTTCCCCTGGGCGCCGTGCCGCGCGCCGACGTGATGCAGGCCGCGAGGGAGACCCTGAGCGAGATGCGCTTCCACATCGACAAGTTCGACGTCGAAAGCGGCATCGTGCACACGAAACCGCTGCGCGGAGGCCAGTTCTTCGAGCTTTGGCGCAACGACAACGTTGGGGGCTTTAATACCGCCGAGGCCAACCTCAACACGATTCGCCGGTTCGTGGAACTACGAATCGCCGAGCGCAACGGCTGCCTCCACGTCGGCTGCCACGCGTGGGTCCAGCGGCTCAGCCTCCCCGAGAATGAGGTGGCCAGCGTCTCTCAGGCCTATCGGATGCACTCCCAGAGCACGCCTTCCGTGCAGCGGCTCGAATTGGAGCGAGAGCAGAAAAAGTCCATGGCCTGGATCGACCTGGGCCGCGACGGCCGCCTCGAAGCAGAGATACTGAAACGAATCGAACGCAAAATGGAACACCGGAAGGAAGACAGCGAAGCATGAAGATACTGGTTTGTGGCGGGGCCGGGTATATTGGGAGCAATATGACGTCGCTGCTGGCGACCGAAGGTCATGAACCGGTCGTGTTTGACAATTTCAGCAAGGGACACCGCGAGGCCGTGCGAAACGTGGAGGTCGCCGAGGGCGACCTGGCCGACTCGGACCGGCTTCTGGAAGTACTGGGCCGGTATGGAATCGAGGCGGTCATGCACTTCGCGGCCTTCATCGAAGTGGGCGAGTCGGTCCGCGAACCGCTGAAATACTACTACAACAACGTCTCGAACACGCAAAACCTGCTGACGGCGATGGAGAAGACGGGGGTGGGGAAGTTCGTTTTCAGCAGCACGGCGGCCGTTTACGGCATGCCCGAGGCCATCCCGATTACCGAGGACGTCGCCAAGGCGCCGATCAACCCGTACGGCGAAACGAAACTGGCGGTCGAGCGCATGTGTCACTACCAGTGTGCGGCGGGAAAACTGCATTTCGCCGCGCTGCGGTATTTCAACGCCTGCGGCGCCGGAAACGACGGCACTCTCGGCGAGGACCATCGCCCGGAATCCCACCTGATCCCGCTGATTATCCAGGCGGCCATGGGAAAACGCGACGACATCAAGATCTTCGGCACCGACTACGACACGCCCGACGGGACGTGCATCCGCGATTACATCCACGTCGACGACCTCTGCCGGGCCCACCTGCTGGCACTGGACAAGCTGGACACCTGCGCCGAGCAGTTCTACAACCTGGGCAACGGGCAGGGCTATTCCGTGCGGGAGGTCGTCGAGACGGTCAAGCGCGTCTCCGGCAGGGATTTCAAGGTGACCGAAACCGAGCGCCGGCCCGGCGACCCGCCTATCCTGACCTCGGACGCAAGCAAGGCCCGACAAGAGCTCGGGTGGAAGCCCCAGAAGCCCGGCCTGCAAGATATGGTCGCCTCGGCGTGGAAATGGCATACGGAACATCCGGACGGATACAGCGAAAAATCAAAATGCAAATAGCAAATGGCAAAATTAAGGAAGTCATGCCCGCATCGCGGGCATGCCGCATTTTTGATTTTTGATCTTTGATTTTTCATTTTGCTCCTGTAGGAGAAACGGCCCGTGGAAGAGGCAAGAAACCGCGTCAAGACGTTCCTGGCAAACCAGGGCATGTATCACGAAGATATCAACATCCAGGAGACGTGCGATCTGTTCCTGGACGAGATGGAGAAAGGGCTCGCCGGGAGAGACAGCTCGCTGGCCATGCTTCCGACCTACATCGAGATGGAGCGCGAGCTGCCGCGCAACCGGCCGGTCATCGTGATGGACGCCGGCGGCACCAACTTCCGCGTCGCCACCGTCACCTTCAAGGACCAGGGCGATCCGGAGATCGCCGACTTCCGCGTCTTCCCCATGCCCGGGATCAAGAAGGAAGTCAGCCGGCAGCAGTTCTTCGGCACGATGGCCGGCTACGTCGCCGACATCATCAGCAAGAGCGAAAGCGTCGGCTTCTGCTTCTCGTATCCGATCGAAATGTTCCCCAGCAAGGACGGGCGCGTCCTGCATTTCTCGAAGGAGATCAAGGCTCCTGAGGTCGTCGGACAGATGATCGGCGCCGGCCTGAACGAGGCCATCGTCCAGTCCACTGCTTCGGACGCCAAGCGGATGGTGCTTCTCAATGACACGGTCGCGACCCTGCTGGCCGGTCGGGGCCAGGTGGGCGGTCCGCTCTTCGACAGCTACATCGGATTCATCTTAGGCACGGGCACCAATACCGCCTACGTGGAGCACAACAGCAACATCACCAAGGCGCCCGACCTGGACCCGACCAAGAGCCAGATCGTCAACGTCGAATCGGGCGGATTCGGCAAGGCTCCGCGCGGTAGCATCGACGAACAATTCGATGCATCGTCGGTCAGCCCGGGCGTTTACGCCTTCGAGAAGATGATCTCCGGCGCGTACCTGGGCGGCCTCTGCGGCTTCGCCGCCCGGGTCGCCGCCGAAGCCGGACTGTTCTCCGCCGAGGCCGCCAAGAAGGTCCTGACGCTGCAGACGACCACCACCAAAGACATCAGCGAGTTCATGGCCACGCCCGAGGACGGTGTCAACCTGTTGTCGGCGGCGATGAAGGACGCCGACCCGACGGACGTGGCCGTGCTGTACTACCTGGCCGACGCCCTGATCGAACGGGCCGCCAAGCTCACCGCGATCAACCTCTCCTCGGCGGCCATCAAGTGCGGCAAGGGCCATAACCCCTGCCGGCCGGTCTGCATCGTCGCCGAGGGAACCACCTTCTACCACCTCACCTCGCTGAGGCAGAAGGTCGAGTTCTATCTCAAGCAGTATCTCGTCGACACCCGGAAGATCTATTACCGCATCGTCAGCGTCGAGAACGCCACCCTCCTCGGCGCCGCCACCGCCGGCCTGACAAACTGACCGCGGGCAAATCAAAATGCAAATAGCAAAAGACAAAATTAAGGAACTGAACTTTTGCAAAATGGAGATTAGGCTTACTTTAGGGAGGAAAAATCTTCTTGTCGATTTTTCCTCCCGAGCACGTAAGTGCATTGGGTATTGGTATTTACGCTCCGTCTTCAAGGAAATCAAACCAACGGTTTCCTTGAAGAATATAAGCCTAATCTCCATTTTGCAAAACTCTACTTTGGAATTCAAAAGTGCTTTTGGTTTTTTCTTGCCATCGATGGTGCGATCTTATAGACTACGCGGCTTTTACCACGGGTGTTGCTTAAGGGGCCCAAGAGCAAAATGGAACTGATAAAGAAGATCAAGCAGGCCGAAACGGAAGCACAAGTGCTGATCGAGCAGGCGCGGACGGAAGCGGCCGGGCAGGCGGACCAAGCCCGGCAACAGCGTCGCCAGCGCCAGGAAGAAGCCCAATCGCGGCGCAAGAAGGCCGTGGAGGCGGCTGTCGCGCAGGCCCGAACCGAGGCGGAAAAGGAGGTTGCCGTGCTTCAGGCCGAGTCGCAGAAGCAGCGGCAGCAACTGCGCGACAGCGTGCAGAGCAAGATTCCCGCCGCGGTCACGAAGGTCATGGACTATCTGAGAGGCTGACCATGGCGATTGCCCCAATGACCAAAGTCATGATTGTCTGCCATCGGTCCCAGGTCTCGGACCTGTTGGAGGCGTTGCAGGAGGAGGGGATCTGCCAGATCCTCAACGCCGAAGAGGCGATGATCAGCAAGGACGCTCCCGAATTGGTGACCGTCCGCGAGCGCCCGAAAGATATCGAGGATCTCATCGGTCGTTTGACCCGGAGCGTGGCGTTTTTGAAAGAGCACGCCGAGCGGGAGAGGGGGTTGGCCAGCATGCTGGCGCCGCGCAAGGTCGTCGAGCAGGGAGCGTACAAAGAGGTTGTGACCGACGTCGAAGTCCTGCGCGTTGTCGATGAGGTCGAGCGGCTTCAGGCGGCCATGGACAAGACGCACGGGCGGATCGAGGCGCTGCAGGGTGTGCTCGAGACGCTCGAACCCTGGGCCTCGCTCGAAACGCCGGTCGAAGAAATCGGCCGGCTGCGGACGAGCGTTTCCTGGGCGGGCCTGGTTCCCACGCAGCACCTCGAGTCGCTGCAACAGCAGCTTGCCGAACAGGGCGCGGCCATGCAGAAGGTGGGCGCCGCCGGCACGCGCGAGGCCTGCATCGTGGTTGCGGTGCAGGACAGCGCCGAGCAGGTTCAGAAGCTGCTTCGTTCGCTTGAGTTTGAAGCGGTCAACTTCGAGTCGATGACCGGTACGGTCGCCGAGCTGATTCGCGACCGCCGGGAGTCTCTGGCGGCAGCCCGAAAAGAGCTGCAGGAGCAGGGCAGATCGGCCGATGCCTTGGCCCGGCATTTGTTGAACGTCCAGATCCTGCTCGACCACTATGAGAACCTCCTGCAGAGGGAACAGGCGCAGGATAACGCCCCGGCGACGCAACATGCGCTGCTGCTCGAGGGCTGGGTGAAGAAGCACGATTACGAGCGTTTGGGCCAGATCGTCGGGCAGTTCGACGCCGCGAGCCTGAGCCGGATCGAGCCGGGCGAGGACGAGGACATCCCGGTCGAGATCGAGAACACCGCCAAGGTCCGTCCGTTTGAGGTTATCACCCGGCTATACGGGATGCCGCAGCATTTCGAGGTCGATCCGACGACGGTGTTGGCCCCGTTTTTTGCCGTTTTCTTCGCGCTTTGCCTGACGGACGCCGGATACGGGCTGGTCATCATCGCGATGATGGCCTTTCTGATCAAGCGCATGCAGGGCGACAAGAAGCTGCTGTGGATGCTGGGCATCTGTGCGGGCGCGACGGTGGTGGCCGGCGCTCTGACCGGAGGATGGTTCGGAGACGGTATCCAGAAGTTCATTCCGGGCATGGAGGGCAAGAACGTCGCCCTCTGGTTCGATCCCATGAAGAAGCCGATGACCTTCTTCTATCTGTCGATCGCGCTGGGCTACTTCCAGATCATGGTTGGGCTGACGGTCGGGTGCGTGCACAATTTCCGGCGGCGCGACTACGCCTCGGCGATTTTTGATTATCTCGTCTGGCTGGTCATGCTCAATGCGATCGTGCTTTTCCTGGCCGGTCTGTTCGGCGCCGTTCCCGGCGGGCTGGGCCGGGTGTGCGGCTATATCGCATTGGTCCCGGCCGCAATGATCCTGCTGTTCAGTCATCGCGAAGGCGGGTGGGGCGGACGCATCGGCATGGGCCTCTACAACCTCTTCAGCACGATCTTTTATATGGGCGACGTGCTCAGCTATCTGCGTCTGATGGCGCTGGGCATGGTGACCGCCGGCCTGGCGATGGCCATCAACGTCATCGTGCAGATCGTAGGGGGCATTCCTTACGGCATCGGCATCGTCGCCATGATCATCGTCTTCGTCGGTGGGCACCTGTTCAACTTAGCCATCAACGCCCTGGGGGCGTTCGTGCATACGCTGCGATTGCAGTACGTCGAGTTTTTCCCGAAGTTTCTGACCGGGGGTGGCAGGCAGTTCGAGCCCCTGAGCAAGAAATACGAACACATCTACATCAAGAAGGACGTCTAAGGTTTTATTGAGTCTGAGAAAGTGAGGTTTGGCAATGTTTAACGACGGATTGACGTTGGCTCTGATTGGGGCAGGACTGGCGGCACTGCTGGCCGGGATCGGCTCGGCCATCGGAATTGGGATTGCCGGCCGCAGTGCGACCGGGGTCTTGAGTGAGAAGCCCGAGCGCTACGGCCAGATGTTTATCATGGTGGTGCTGCCCGGTACGCAGGGCTTCTACGGCTTTCTCGCCGCGTTCCTCGTGATGCTCAACCTGAACTTCTTCGGCGGCGCCGTTCCCGAGATCTCCACGACCATCGGATGGCAGACCCTCTTTGCCTGTTTGCCGATTGCGTTTGCCGGTCTGGTCAGTGCGATCTTCCAGGGCCGGGTTTGCTCCGGCGGTATCCTCATGGCGGCCAAGCGCCCGGAGATGGCCTTCAAGGCGGGTGTCGTGTACGCGGTTATGGTCGAGGTCTACGCCGTGCTCGGTCTGCTCGTGACCATGTTCATGTTGCTGTTCGGTATCGCCTGGCCGGAAGCGGCCGCGGCCGCCTGATCGCGCCGAACCGATGAAAGAGCAGGACTACGACTCCAGGGGAACGCAAACCATGGAAGCTCAGCAGGTCATAGACAAGATCATGGCGGATGCCAGGGCGGAGGCCGAGAAGATCAAGAAGCAGGCCGCCGAGGCGCAAGCCGCCGAACAGGCCAAGCTCGACGAGGAACTCGCCGAGTTCGAACGAGAGACGCAGGCCATGGCGCAGAAGGCCGCCGAAGATGAGAGGTCTCATTTGCTGGCAGGCGCGCGCATGCAGGCGGCCCGGGAATACCTGGCCGAGAAGGCCGGGATTCTCGATGAGGTTTTCGCGCAGGTGGGCAAGAAGGTCGATGAGTTGCCCGAGGCGGACTATCGGGAGCTGATGGCGAAGCTGATGGTCGAAGCCGTGGAGACGGGCGACGAACAGGTGGTCGCCGGCACGAACGAGAGCCGCGTCGATGACAAACTGGTCGCGGACGTCAACCAGAGGTTGGAAGGGCAGGGCAAGGGCAATTTGACCCTGGCCGAGGACCGGCACGGCCTTCGCGGCGGCTTCGTTCTGCGCCGCGGCAGGATTCGAACCAACGTCTCCATCGACGTGCTCGTCGCCCAGGCGCGCAACGATCTGGTGATGGAACTGGCCCGGGATCTTTTCTCACAGGAGGCTGACGGCGGCCAGCCGTAGCAGCGACAATGCCTGAAACCCAATCTGAAAAGACAATCTTAGGCTTCTATACCTATCCGTCTATCGGCACGGACGACTGGCGTTATGCCTTCGAGACCGCCCAGGTCCGGGCCCTGGAGATGCAGATGCTCTCCCGGGCCACGATCATGGACATGGCCAACGCCCCGGATTATGCGTCGGCCGCCGGTTCGCTCAGCGCCACGGAATACACGTTGCCCGCGACGGTCAGCGACGCCGAGATGGAAGCCATGCTCCGGCAGCGCCGCGCGGCGGTGCGCCAGCAGTTCGAAGAGTGGATTCTCGACGGTGACAAGGGGCTGGTCGAGTTGTTCAAGAGTCGCACCGACTTTGCCAACCTGCGGCTGGCGTTGCGGCGGACGCTGACCGACAGGCCTGTGGGCTCGGACTACAGTGACGAGGGAAACGTCGCGCCGGAACTCTTCGAGCAGATATTCGAGGAGGAACTCTACGAGCTGTTTCCCCCGTTTTTACGGGAGGCCACCGAGCAGGTGGTGCTGGCCTACTATCAGAACAAGGAAATTCCCCAGATAGATCACACCCTCGACCGCGTGCAGTCGGCCTGGCAACTCCGGGCCGCGCGCAAGCTCGGCAGTGTGTTCTTGCTGAACCTCTACAAGATACAGATTGATCTGACGAATATTCGCACCATGCTCCGGCTCAAGTTCACCGAGGCCGAGCAGCGAAACGTCTTGCTCGACGGCGGTTTTGTCGAGCTGGAGCGCTTCCGCCACGGCCTGGACATCGGGTACGAGTCGCTGGGGCAGTTGTTTTTCACAACGCCGTATCACCGTCTTATCGATGTCGGGGCCGGCTACGTCGTCTCGAACGAGTCGTTCCTCAAGATCGAGCAGCAGTGTGAGGAGTACGTGACGGGCTTTCTGAAATCGACCGTGACCATCACCGCCGGTACCCAGCCCCTCATTGCGTACCTGCTCCTGAAGGAGCTGGAAATTCGCACGGTGCGCCTGATCCTCACGGCCAAGAGAAACCTCTTGGATACCAGGCTGATCCTCGACCGAATTGCGTGAAGCGTTAAGCGTGAAGGGTGAAGCGTGTGGCGCATCGAAAGGTGCAATATGTGAACGCGAAGATCAGAAATTTCAGAGATTTGGACGTCTGGCAAAATTGATAAGGAAACTCGATTGAGCGTGTTTGTGGGAAGTACGCTTCACACTTCACGCTTCACGAGGTGCGTAAGAAATGGAAGGCAAAGTCGCAGTATTAGGGGGCGCGGATTTCGTGATGCCGTTCTCGGCTCTCGGGGTTGATACGTACCCCGTGGAGCAGCAGCGGGACAGCGTGCTTGAGGCCGCCCGGCAGATTCTGGAGGCCGATTACGCACTGGTCGTTGTCGCTGAGAACGTCGCCCGGGATGCGGACGAGGTGTTCGCCGACGCCGAGAGCCGGCCGACGCCCTGCGTGGTCGTGGTCCCGTTCACCACCGAATCCGAAGGCTTTGCCACTGAGGCGCTGGGCAAGGTTCTCAAACTCGCTACCGGCATCAACGTCCTCCAGCACAGTTAAAAAGGTTTTGATGATGAGTGAAAAACGAGTAGGTCGTGTGGTCAAAGTCGCCGGTCCCGTGGTCGTGGCCGAGGGAATGACCGGGGCGCGGATGTACGATGTTGTCCGCGTGGGGAAGCTCAATCTGATCGGCGAGATTGTCGAGCTGCGGGGCGACAGGGCCTCGATCCAGGTGTACGAGGAAACGACCGGCATGGGCCCGGGCGAGCCCGTGGTCGACACCGAGGCGCCACTGAGCGTGGAGCTGGGTCCCGGACTGATCGAGAGCATCTACGACGGCATCCAGAGGCCGCTGGACGCGCTGGTGGACTTCGAAGGGGAGTTCATGAGCCGGGGCAGCGACATGCCCGGTTTGAATCGCGAGAAGAAGTGGCACTTCAAGCCCACGATCTCCGAGGGTACGAAGGTCGGACCGGGTGACATCATCGGCGAGGTCGAGGAAACGACGCTGATGGTGCACAAGATCATGGTCCCGCCCCGTGTCAGCGGCACGCTCAAGAGCATCGCCGAGGGGGATTACACCGTCGAAGAGACCGTGGCCATCTGTGTGGCCGAGGACGGGACGGAGCACGAGCTGAAGATGATGCAGCGCTGGCCTGTTCGTAACGCCCGGCCGATCGCGCGGCGGTTGGCGCCGGAGAACATCCTGGTCAGCGGCCAGCGGGTCATCGACACGTTCTTCCCGATCAGCAAAGGCGGCACCGCCTGTGTCCCCGGCCCGTTCGGGACGGGCAAGACCGTTGTGCAGCACCAGCTCGCCAAGTGGGTCGATGCCGAGGTGGTCGTCTACGTGGGCTGCGGTGAGCGCGGCAACGAGATGACCGACGTGCTCACCGAGTTCCCCGAGCTCAAAGACCCGCGCTCGGGCGAGCCGCTGATGCGACGCTCGGTGCTCATCGCCAATACGTCCAACATGCCGGTGGCCGCTCGCGAAGCCTCGGTCTATACGGGAATCACCCTGGCCGAGTACTTCCGGGACATGGGATACACGGTGGCCCTGATGGCCGACAGCACGAGCCGTTGGGCCGAGGCCATGCGTGAGATTTCGACGCGTCTGGAAGAGATGCCGGCTGAAGAGGGCTATCCCGCCTACCTGTCGGCGCGCATCGCCGCGTTCTACGAGCGGGCCGGACGTGTGAAGTGTTTGGGCGGTCCGGACCGCGAGGGGGGGCTCTCCGTCATCGGAGCCGTCAGCCCGCCTGGCGGCGACCTCTCCGATTCCGTCGTTCAGGCCACCCTGCACGTGGTCAAGGTCTTCTGGTCGCTCAAGGGCGAGCTGGCCTACCAGCGGCACTTCCCCGCCATCGACTGGCTGACCAGCTACAGCTTCTACAAGCAATATCTGCGGGGATGCTTCGAGGACAAGGACCAGGGCGAAGACATGGAGCGTATGACGGTCGAGGCGATGAGCCTGCTCGAACAGGAGTCGGAGCTGCGTGAGATCGTCCGGCTCGTCGGCGCCGAGGCCCTCTCGCCGCGCGACCGGCTGTCGCTGGAGACCTCGCGGTCCATTCGCGAGGACTACCTGCACCAGAACGCGTTTCACGAGGTCGATACCTACACCTCGATGGAGAAACAATACGAAATGCTCAAAACCGTCCTGCACTTCCACCACCAGGCCCAGGAAGCGATTGACGCCGGCGTGGAAACCGCCGACATCTTCAAGCTGGCCGTTCGCGAGGACATCGCTCGTGCCAAGTACATCCCGCAGGACGAGATGGACAAGATCGGCCAGATTCGCCAGAAAATCGAAGAGCAGATGAAGCAGCTCCAGGGCACCGCTGCTTCCAGGTAAGAATGCCAGAATGCGTTTCACGACAGGCGCAGGAGTGTGACATGTTATCGGTGAAAGAATACCAGACAGTCTCGAACATTCAGGGCCCCTTGATGATGGTGGAGATGGTCGATGAGGCCAAGTACGGCCACATCGTGGACATCGAGCTGCGCGACGGCTCGATTCGTCACGGCCAGATCCTCCAGGTCGAGAACGACAAGGTTCTCGTCCAGGTCTTCGAGGGCACCAGCGGCATCGACGTCGATCGCAGCACGGTCCGTTTCCTGGCCCGCCCGCTGGAGCTGGGCGTCTCGCCCGACCTGCTCGGGCGCGTCTTCAGCGGCCTGGGCGTTCCCAAGGACGACGGCCCGGAGATCATCCCGGAGAAGCGGCTCGACATCAACGGCCAGCCCATCAATCCCTTCGCCCGTGACTACCCGAATGAGTTTATCCAGAGCGGCATCTCGACCATCGACGGTCTGAACCCGCTGGTGCGCGGTCAGAAACTGCCGATCTTCTCGGGCTCGGGCCTGCCGCACGACGACCTGACCGCCCAGTTCGCCCGTCAAGCCACCGTGCTGGGCAAAGGTGAGGACTTCGCCGTGGTGTTCGCGGCGATGGGTATTACCTTCGAGGCCGCCCAGTTCTTCATCGACGACTTGCACAACACCGGCGCCATCGAGCGCGCCGTCATGTTCGTCAACCTGGCCAACGACCCGGCCATCGAGCGAATCGCCACGCCGCGCTTCGCCCTGACCGCGGCCGAGTACCTGGCCTTCGAGCGTGACATGCACGTGCTCGTGATTCTCAACGACATGACCAACTATTGTGAAGCCCTGCGTGAGATCAGCGCCGCCCGCAAGGAAGTGCCGGGCCGACGCGGCTATCCGGGCTATCTTTATACCGACCTGGCCACCATCTACGAGCGTGCCGGCCGCATCAAGGACAAGAAGGGTTCCATCACCATGGTCCCGGTTCTGACGATGCCCGAAGACGACAAGACCCACCCCGTGCCCGACCTGACGGGCTACATTACCGAGGGCCAGGTCATTCTCTCGCGCTCGCTGCACCGCCAGGGCGTCTCGCCGCCGGTCGACGTGCTGCCCAGCCTTTCGCGTCTCAAGGACAAGGGTATCGGCGAGGGCAAGACCCGCGAGGACCACGCGGACCTGTACAACCAGCTTTACGCCGCCTACGCCCGCGGCAAGGAAATGCAGGAGCTCGCCACCATCATGGGCGAGGCCGCGCTCTCCGACGAGGACCGCAAGTACATGCAGTTCGCCAACCAGTTCGAGGACCGCTACATCTCGCAGGATTACTACGAGAACCGCACCGTCCAGCAGACCCTCGACCTCGGCTGGGAGCTGCTGAGCATGTTCGAGAACGCCGAACTCAAGCGTATCGACGTCAAGCTCATCGAGAAATACATGCCGCAGTTTAGAAAGAAAGGCAGTGGCTCGTGACCTGTGACTCGTGATTCGGGTCTTTGACGGAGGGAGAGCCGTGAAGGTCAAGGACTACAAAGAGTTGAGGGTGTGGCAAAAGGGAATTGAAATCGTTGACAAGGTATATTCTTTGACGGGCAGATTTCCAAAAAGCGAACTGTATGGACTGGCAGGCCAGATGCGAAGAGCGGCCGTTTCCATCCCGTCGAATATTGCGGAAGGCTTTGTCCGCCAGCATACGAAGGAGTACCGCCAGTTTTTGCATGTCTCGCTGGGCTCGTGCGCTGAACTTGAAACGCAGGCGATCATCGCGAACCGCCGGGATTATGTGAGCGACAGTGAACTTGGGCAACTTGCAGAGGAGTTGAACCACGAGACTCGCATGCTCGTGAGCCTCATTGGCAAGCTTGACGCCAATACGGGCCACGGGTCACGGGTCACGGGACACAGACCATGCTAGCAAATGTAAATGCAACACGAATGGAGCTGCTTCGGCTGCGGAAACGCGTGGCGCTGGCGAGCCGGGGGCATCGGCTTCTCAGTGAAAAGCGCGACGAGATTTCGCGGCAGTTGATTCAGATCGCCCGGGACATTCAGCCGCTGCGCGAGAAGGTGGAGAAGGAGCTGGCCCAGACGTTTCGCCGGTTCATGCTGGCCCGCGCGGGCACCGAGCCCGAGGAGGTCAAGGCCGCTCTGGCGGTGCCGACCAAGAAGTTCAAGATGGTTATGGATTTCGCTTCGGTGATGAGCGTCAAGGTCCCGCACCTGAGCAAAGAGATGGAAGGCGAGATCCTCTGCTACGGCTACGCCGCCACCTCCGGCGAGATGGATGTGGCCCTGCTCTCGCTCGAACGCGCGTTCGACTCGCTGATCGAGCTGGCCGAGAAGGAGAAGCAGGCCCGCCTCCTGGCCGTCGAGCTCCAGATGACCCGAAGACGCGTCAACGTCCTCGAACACGTCGTCATTCCCGAGACCAAGGAGACCATCAAGTTCATCAACAGCAAGCTCTCCGAGGCCGACCGCGACAACACCACCCGCCTCATGAAGATCACCGACATGATCCGAGCATAGGCCGTGACTCGTGCCCCGTGGCTCGTCGCTCGGGACTCGACGGGTGGCAGCGTCAAGCGTAGCTCGGCGATGGCCTCACGCAAAAGAAGCAGGATCGCGCACACCGGCCCAAGAATCGATCATCCTTAATCGATCATCAATCCCAATGTCTCATCCAGCGGGGCCAGTCTTCGGTGATGACGCCGCCGGCCGGCGTCCAGGCGTTGCCCGTATCGAACGTGCGATGCCACTTCAGGGTCCACAATTCTTTGAGCCCCACCTTGTGCGTGGACCAGTCCATGAAGAGGACGTGGATGCCGCCGTGGTGCCGGTTGGTGGAGGCTCGCCTCATACCGCCGCCATAGGTCCAGAGGAACTCTCCGTCCTGCTCGGGCGGCGGGTCGAACGGCTCCGGACGCAGCAGCATGAACCCGCAGTCCATCAGCACGGGGATCGTTCCCGGGTTCTTCTGGCCCGTGCGGCGCCATTTGTTGCTCGGATCGTGGTTGCCGCTGACCAGGTCGCTGTCGTTGACCCACCAGTTGATCCCGTAGCTGCCGATCTTGTACAGGCGGTCCTTGAGCGCTGAGAACTCGTTGGGGTTGGTGATGCTGACGTCCCAGGCGGTCCAGGGCAGGGTGCCGCCTTCCTCGACGGTGCGGCGGGCCTTGGGACAGAGCCGAATCTCCGGGTCGGTGTAGTAGGGGATCAGTGTGTAGATCCACGAGTAGCGCCCCGTGGCCCAATCCTCGTCGATGCCGGGCATGAACTTGCCCTCGTAATCGCCGGTGTACATCGTCAGGCACAGCGACCACTGTTTCAGACGGCTCTGGCAGACGACGGCCTTGGCCTGTTCCTTGGCCCGGCTCAAGGCCGGCATCAGGATCGCCATTAGCAAGGCAATGATGGCAACCACCACCAGCAGTTCGATCAACGTGAATGCCCGGTGTTGATTCACAACGGTCCTCCTACGCACGGCACCACCGCGGCGTCTCCACCATCATACCAGAATCCCGCCGGCATTGTAGGGGCAATTCCGTGCGGCTGCTCGATCCCCGATGGTCCCGGTGCGCCGGTGCCCTTCTGAGTCGATAACGCCGGTTTTTGCGGTTTACTCCGGATGGATTCTGGCGTACTATTGGCTCGGGCGGGTGAATCTGCGCCGGCCCGCAGGATGTGAAAAACGACTGCAGAATTAGTTTTGACAAGGAGTTATAGAGATGGCAGAGAAGTCGTTGCACAGCATATGCCGATGGACGTTCAACCCGGGTAAGGGCGGTTTTGTGCCGGGCGACATGCGGCCGGAATGGGGCGGCAGCTTCGGAACCCCCGAGATGATCCAACTCGTGGCCGAGAAGATTCGCCCGCGCATCCCGGATAACGTCGTGCTCGGCATCGAGATGCACTACGACGCGGAGGTGGACGACAACAACGCCGCCGCGGTGGCGGATGCCCTGGTGGACAACAAGCTCTATCTGGCGATGATCACCCCCGGCGCGCATACGCACTTCGGCTACGGTGGCATCGCCTCGCTCGATCCAAACGAACGCAAGGCAGCCGAGGACCTGGGCACGAAAACGGTCGATCTGGCCTACACGACGCTCAAGAAGGCCTGGCATCCAGAGAAAGCCCCGGCCTGCGTGATCTGGAACGGCTCGTTCGGCTACGACCTCGCCACCGTCGGCATCAAGCAGATGTACCAGAATCTCAAGGAGAGCGTCGCCGGCCTGTGCAAGTACGAGGCCGAGAAGGGCGGGCAGCTTTTCATCGCCTTCGAGCCCAAGCCCAACGAGGGACATCCCGCCATGCTCATCCCGACCGTCGCCAGCGCGCTGCTGTTCTGGTACAGGGTCGAGAAGGAGTTCGGCGTCAACATCGAGAAGAAGGGCGTCAACAAGGAGTTCGGGCACTCCGAGATGATCGGCCTGGATCACGTGGCCGACACCGTCGAAGAGCTCGACAACGGCATGTGCGTCCACATGCACCTCAATAGCCAGGGCTACAACGACGGCATCATCCTCGGCGGCCCGGGCAAGTACGACATCGACCACGGCGCCCGGGTCAACGGCATGAACATCGCCATCGCGGGACTGATCCAGCAGGCCGGGTATGCCCGCTGGAAGGGTCACGACATGCAGACCCGCGCGTACGACAACGCCGAGCAAGGCATCGATCGCGTCGTCCGCAGCGTCCTGAGCTGGGAGGCCTGCGAGAACGCGGCCAGAGAGCTCGACACCGGCGCCCTCATGGCGGCCCTGGCCGCCCGCGAAACCGCCAAGGCCGAGGACATGATGCGCCACGCCGTCGTCAACGCGCAGAAATCCTTCGACGAAATGTACAACGCATAGTCGATCCTGCTGATCTGGTACAACGCAACCGCACAGTCGTTCTTCATGGGCCTTCTGTTCTTGATCGCGGCCTTTTTCACGCCGGGCTCGTATGACCGCAAGGGCCCCGGGCCGTTTCTGCGCGACCGCTTCCTGCGCCTTGGCATTCCGTTGCTGATCTGCGAGTTCATCATCCATCCGCTGCAAGCTTATCCCTTGATGCGGGCCGGGGCTTCGAGCAGCGTCGATTTGCCCGTGCCGTGTTCGCCGGCAATATGATAGGTGTACGAAGTGACGCGTGTGGAGTTCGCCGTCTCACGGGCGCAGGATTGCTTTGAGCCCCCTCACGAGGCGACCGACGCCCTCGGCGGCGGTGTCCTTGTCGAGGGCGCCGTAGGCGACGCGCAGCAGGCACCGGTCGGAAATACCGAACGTCGTACCGGGAATGACGGCAACCGCGTACTCTTCGATGAGCCTCTGCACGAGCCGCATCGGGTCGATGTCGCTGCGGACGCGCAGGAGAACGTAGAACGCGCCGTCGGCGCGCGGAACGGTGACAAGGTCCTCGATCTCGGCGAGCCCGGCCAGGACGAGCCGTCTGATCTCGCGTGTGACGTGTAGCTTCTGCTCGCAGTACGCCCGCCCGGCCCGCATGGCGCCGACGGCCGCCCACTGCGAAACCACCGGCGGACAAATGAGGACCGTGTCCTGAATCTTCTTGACGGGCATGTAGAGCGGCTCCGGCAGCACCATCCAGCCGATCCGCCAACTCGCGAAACCGTAGGCCTTGGACAACGAGTACAGCGAGATCGTATGCGGCGCGCTGCCGGCGATCGAGCCGGGCGAGAAGTGCGTGGCCCCGTCGTACGTGAAGTACTCGTACGCCTCGTCGCTGATATGATAGATGCCTTTCTTCCGGCAGATTTCGTTCACGCGGCGCAGGGTCTGCTCGGAATAGACCGCGCCGCTCGGATTGTTCGGGGAGATCGTGACGACTGCCCGCGTCCTGTCGGTGACGGCGCGCTCGATCGCCTCGGGACGAAGCTGGTAGTCGTCGTCCGTTGAGACGCAAACCGCTTTGCAGTCGGCGATGGCGACGGCCATCTCGTGATTGAAGTAGTACGGCAGGTTCAGGACAATCTCGTCGCCCGGGTCGGTAACGGCCAGCACCGCGTTGACGAAACCCATGTTAGCCCCGGCGGTGACGACGATGCGCTGCCCGTCGCCGACGCGAATTCCGTTCCCGGCGGCCAGCTTCGTCTCAATGGCCTCCAGCAACTCCGGGATGCCCTGGACGAGCTTGTACTTGTGATTTTCCGGATCGGCGCCGAACCGTTCGAGGTACTGAATTGCCTCCGGAGGCGGTCCGTAGTAGGCCACGCCCTGGCCGAGCGAGATCGTGCCCGGGGCCGCGCGAATCAACTTGCCGACCACCGGAATGATCGGGGTTTGTACGGACTGCATCCGGAGGCTCTCGTACATCGATTCGGGCCTCTGCGATCAGGCGATATAGGTCGAAGCGGCCGTCGCGCCGCCGCGGCCGGTCCAGTTCGTATGGAAGAACTCGCCGCGCGGCTTGTCCACCCGCTCGTACGTGTGGGCGCCGAAGTAATCACGCTGGGCCTGCAGCAGATTGGCCGGCAGGCGGTCGTGGCGATACCCGTCATAGTACGCCAGCGCGGTGCTGATCGCCGGCACGGGAATGCCCATCTCCACCGCCGCGGTGACGACCCGACGCCAGGAATCCTGCCCCTTCTCCACGGCCTCTTTGAAGAACGGGTCCAGCAGCAGATTCGTCAAGTCCGGATTTTTGTCGAACGCCTCCTTGATCTTGCCGAGGAAGACCGAACGAATAATGCAGCCGCCCCGCCACATCAGGGCGATCCCACCATAGTTCAGGTTCCAGTTGTGTTCCTGGGCCGCGGCCCGCATCAGTTGATAGCCCTGGGCGTAGCTGACGATCTTGGCCGCGTACAGCGCGTGACGCAGGTCGTCGATGAACGCCTTCTTGTCGCCGCTGAATTCCGGCTTCGGTCCGGACAACACCTTTGAGGCGGCCACCCGCTCTTCTTTCAACGCCGACAGACAGCGGGCGAACACCGCCTCGCCGATCAGCGTCAAGGGCTGGCCGAGATTCAAGGCCTCGATCGCCGTCCATTTTCCCGTGCCCTTCTGGCCCGCCGTGTCGAGAATCAGGTCGATCACTTCATTGCCTTCCTCGTCCTTGTAGGCCAGGATGTCACGCGTGATCTCGATCAGGTACGAATTCAGCTCGCCTTGGCACCATTCGGCGAACGCCTCGTGCATCTCGGCATTGGACAGGCCGAGACCTTCCTTCATCATCTGGTACGTCTCGCAGATCATCTGCATGTCACCGTATTCGATGCCGTTGTGCACCATCTTGACGAAATGGCCGGCGCCGTTTTCGCCGACCCAGTCGCAGCAGGGCTCGCCGTCGTCGGTCCGGGCGCAGATCGACTGGAAGACGGGTTTGACGTGCTCCCAGGCGGCGGGAGAACCGCCCGGCATCATGGACGGGCCGAGCAGGGCCCCTTCCTCGCCGCCGGAAACTCCGGTGCCGATATAAAGCTTGCCCTTGCCCTCGACGTATTCGGTACGGCGTATGGTGTCGGGGAAGTGACTGTTGCCGCCGTCGATGATGATATCCCCGTCCTCGAGATGGGGCAGGACCTTGTCGATGAACGCGTCCACGGCTTGGCCCGCCTTGACCATGAGCATGACCTTGCGGGGCCGCTTGAGATTCTCGACCAGCTCTTCGATGGAGTGGCACCCGATGATGTTCTTGCCCTGGGCCCGCCCGTTGACAAAATCGTCCACCTTCGAAACGGTCCGGTTAAAACAGGCCACCGTAAACCCCTTGCTCTCCATGTTGAGGATGAGGTTCTCGCCCATGACGGCCAGCCCAATCACTCCCATATCTGCCTGTGCCATGATTCCATACTCCTTCGTCAAAAGCCCAACTTCTGCTGTCGATATCCTCGCGCAGTAACGCTCCGGTTCGCGCGGTCGCGCCGCGGAAGCCGGAGAGATTATTCTGTCGATTTTGACGTCGGTTGCAAGGCAAATCCCGCGCGTTTGCGGACTCGCTCCGCCATATCGCAGGGCGGGGCGGCCCAAAACAGCGCTGCTACCCCGCGCCAAACGGACTCCCTTCGGCACACGAAGGAGTAGCCAGACAGCGGCCCCGCGCTCCGCCACACGAGGCCGCCGTTCTGAATCATACCAAGGACCCGCTGGTCGCTGTCACCGGCCCGGTGGCGTAACGGGGCCCGTGAAATCACCCGGATCGTGAACGCAGACCGTGTCCTTGCGGTTGGCCGGATCGAACTGGCTGGCCGGAGGCGGGTCGCCGTGCGGATCGCCCGTGTCCGGCTGCAGCGAGCGCGTGAAGATGTTGTCGTCCTCCACGGAGCAGTACGCCCTCTTCTCGAAGTTGACGTGGCTGTCCAGGAACAGCACGTTCTGCCCCTCGTTCTGGTGGGCGATGGCGTTGCCGTACTTGGCGTCCTCAGTGCTGCCGGGATACCCGGTGAGGTCCGGCGCAAACAGTTGCCAGTCGGTCGGCTCGGCGGCCGGGCTCTTGAGCCAGGGGTTCCTCTCGGAGGCCACCGCGAAGCCGGGCTCGCTCGATACCGTCAAGGCGTACAGACCGAACGGCATGTGATACGAGTAGCTGCAGTGCTCCGTCGCCGTCGCGGCCGGCCCGAAATCCCAGGCCTGGATCAGCTCGAAGTCGCTCGGGACCTGATCGCTGTACTCGGAGAGCTTGAACTCCGTGGTGCCGGCGTCGCCCTTGCAGATGAACGACTTGGGCGTGACCTCGGCATACTTGACCAGCAGGTAGAAGCACGAGCTGATGCTGGCGTGGCCGCCGGTGTTGTTGGTGCGGTTGACGTTGAAGGCCTGGTAGCGGTCCGGCGCCATCCAGTTGGCTACCGCACCCCATTCCGTGCTGCGGCCGCCGGCGCGAGGAAGCTCGTCCTCGTAGTCGTTCGAGTAGATCAGCATCGCCTTGCCGATCCCCGAGAGGTTCGTCCCGCAGGTCAGGCGGAACGCCAATTGTCGCACACGCGACAGGGCGGGCATCAGGATGCCCATCAACAGAGCGATGATCGCAATCACGACCAGCAGCTCAACCAAGGTAAATCCCTTCCTTCTCATCGTTCTACCCTTTCCCAGCGCGGCCTCGCTGCGCTCGGCCGCAACCTAAAGAGTGAAGGTATCCTC
>CAYPZL010000098.1:0-20765 GCA_964415045.1 uncultured Pirellulales bacterium | reverse complement strand
CACCAACGATTTCCTTGAAGAATATAAGCCTAATCTCCATTTTGCAAAACTCTACATTCTTAGTTTGATATGACCTCACCTGCGAAGAAAGTCATTGTCGCGCTTAGCGGCGGTGTCGATAGCTCGGCAGCGGCCGCCCTGCTGCTTCAGGACGGATTTGACTGCGCGGGCGTGTTTCTGGTCACGAGCGATCAGGGCCGGCACGCGCAAAAAGAAGCCTCCGACGTGGCTCGGAGACTCGGCATCGAACTGCACATCCTGGACGTGCGGCCCCAGTTCGAGCACATCCTGGACTATTTCTGTGACGAGTACGCCCGCGGCCGAACGCCCAATCCCTGCGTCCTCTGCAATCGACTCATCAAGTTCGGCAGACTCTGGCAGTTCGCCCGGGACACCGGGGCGACATTCCTTGCAACCGGGCACTACGCCCGCATCGCCCGACACGACGGAAAGCCCGGCCTCTACGAGAGCGCCGATCTCGCCAAGGACCAGTCGTATGCCCTGTCCATGATCGACCGAAACGTCCTGGGCCACGTCCTTTTTCCCCTGGGCCAGCGCTGCAAATCGGAGGCTCGAGACATCGCGCGCCAGCTCGGTCTGGGCACGGACGAGAAAGAGGAGTCACAGGAGATTTGCTTCGTCCCGGACGACGCGTACGCGGCGTTCATCGAGCAGCGCCGCCCCGCACTTGCCGGCGAAGGCCCGATCGTGGACGGCGCGGGCAACCTCCTCGGTCGGCATAAGGGCATCCACCGCTACACCATTGGCCAGCGAAGAGGTCTGGGCGTTGCCATGGGCGAGCCCTACTATGTGACCCGGCTGGACCCGGCCACCAATACGGTGGTGCTCGGCCCCAAACCGGAGGTGATGCACCGCAGGCTCACCGCAACCGGCGTCAACTGGCTGATCGACAAACCGCGGTCATCGTTTTCCGCCACAGTCAAAGTCCGATATAACAGCCCCGGCAAACCCGCGATCATCACACCTGGCGAAGCCACCGCCCGAGTGGAATTTGACGATCCGGTCGCGGCCATTACCCCGGGGCAGTTGGCGGTATTCTATGTGAGCGAAAATGACAAACGCCGGGTTGCCGGCGCCGGCTGGATTGACAAAGTTGGAAACTGACGGTATGCTAAGCGGTGCCGAGAGCCCGGATGCAAGCAGCGATCTCACGGGCCCCGGGGCCGGAACGAAACGCCATGAACACGAGCCGACGATGCAGACAAACGAAGACATCCTGAGTCTGTTGGAAGCGAAAGGAGCACAGGTGGCCAGGGAAACGCAGCGCGGGGTGATCTTGCAGCCCGGAGCCCTGGGCGATTGCATCCTGACACTGCCGCTCGTCAAAGTCATGAAGGACGTCCTCAATCTGGGCGGCGTCGACATCCTCGGTCATACCGATTACATCGGGATGTTCCCCGGGCGCAGTTGCGTCGACGGCGTCCGCTGCCTGGACTCGGCCGAGCTGCATCGGCTCTTCGTCGAGCCGTCCAAACTCGATCTGGCCGATTGGGACCCGCTGATCCACGTGTTCGCCGATTACGCCTGGATCGTCTCGTTCCTGGGCGAGCCTCACAGCAACTTCGAGCAGAACCTGATCTTCACGACCAATTGCAGCCACAGCGCCGAGATCATCACTCTGCCGCTCAAACCGCCGGAAGACAGCAGTCAGCACGTGACCGAATTCTACGTGCAGCAGTTCGCCCTGGAGAGCGGATTGTCCGCCGAGAAGATCAAGACGCCGAGCGAAAACGTCTTGATACGGGTTACCGAAGGCGATCGAGACGGCGGCGTTGAGCTGCTCGATCACAACGGGATTGATCTGGCAAAGAAGCTGATCGTGATCCATCCGGGCAGCGGCGGACGGGGAAAATGTTGGCACCTGGACAACTTTCTGACCGTCGCCGGGGAGCTGCGCTCGAAGGACTATGAGGTGCTGTTCTTGCTGGGACCGGCTGAGGAGGAAAGGCTTGAGCCGAAAGAAATGGCCCGCATTCAAGAGACGGCCCGCTGCCTGGGGTCTCTGTCGCTGACGCAAGTGGTCGCCATTCTCAGCGGCGCCGACGCCTTCGTCGGCAACGACAGCGGGGTAACGCATCTGGCCGCGGCCATGGGCTTGCGAACGTTTGCGATGTTCGGCCCGACCGATCCCGCTCTGTACAGGCCGGTGGGCCGGGCCTTGACCGTGTTCCGCGATACCGAGAGCAGCTTCGCTCAAAAACCTTCCCCCAGCCTTCAGAAGACCGTTCTCGATGCCCTGACATCTTCGATATGACACGGCGGCCCGTGGAGAAAGGCACGGTCGGACTCCGCTGTCGGCCCGGTGATTCGGTCGCGGCACGAGGGAAAAGGCCCCTGCAACGCCGGAAGACGCAGCACCAGATCGCGGGCCCGGTTCTCATCAGGTTTTGGCCAGGAGGGTTGACCCGCCGACTTCTCAGGGTACAATCAGGCTTTTTGGTGCGTGGCGGTGGTTGACCTTCATTCGAGAGGCACGAGACCGCTTGCGCCGGGCGAACCTTGGATGGCAAGAATCTGACAATGCAGGAACGAACGCTCGGTCAAATAGCCGAATACGTGGGCGGCACCGTCCAGGGCGATCCCGATGTGGTCATTCGGGCGACCGCCACGCTGGAAGGCGCGCAGGAAGGGGATATCAGCTTCCTGGCCAACCGCAAATACGAGAAGCACCTTCAGACCACGCGGGCCGGCGCGGTGATCGTCGCAAAGGAAACGACCGCCCCGGTTCCTCTCCTGATCGTCGATAATCCCTATTACGCGTTTACCAGAGTGGTGGTGCTTCTCCATGGCCACCGCAAGCACAAGGACGTCGGCGTCAGTCCGCGTGCCTCGATTGCCGAAAGCGCCCAGATCGGGGCCGACTGTCACATTCACGACTTCGCGACCATTGCCGACGACGCGAGAATAGGCGACCGGTGCATCGTATACCCCTGCGTCTATATCGGGGAAGGGGTCGAAATCGGCGACGACTGCATTATCTATGCGAACGCCGCTGTTTACGAAGGCTGCCGCATCGGCCAGCGCGTCATCATCAATGCGAACTCGACGATCGGCGTCGATGGATTCGGCTACGCCACGCACGAGGGAGTGCATCACAAGATACCGCAGATCGGAGGCCTTGTGATCGAGGACGACGTCGAGATCGGAAGCTGTTGCGGCATCGAGAGAGGCACGCTCGACGATACGGTCATCGGCCGGGGCTGCAAGCTGGGCGATCTCGTAACCATCGGACATGGCACGAAGATCGGCCCGCATTGCCTTCTCGTCGCTCAGGTCGGGATCGCCGGCTCGACGACCTTGGGGCACCACTGCGTCGTCGGCGGACAGGTGGGCATCGTCGGTCACATCACCATCGGCAACCACGTGACGATCGGAGCCCAGGCCGGAGTCGTCAACAGCATCCCGGACGGCGAAACCGTGCTGGGAGCACCGGCCATCGACGCAAACCAGGCGCGCCGAGCGTACACCGTGCTCCAGCATCTGCCCCAGATGCGTCAGGATATCCGGAATCTGCACAATCGCCTGCGCAAGATCGCCGCCTCGATGAAAGCGAGTCCCGACGATTCAGCCGATGAATAGAACGCAACAAGAACATCATTCCGTGGTTGCATCATGAGTCAGTCAGAGAAGGTAGGCTTGATCGCCGGGGGAGGCAGGCTGCCGTTTATGGTTGCCGCCGGCGCGAGAAACGCCGGCCATAAGGTGGTCTGCGTCGGCCTGGCCGGCTACGTTGAGCCCGCACTGGCCGATGAAGTGGACGTATTTTGCCGGGCCGGTGTCGCCCGCCCGGGCAGTTGGATACGCAAACTTCGGAAGCACGACGTGGCCAACGCCATCCTGGTTGGTCGCGTAACGAAATCAGATTTGTTCACGCCGTGGCGCATCTGGCGCTATCTGCCCGACTGGCGCGCCTTTCGCATCTACTACTGGCGTCTGCGGCGCAAGTGCAAGCTCACGGACACCCTGCTGTCGGCCCTGGTCGATGAGCTGGCCACCGGCGGCATCCGCTTGGAGAACTCGGTCATGTACTGCCAGGAACACCTCGCCCACGAGGGCGTCATGACAACGTGCCGGCCCGGCCCGCGGGTCGAAGACGACATTCAGTTCGGATGGCCGCTGGCCAAGAAGCTCGGCGAGATGGACATCGGGCAGGCGATCGCCGTACGGGAGATGGAGGTAATTGCGGTGGAGGCCATCGAGGGCACGGCCGAGATGATCAAGCGCGCCGGTACCTTCTGCAAGGCCGGCGGCTGGACGCTGATCAAGACCTCCAAGCCCCAGCAGGACATGCGCTTCGACGTGCCCTGCGTGGGCCCGGAGACGGTCCGGGACCTGGCTGAAAACGGCGGAACGTGCCTAGTCATCGAGGCCGGCAAGACCATCGTCATCGACAAGCCCGAGACCCTGGAGCTTGCGAACCGGCTCGGTGTGGCCATCCTGGGTCGTTGAGACGGTCCGTCCGGCCGCAGAGAGAAAAAGCGTGCAGGAATGCCCCTTCCAGCTTTCGGTCAGACGCGACGATCCGCAGAGGACGGAGGTCCTTCTGTGCACGGCGCTGCTGCGCGACGTACCGGGCAAGCGTGCCGTGTACCGCGCTCAGTGGAATCGTCAGGACGTCATCGCCAAGGTCTTCTCGCATGAGATACACGCCGCCCGCCATCTCAAACGCGAATGGCGCGGCCTTCTCGGTCTGCGGCAGCGCGGCTTCAGCGCGCCGCAGCCCCTGTTCTATGGCAGAACGACCCAAGGGCGGCAGGTACTCGTCATGGAGAACATCGGCGATGCGCCTTCGGTGCGGCATCAGTTCGCGGAGGCATCCGAGCCAACCCAGATGCTGCGACTGCTCGAACCCGTCTGCCGCCAACTGGCACGCTATCACGAAAAAGGCGTGTTGCAGACCGACCTGCACCTGGGGAACTTCCTCGCGCCAGGGGACAGAATCGTAACCATTGACGCCGCCCAAGTCCGGTTTCGCGAGCAGCCGATTCGAAAGAGGGAAAGTCTGGCCCAGTTGGCGGAACTGGCTTCTTTTCTGCCCCCCGCCTGCAGCTTGTCCTTGAAGGGCCTGTACGAGGAGTATTTCGAGATACGCCGCTGGTCGCTGCAGACCTCCGATGAAGCATGGCTGCAGCGGAAGGCTCAGCGGTGTAAGGGACGCGCGATCGACAGGGTGCTGCGCAAGTACCGCCGGAGCAACAGCAGACACCGCAATGTTACGGTCCCGGGCTACCGCGGGTTGCTCGACCGGCCGTTCTGCCGCGGAGGCGACGCAGAGAAACTCGTAACGCAATTGGACGCCCTGCTGGAAACGGGAGACGTCCTGAAGCGCGGCAACACCTGCTGCGTGTCACGCCTGCGGTGGAACGGCAGGGACATTGTTGTCAAGCGGTACAACCACAAGGGGCTGATTCATTCGCTGCGCCATACCGTCAAGGGATCGCGCGCCCGGCGCGGCTGGACCGCCAGCCACCGGCTGCGCCTGCTCGGCGTCGGCACCCCGGAGCCGCTGGCCTATGTCGAACGACGCAAGGGACCGATCGTGTGGTGCTCCTATCTCATTCACGAATACGTTCCGGGACGAAAGCTCAGCGATCTCCTCCAGGACGACACCGTTTCGCCCGACCAGCGGCAACAATACATCGCACAGGTTTTGGCGGTGCTGGAGAGGCTGGGCAGGCACCGGATCACACACGGTGACATGAAACACTCCAACATTCTGATCGGCGCAGGCGGACCGATTCTAACAGACCTCGACGCTCTCACCGTGCACCGATGGCGCCGGGCGTACGAGATCGGGCACCGCAAAGACGTGCGTCGGTTCGAGGCGGCCTGTGCGGCCGGCATGCGCGCAGCAACGTAGGCCACGCGCGGGTCGGGCCTCGGGACAATGCGCCCCCCCAAACGACACCAACTTGCCCTTGACGGGTGCATGGGGCGCACTCATAATGCCCCTTGTTCGAGGACATTTGGCCAAAGGAATCAGTATGGACAAACCGGAATGCAGGATCGTAGAACTGCCCAAGATTGTCGATCAGCGCGGGAACCTCACGTTCATCGAGGCGCAGCGACACATCCCCTTCGATTTCCAGCGCGTTTACTACCTTTATGACGTTCCGGGCGGCGCCGCTCGGGGCGGCCATGCCCACCGCCGGCTCGAACAGTTCATCGTCGCCGCCAGCGGCAGTTTCACCGTCATCACCGACGACGGGACCGGCCGGAAGGATTTCTACCTCAACCGCTCTTACTACGGGCTCTACATCCCCACCATGATCTGGCGCGAAATCGACAACTTCTCCTCCGGGTCCGTCTGCCTCGTCCTCGCCTCGAACCTTTACGACGCCGACGATTACATCAGGGATTACGATGAGTTCAAGAGAATCGCCGCCGGAGCGGAAGATCATGGTTGATACGCGGAACGCGCCCACGCGATTCATTCATACGCAAAGCCACGTCCTCGAAACAGATGGAGCGGTCGGGCGAAGATGATCGAATTTGTGTCCTTGCAGCCTGAATATAGCGCGATAGCGGACGAGGTCCGCGGGGCCATCGACAGGGTCTTGCAACGAGGCTGGTTCATCCTTGGAGAAGAGCTTGCCAGCTTCGAACGGGAGTTCGGCCGATATGTGGGAGCCGGCGCGGCGGTCGGAGTCAATTCCGGCTCGGACGCGATATTCCTCGCTCTCAAGGCCCTCGACATCGGCGCCGGCGATGAGGTCATTACGGTCTCGCACACGTTCATCTCCTCCGTCGACGCCATCGTAAGAAACGGCGCGAAGCCCGTATTCGTGGACATCGACCCGGCGACGTTCTGCATCGACCCGGCCAGGATCGAAGAGAAGATCACCGCGCGAACCAGGGCCATCCTGCCGGTGCACCTCTACGGCCGGCCCGCCGAGATGGAACCCACCCTGGAGATCGCCCGACGGCACGAGTTGTTCGTGATTGAGGATGCCTGCCAGGCACACGGCGCGGAATATCGGGGTCGCAGGGTCGGGAGCCTCGGGCATGTGGGCTGTTTCAGCTTCTACCCGACGAAGAATCTGGGGGCCTATGGCGACGGCGGGATCGCCACCACCAACGATGAGGAGATCGCCGAAAAGTTGCGACTGCTGCGCAACTACGGACAGCCGTGCAAATACCGGCACGATCTGATCGGAGTCAACAGCCGGCTTGACGAGATGCAGGCGGCCGTCCTGCGGGTGAAGCTGAGGCACCTCGACGAATGGAACGACAGACGCCGGCACACGGCCGCCATGTACAACGAACTCCTGCGTGACGCGAATGTCGTGACACCCGCCGAAGAAGACCACGCCGGCCACGTCCACCACCTGTACGTGATACGGTCGAACGACCGGGACGCCCTGCAGCAGCACTTATCGCGCGGCGAGGTGCAGACACAGATTCACTATCCCATCCCCGTACATCGCCAGCCGGCGTACGCCGAGATCGCAGCGGGCGTGGACCTTCCCATCACCGATCAGGTCTGCGGCGAGATCCTCTCGTTGCCGATGCACCCCTGGCTCACAGAGCAACAGGTCAGACAGATCGCGAAGCTGGTTGCATCCGCTCAGCGCGGCTGAGCCGCAGATTCGCCGCCCCGCCGGTCCGGCCCGAAAACAAGCTCAAGGCCGTGGCAGGGAAACAGGTAGCACAGGTTCTCCTCATAGTACTGTTGCAGACCCGTGTGGAGATTGAGGAACCAGCCGATCAGCTTCTTCAACGGCTTGAGGAACCGAAACGAAGACCGGAAAACCAGACGCTGCGAGAGGATTTCGATCCGGGTGTCGGTGTAGAAATCGGGCACCTTTCGGCTGAGCTGCTTTTCGGGCGACACGAAATAGTAAAAGGTATACAGCCCGAAGAAACGCCGGTGGGTGTAGTCGGAGTAGTAGTACGGATTGGAGAAGTGCGGTACGAAGATATGGGCCTTGCCGTCGTCCTTGAGGACCCGGACCATCTCGGCCATCAGGCCCTCGAAGTTCTCGATGTGTTCCAGAACGCTGCGGCAGTGAATCTCATCGACCGACCGGTCGGGCAGGAACGCCAGCCCCTGCTCCAGATCCGCCACGATATCGACGCCCGGCAAATCCACCTTGTCGATATGGATCCGGTCCGGGGCGTGTTTTCGACCCGCACCCAATTCGACGGCCACGCGCCGCCCGCTCCGGACCATCTCTTCCATGTCAATTCGAATCACAGGCTGCATTGGCCCTTCTTTCTCCAAGCACACGATCGAGGTCGTGACACGCACTCGTTGGCGGCCATTGTAGCATCTTGCCCCGGGGAATCAATGCTGCCCTGTGGTTCCCGACTGCGTGCGCGGCGAGCACTGGCAGCGGCCTGTTTGCGAAGGTATTGCCCGCAACCGCAGAAAGGCTATAATTGCGGCCTGAGTTGATCCGGACGCGCCGTACCGGTTCCACCGAGCGGGCTATGAGCGGCTGGACCGGCAGGTTTTGAGTTTCGGTGGCAGGTTGGCTAAGCATTATGGTCTTTAGTTCGGTGATCTTCGTCCTCTTCTTCATGCCGGTCGTGCTCGGCGGCTATTTCATCCTCGCCGGCCCGGCGATCCTCGGTTCACAGCGCAAGCTCTGGTGGCGCGTCAGCAACCTCTTCCTGCTGATTTCGAGCCTGGTCTTCTACTTCTGGGGCGAGAAGTTCCTGGTATGGATCATCATCACGTCCACCCTGATCGACTACGTCTGCGGCCTCGTCATATCCGGAGGTCTCGGCGCCGGCGGCATCAGGCCTTTGGAGCCCGATACACCCCGGAGTCGGCGCCAGAAGGCCGCTCTGGCAGCCTCCGTCTGCTCCAACCTGACCTTTCTGGCGGTGTTCAAGTACTTCAACTTCGGCATCGACAGCTTCAACCACGTCGTCAGCACGCTGGGTCTATCCGCCCTGGCCTGGGACGACGCCATCCGAATCACCCTGCCTCTGGGGATCAGCTTCTACACGTTCCAGTCGATGAGCTACACCATCGACGTCTACCGGGGCCGGGTGCGCGCGACGCGCAACCTCATCGATTTCGCCTGCTACGTCACGATGTTCCCGCAGTTGGTGGCCGGGCCCATCGTCCGCTACCGGGACGTGGCCGAGCAACTGCGTACGCGCGTCGTCGGCTGGAACCTTTTCGCCTCCGGCGTGAGCCGGTTCATTATCGGTCTGGGCAAGAAATTGCTGATTGCCAACACCGTCTCGGTCGCGGCCGAAGAGATCCTCGCCCTGCCCACCGCCCAACTGCAGCCCGGCATCGCATGGCTCGGCATCGCGTGCTATACCATACAGATATACTTCGATTTTTCCGGATACTCCGATATGGCCATCGGCCTGGGACGCATGCTCGGCTTCACCTTCCCGGAGAACTTCAACTACCCGTATATATCCCAGTCCATGCGCGAATTCTGGCAGCGCTGGCACATCTCGCTGTCGACGTGGTTTCGCGATTATCTTTATATCCCGCTGGGAGGCAATCGACGCTCCGTGCGGCGGACGTACCTGAACCTCGCCGTCGTGTTTACCCTCTGCGGATTGTGGCACGGAGCCAGTTGGTCCTTCGTGGTCTGGGGACTCTACCACGGTTTCTTCCTGATCCTCGAGCGGGCGTGGCTCCAGGACTTTCTGGCCCGTCGGCACCCACTGGTGCGACACATCTATACCGTGCTGGTGATCGTGTGCGGATGGGTGCTGTTCGCGACGGACAGCCTGGGCCACGCGGTGGGATTCTGGGGCGCGATGTTTGGTTTCGCGGGCGAAGCCGTCATGACGCGGGAGGTGGAATGGTACCTCACGCGGGAGGTGAGAATGGCGTTGATCGCGGGCATCGTGCTCTCGATGCCGGTCCGCCCTGCTGTCGCGGACCTCCTGGACCGGTCGTTGACCCGGCTCAGGGGCGCGATGCGCGACACTGCGGAGCTGACGCTCTCGACCTGTCGTATGTTGTGCCTTTGCGCGCTGTTTATCTTGTGCATGATGTTCCTTTCCGCCGGCACGCACAATCCTTTCATCTATTTCAGGTTTTAGGAATGTCGATGAGCAAAACCCGTCCCACCACTCGTCTGGACATCGTACTGACGCTGACGTTCGCTGCCCTGGTCAGCCTGCCGCTCGTGGGCGGGACGCTGGGGTGGGACCTCACGCATGAGCTGGGAGAAAAACGGACGCTGGCGGAAGCACCGGTACTCGGCAAGGATCGGCTCGAGACAATCCCCGAGAAGTTCGAAGCCTACTACCAGGACCATTTCGGATTCCGAAACGGCCTGATCCAGGGACACAACTGGATCCGCTACAAGCTGTTCAAGGGAAGCTCCTTCGGCAAGGTGCTTTTCGGAAAAGACGACTGGCTGTTCCTGACGAAATCAGGCATCCTCCCGGATTTTCTGGGCCAGACGCCCCTGACACCGGCGGACCTGGAAGCCTGGACGAACACGTTGCAGCAGCGCCAACAGTGGCTCGGCGAACGGGGAATCCGCTACCTGTTCGTCATCGCACCGAACAAGGCAACGATCTATCCGGAGATGTTGCCGGATCACATCCAGAGAGGCCGGGGCCGGTCGCGGATGGATCAGCTCATCGACTATCTGCGGGACCATTCGACCGTGCACTTTATCGACCTGCGGCCTGCGCTGCTGCAGGCAAAGAGCACCGGGGTCATTTATCATCCCAAGGACTCCCACTGGACCGACCGGGGAGCCGTGGTTGCATACCAACAGATCTGCCAAAAGCTCGGATCGTGGTTTCCCGAGATCCGGGCTTTGTCGGAAGACGATTTTGAAATCACCGCGGGCAAGGAGGCAACGGACCTCAGCATGATGCTGGGTCTGGGCCGGGAGTTGGCCCGAGAGGCCGAGATGTGGGTCCCGAAAACACCGCCTCAGACCACGCGCAGCCGGCTGGAAATCCCCGGGCAATACGAGTGGAATCGCAGCATCGTACCGGAGGACCAGGTCGCCGTGGAGAACGCGGAGGCAAAACACCGCCTCCTGCTCTTCCATGATTCGTTCGCCGCACGGGGGGGCCTGCGCGAACGCCTGAGCCTGCACTTCCGCCGCAGCGCGTTCACCTCGATCCAGCCGGAGCAACGGTTCCTCGAACTGTTGGTTGAGCAGGAGAATCCCGACATCGTCATTGAAGAGATGGTCGAGCGCAAACTGAAAGATACGCCGCCTGCACTTTGAGAATGAGGAACGGACCTCTCAGCAACGACGCGCTGACCCGGCTCAATCGGCGGCCGGCGAACCGGGCCCGCCCAGGCTCTCATTGACGACGCGCACAAGCTGCTGCCCCACGACAGGCAGATCAAACCTTTGTACCACGCTGCGACCGGCCAGCCCCATCCGCCCTCTCATCCTGCTGTCCTTCACCAACTGACCGATCCTTTCGACCCAGTCCGAAGCACAGTTTGCATGAAAGCCAGTCACGCCGTCCTGCACGTACTCTGCGTTCACGCCGACCGGAGAGGCCACAACGGGAAGGCCGGCGGCGGCATACTGGAGAATCTTGAAGCCACATTTGCCCCGGGTGAACCGATCATCCGGCAGCGGCGCCAACGCAATGTCGCTGGAGACGAGGTCCGGGGCCTCGGTCTCCCGGGACCAACACCGCTTCTCTAACGGCAGATTCGCCAAGTCGAAGAACGTGTCGCAGATGATCCTCAGCACAACCTGTGGAAAATGCGAGCCGATCTGCTCCAGTGCCGGTCCAATCTCGCTGAGATAGCGCAAAGTCGCCCTACTGCCGATCCAGACCAGCCGAGTCTTCCCATCCGGTTCCGGCCTGGTCCCGAGGTCATAAGCACCTACATCCAGACCGGTAGGCACAATCTGCACGGTGGCGTTATACCGGCGCGCGTGCTCGGCCAGGTAGGCGTTGCCCGCGATTACCAGGTCCGCCATCCGCACAGTGCGACGAAACGCGCGAAGACGCGAGCCACCGCTCCGATCCGGCGTCCGGGCCTTGTACATCATCGCATCGTCGAAATCATACAGAATCCGGCGGGCGCAACGTCGCAGACAGAACGCGTCATGCAGGTTCAACCCCTTCTTGTGCAAAAGGACGCCGTCAAAGTCAGCCGCTTGCGTGAACAACCTGCGCCGTGCCAGGACACGGCGGGGCAGGCGGACCACCTCGCAATCGAGGCCGCTGGCTCGCAAAGCGGGCAAGTGCAACTCGATACGTTGCCGAAAACTCGCATTGCGCGGATTGTTGGTGATGATCAGCAGTTTCATATCCGCCGGATTCAAGCAGGAGTAGTCACAGTACCACGGCGTCGCGGTCCGGCTCAGACTCGTCCTCAACGCCTTCGTTACGCCGCCCGACCATCAGGACCGTCGTAGGCACAAAAACGTGGCGGTAGCCGGCCACCCAACGAAACAGACCGATCCGCGACAACAACCTCAGCAGCTCGGCGGACACGCCGCGCAGGATGTGACCGTTCTTGCGGTGCCGGCTGAAACTGAAGACGATCTTGCCAAGATCGTCGTCGATCGGCGCGAATTCGCCCGGCCTGGAGGTCGCAACCATGCATCGGTCCGCATCGAAATCAAGCAAGGGAAACAATTTGCGCACCCCCGCCGGCGTGAACCGCCAGTAATCGTTCGGATACGCGTGAATCCGCCAAGCGAAAGGCACGGAGACGCACAGGCAGCCGGCCGGTGCGAGCAGCCGCGTCAGGTTCTCGGCCATCCGAAACGGCTGGTCGCAATGCTCCAGCACGCTCAGGCAAAAGATCGTCCCAAAGCGCCGCCCGCTCAGGGCCGCATCAACAGCCGCGAAGTCCTCGGTCAGGTCGATGACGACGTCCACCCCCGGACCTTCGGCCATGTCGACGCCGACGTACTCCCGGTCCCCGACAAATAGGGCGCGCAAATCCTGCGTGTTTCCATAGTTCTTGGAACCGACTTCCAGAAATGGGCCCGCCAGGCTTCCGGCGAATTTCTCCACAAAAATACGCTGGTTTACGTCTCCCACCCGGGGAAATCTCCATAAAGAACCAACCCGGCATCCGAAAGCCGGCAAACGTTACAAGCCATCCACGGGGCACTGTACTTGCCGGCTCCCACGAGGTCAAGCAGGTACCCACTGATTCCGGGGCAGTTGAAGCCCCTATCCTCCCATTCCATACCCGCAGCCACGATCTTCTTTCGCTTCCGGACGGACCGGCAGACTGTCATTCGCTGTCCCGCGTGCGTTCGAGATCACGGATACGCTGCGCCAGGTCGTTCGATAACTGTCGGGCCGCATAGCTTTGAAGGTGGGATCCGTCGAAGCTCTCGTATGCGCACGGATCCACATCGATCCAGATGCCGCCGGCTTTCTCGAAACCTTCCACAAACTGACGCTGATCGAACCCGCTGTACTGCTGCTCCAGCTCGAACATTTCCTGGCAGGTGGGCATCAAGAACGCGTAAACGCGGATTCCCGTTTGCGTCCAGCGGGACACAAAACGATTCAACCCTTCCACCATCTTCGCCGAGACCTGGACCTTCTGATACCCACGGAAGTACTTCTTCAACTCTCGCTTCTCGCCGGGAGGTTGACGCTGGTACGCCAGCCAGCCGTCGGCATGGAACTCCTTTTGGGTCCGGCCTGTGGCCAGCGCCGGAAACAGTCCGTGCAGGGCGTCCTGAAAAGACATGTACTCCACAAAGCTCAACAGCGGTGCCAGGAGAATATCGGCGTATATCTGACTCCTGGAGCGCCCCTTCAACTCGGCAAACTGGCCCGTGACGTCCGGGTCTTCGGTAAGGGAATGAGGGGTGATGCCCAGGATGAGGACCTTGCTCCTGCTCTCGGGATCGAGAAGCGATTCGAGGGCCTCGAGGTATTCGGGAACGTACAGGTTGCTGGCGAAGCCGTAATTGAGGATGCGCCAGTCCGCGAGCGTCTTCCGCATCTCCGCCGGCGAGACGCCTCCCAGCACGCGGGAATCGCCAGCCAGGACGGCATCGGCACACTGATGCCAGGAGATCTTGCGGGCCCAATACCGCTTGGGGTAGATGCCGCGCGGCTTGTCGGGGCGCAACATCCCCATGATCCCAATGAGGACCAGAGCCAGGACCAGGGTCTTGAACGTGCGGTCTTTCGCCGCCCCGGCCAGGAAACCGTGGGCGCTGCGGCGGCACGCGTCGTCACGAATCATTCTCACTCCCGTTAAAACTGAAAATAGATGAAGGTATTGCTCGGCGCCCTCATAAACACGCAGACAAGGATCAGCACGGCAATGCCAACGGGCTCCAGTACCCGCATGATCCTCGGGTTGGCCGGTGTGGCCCCGGACCTGTTTTTGCCAAAATGAACCACCAGTTCATATCCAATCATGATCAGCAGGACGTTTATCGCATTGTTGTCGATGAGTTTGTGGGCCAGTGCCGAGTCGAAGGCGAGAAAGTTGAACATTCTGGCGAAAACGATGCTGGCCTGGCCAAAATCCTGCGCCCGAAAGAAGACCCAGGCCATAACGGTCAGAATGAAGACGGCCAGAGGAGCGAGATGTCGTCCTCCGGGCAATTTCGCCAGCTTCGCGGGCCAGTTGGTCAGGCGTTCGATTGACAGATAGAAGCTGTGCAATGCCGCCCAGAGAACGAAATGCCAGGCAGCGCCGTGCCAGAGCCCCGAGATGAGCATCGTCACCCACATGGTCGCATGAGCCCGGCCGGCGCCGCTGCGCGAGCCGCCCAGGGGAATATACACATAATCCCGAAACCAAGTCGACAGCGAGATGTGCCATTTCTGCCAGAATTCCCGGAAGCTGCCGGCCGTGTAGGGGTGATCAAAATTGAGAGGGAACTCGTAGCCCATCCATTTGCCCAGCCCGCGTGCGATGTCGCTGTATCCGCTGAAATCGCACAGGATCTGGAACGCGAACATGATCATGATGATCCACCAGTAACAGGCCGAATCAGCCGGGGTTGAGGCCGCAAAGGCCACGTTTACGCTGGCCGCCAGCGTGTCGGCGACGACCACTTTCTTGAAGTACCCGAACACGATCAGTTTGAGACCGTCCCAACGCTGCTGCTCGGTGAGCGGGCCGGCGGATTCCAGTTGAGGCAGCAGGTCCCGGGCCCGAACGATGGGACCGGCCACCAACTGGGGAAAGAGCGAGAGATAGGCAAAGAAATGAAAGACATTGCGGGTCGGGTGCAACCGGCCCCGATAGATGTCGATCGTGTAGCTCATCGATTGGAACGTATAGAAACTGATGCCGACGGGCAGAATCAGATCGGCTGCGGGCAGCCGTACGTCGCCGCCCGCAAGGGACATCAGCGAATTGAACGTGCCCGTGACAAAACCCAGGTACTTGAAGATGAAAAGCGACCCCACGTTGCCCAGGATCGAGAGCACCAGCAACAGTTTCTTACGCCGCGGCAAACGTTCGATTCCCAGGCCGGCGAAGAAGTCGATGAGACCGCTGGCCATAATCAGAAACAGAAAGCGCCAGTCCCACCAGCCGTAGAAGATGAAGGAGGCCGTTACCAGGAATATCCAGCGCGGATTCCGTCGCGTGCGAAAGACGGGCCATGCGGCGAAGAACACGGCGCCGAAGATGATGAACACCAATGAATTGAACTGCATACGGTACGTTACCCTCTGTCAACAGGAGATCACTGTCGCCCGGGACTGCGGCCTACCTGCCTCTGATTTCCCGATCCACAGCCGCGCCACAAGCGGTTGCCGCCAAGCTACTCTTGCCTGTCCGGACTTCGCCTTGCATGGGCTCGAATGATGTCATCCTTTACCTCAAAGACCCAATCGGGCTGGGACGCGAGAATGTACTTCTCCAGCGTCTGCAAGGTAGGATAGTCGTTTTGCCCCGTGAAGCAACGGGCATCGTCGATCAGCAGCACATGCCGGGCGGCACAGGGATGGCTCAGCACACACTCCATCTCCTGCATGATCGGCGTCTCCAGGTCCGCCTTGGCCGTCGAGCCGCCGGACCAGTGAGCGTCGAGCCACAACAGACAAGGCTGCTGAATCTTCTCCAAAACCCCCGGCAGGACGTCGCCGCTCTGGCCCTCAAAGAGATGAATGTTTGCGTAACCCGCAAACCGCCTGCGAGCGTTCTGATAGTGCGTTGGATCGAGCTCGATCGAGTAAATCTCCTGCACATGCGGCATGACCGCATAGACCATCTTTCCCTTGTAGGTGCCGGTCTCAATGAACACTGCCGGCGCGAATTCTCGGATATATTCAACGACGACCTGCTGCTTGCCCCAGTTCGGCAAAGGCGGGACGGCCCCGGCCTTCTGCCACTGCCGGTACTTCTTGCGAAGCTGCCGTTGGCGGTGCGCCCGGGCGAGAGTTCCCCACGGCGTCGTGCGTTCCAGAAAATACTTTAGCGGCTCTTGCACTGAATACACCCCAATTTTCCTACTCTCTTCGACTCCATTCTAATAAAAAGCCCATTTCCCTACCACCAGGGGAGTAACACAAAGGTCTTTTCGGCAGGGCCGGGACGGCACACTAACTCTGCTCCACAGCAGAACCAACCGGCTCGAATAACTTGAAAGTGATGTCCCTTATTCCCTCCGAGATGAATCTCCTGCCCTTTTGGTTCAAATGCTCGTCGATCGACTCCGTGTGAAAGAAGCAATCACTGCCCAAGGCTCGCGAATAATCCGTGTAAGCTGTCAGACGGTCGCAGAGATCGTTGCCATCCGTATCCTTCACGAAAACGCAGTTCTGCTTTGCGAGAGCATCCTTTACGACCTTCACGTTCATCGCGAAGTAGCGTTCGAATTCCTGTCCCACACTCCTCATCGCCGCTTCCACGTTGATCGACGATATATAGAACAGCATTCTGATGCTCAGCATCTGCGCCAGCTCCACCATCTCCCTCAGTTTCACTAAAAGAGGATGGCTTTCAGAAATGGGGTGCAGGAAGAAGTAGATGAACAATTCTCTGCGGCGTCTCTCTTGCTGAGTTGGCGAATCGGGGTGGTTCAGTCTCAACTCTTCGAATTCCCCAACCGTCCGCAGGCTGGTCATAGGATACTCCACACGGGTCTTCCTATATTCCCCTTCCAGTTTTGCTGTCCTTGCTTTCTTGTAGCGAAGCCGGAGCCCCTGACCTGAATAGTACCTTCGGAGCAATCGAATTTCCGGCGCGAATTCCCAACCCGGCCGCAAGTACCACTGCGGCGAAAAACTCCGCATGTTAATCGGGACGATTATCAGACGCGGCTGTTGCCGAGTGACTCTGAATGTGTTCACCATATGGTAGTAGATCGCCATATGATAGGCGCCGTGAGACAATTCCAAAACCCGCGCTGCTCCCGAGAGATCCCCCGCCAGCATTTCCGCAGTCGATCTTCTATCCTGATCTTCATTTGCCACTCTCAGTACGGTCGAGTCGCCCAGGAAAACAACATCCGAACAGGGATGCCCACGATCGAAGTCCTCGACAATTTTTGCCAACACGCCATATTGTCGGCCCAAAATAGAATTCATGAGTCGCTTCACTCTTTTGGTGAAAACCGGAACGCCCTTCGCCATTTGCCTGCCTGACATCATTCTTTCTTCTTCTCAGCGTGACGCTCTCGTCAATCGAAAGCACTCCGGCCCGCCGCCGGCCTTCGAAGGCTTGCAGGCTGCAACGAAATCGATGTCCAGCACGTATCCTTCCCTGTACTTGGCGTTGAGAGCCTCCACCGCATGTTCGTCCGTGCCGTAATGATCGTTTCGCGTGGAGGTATTGACCATGTTCACCTGGATGGCGACGGCGCAGAGCTTCTGAAAGTACGTAGACCCCGGAAGCTCGCCGCTATGGTTGCGACACCAGCGGCACGGCCACGACTCGAGCGTATTGGGGCTGTAGAAAAAGCCGAACTTCTTCAGCAGAGAACGCGGCGAGGTAATTTTCGACCACGCTCTCATCAATCCCGAGCCCGGAGAAAACAATCCCTTTGCCAACGAATTGCTGCTCATGGTATGGGAGATGACATTCCGCACCAGGCTCGTTCGATATACCGTGCTGCAAAGCTCGAACGGGTATCGTGTATGTTTCGTACGCCCCCCGGGCCAATGGAGCTTGTACGCCTTATCCTCGCCAATACTCACATCGCGGACCTCGTCGCCGCCTGCCGTCACCATATCCAGACCGAATCGCAACGTAAAACCGAAGATATCCTCCCCGGCTTTCTCGAACGTCTTTTCGATCAGTTCAAGAGAAACACCGTCGAAGAATACCACGTCGTCGATGCCGAACAGAATATACTCGGTCTCGACCCTGTCCAACACCGCAAGCATATCGCGGTGAAAATTGGATTCACGTATCACTTCGATGTCGGGGAATTGGCGAAATACAGACTCATACTCCCGGTTGAACAACTCTTCCTTGTAGATGATGCACGTTTGCATCCGCTCGCGCGGGAAGAATCTGTAGAGACTCCGCAGATAGCCGTCCAACTGCAGCGGCCGGTTCTTTGTAAACGTGATATTCGTGAGCACCTTCCCTTGCATAGGCAGCCTATGTCCAGGGCGCGCTATAGCCGCCCTTCTCTATGATGTCCATCAGATACCCTGCTATCCGTGAACAGTTGAACTCAGCGTGCACATGGAGCATTCCGGCACGCGCAATTCTCTTTCTCTCGTCTTCATGATCGAGATACCATCGAGACAATTCAAAGAACTCCTCCACCTGCTCAAAATACACGAGGTGTTCTTTGTCTCGATAGAGTCGATCGCAATCAGGAAATCGGTTGGCAAACACCAACGGACCTCCGGCCAGAAAACGCGTCAGTCTGTCCGAGTGGCCCAAACGGATGCCACCACAGCAGTTCACATTGACGGCGATGCGCGCGCCACTGACGGCATGCAGAGTATCGAACCCCCCGATTCTCCGCCTGCCGCAACAACCGTATACCTGGCAATTCTCCTCCTGCGCAAGCCTGAGTACCAGCTCCCTCCGGAGAGCGTAGCGCGTATCGGCCTTGTGTTCCAGAGCCCCAATCCACAGAAGGTCGGTTTTCCACTCGTCTCCCACTTCGTATCGACGGTCGATGTCGGGATCGCAACACGGAGGCAAGTAGGCGCAGAGTCCTACTCCTGCCTCCCGATAGTCCGTCATCCACTCACTGTCGTTGGTGGCCAGAATGATGTCAAGACACCCGACGGTCTCGAGTTTGCCCGGAATCAGCTTGGGCCACGGATCGTCATCATGCCCAACATATACGGCATTGGGCACCCGTTCTCTCAGCAGTTCCACCGAACGTCGATCCAATCCCTTCGCGAACGTGACAAGCACTACATCCGGTCGATACGCCACTGCCTGCTCTGCCAGCATTCTATCGGCTTTGTGCTTATACAGCTTCAGCGAGAGCCGGTTGCCTCTGAAAGGGGATGCCGCGCGCAAGGCTCGCACATAATTGAACTCAAGAACGTCATGACCCTGCAGAATCAAGCCCTTGATCAGCTTCCTGATCTGGCAGAACATCTTGAGGGGATCGTAATTCACCGCAGTGATTACCAGAATTCGCATAGGCGTCTTCATGCCGTCTTCACTTACACCTCTCTACCGTCATCCCTGCGAGAACACGAAATCAGTACTGTTTCAAGAAATGCTCGATCATCGGTCTCAACGCTATCTTCTTTTTCTCATAGCCTTCCCTGGTATTGACCAGCTCAACCAGTTCCATGCCGTGAACCTGGCAGCACTCGGGAAAGACGATGTCGCCCGTATTCGGCACGAAACCGATCCGATTGTTCAGAGCAGCAGCCTTTCTGTTATCCCTGACAACATGAGTGTAGACCTTCGACAACTGCAAGACCCCAAACACGAAGTCGTAAAAGAGGACAATTCCCTCCAACAGTTCGAAAGAGCCTCGATACTTCTTGTCTCCTATCAACAACCGGCCGCCGATGCCGATACGCTTGATCGGATCATAGTCGTTTAGACCCACTGTTCCGATTCTCGTCCCGCCCCGGTTTTCAACGAACACAAACAACAAATCATTGCTCGGCAGGTACTTCTGATTGTACCACTGAGTTTGCAGTTCAACGGTCAGCTTATACGGTTGATTCAGATACCGGTTGATTTCCGGATCATTCCGCCACTGAACGATTTTCTCAAAATCGCTCTGGTTGACCCCGCGCAGGGTCACAGACGTGCCTACCAGAGCAATGTGCTTCTTAAGCATCTTGGGCTCCAAATGAAGGGCTCGCCGCGATGCGGCGATTCTGCAGAGGTTTGCAGCCGGGCCAAAGGATAATAAACGCATCAGGCCGGACACAGAGTCCACTCACGGACACCTCGTCATCGCCATCATGTCATTTCCATCTACACCGCCATTACGACTGCGAACTTGCATTTCCCAGCATTCCTTCGTCGCGTTGAGGCAGGTTCATGCGGCTTCCCTTCGAAGCCTGTCTCCGGCACTGCGGCCGGCCCCGCCATCTGTCCGGCGTATTATACGCCCGCGTACGTCATCTTCAAGCGGTAACTTGACTTATGTTCAGAGCTGTATGCGTGCAATGTCAAGATAGTGCGGCGGTCGGCCCGTACGAGCCGTACCCTTCAAAGCGACACTATTGGGTGACGCCAGGTGTTCACCACTTGGGCAAAACTCCGTCAGTGCGATCGAACGGCGCAAAAAAAATCTGCCGGTCACGGCGGCAACCGGCATCAAGAGAGGTGCAAACAAGCTGAAACACGTAACGGCGTCCTGATCGAAGGACGCCGTTATTGGTTATGAACTGAACTTTTGCAAAATGGAGATTAGGCTTACTTTAGGGAGGAAAAATCTCCT
>CAYPZL010000097.1:0-21247 GCA_964415045.1 uncultured Pirellulales bacterium | reverse complement strand
AGATTTTTCCTCCCTAAAGTAAGCCTAATCTCCATTTTGCAAAAGTTCAGTTCCAAACTCACAGCACGGAGTCCACTTTCGCCACGAGCTGCTTGACGTGCCCGAGCGATTCGGCGAACTGGCCCTTCTCCGAATCGTCGAGATCGAGTTCGAGGACGCGCTCCACTCCGCCGGCACCCAGGACAGCGGGAACCCCTACGAAATAACCTCCCACACCGTATGGCGCGTCGCAGTAGGCGCAGCAGCAGAATACGTTTTTCGTATCCCGGAGGATGGCCTCGGCCATTTTCACGGCGCCGGCGGCCGGCGCGTAATAGGCGCTGTAGCCCAACAGATTGACGATTTCGATGCCGCCCTTGCGGGTCCGCTCGATCAGTTCGGCCAGCTTGGACTCATCGAGAAGCTGGGTGACGGGCACGCCGCTGACGGAGGTAAACCTGGGCAAGGGGACCATATCGTCGCCGTGCCCGCCCATCAAGACGCACTGAACGTCCTCCACGGACACGCCCAGTTCGGCCGCGAGAAAATAGCGGAACCGCGCCGAATCCAGCGCCCCGGCCATCCCCATCACGCGCTGCGTGGGGAACCCGGTGACCTTTGCGGCCACGTGCACCATCGCGTCGAGCGGATTGCAGACCACGATCACGAACGCCTCGGGCGAATGCTCGGCGATCTTGCCGCTGACGTCCCGGACGATACCGGCGTTGGTCGCCAGCAGGTCGTCCCGGCTCATCCCCGGCTTGCGCGGCACGCCGCTGGTGACGATCACGACGTCGCTGCCGGCCGTCGCGGCCCAGTCCGTCGTACCGATAATATCCTGCTGCCAGCCATAGATCGGGCTGGCTTCGGCCATATCGAGCCCCTTGCCTTCGGGCAGCCCGCCGATAATATCCAGCAGAACAACGGTGCCGAGACGCCTCGTGGCGGCAATATGGGCCGTCGTCGCACCGACGTTGCCGGCGCCGACGACAGTGATTTTACCTTGTGCCATGGCAATTTCTTCCATCTGTCCTTGAGGTATTGGTATTGGTCTTGGTCCGGACTCTTCATGCCCGCGACCGGCTGGGGAGACCGCACCGTGTAGCAGAAAAGCCGGCATGATACACCGCCGACCGACGGCTGTCAAACAATTGCCGGCACTTTGCAGGGCGGTTTCACTCGCACTGCAATCGCAACTGGTGGCAACGGACGCGCATCGCCTTGAGCGTGGACTCGTAGTTGCTCTGGCCCACGAGGTTGTGCTGCTCGTACGGATCGACCTTGAGGTCGAAAAGCTGCTCGTACGGCGGCTCCTGCTCGATGTAGCACAAGTACTTGTACCGCTCCGAAACGACACCTTCGGTCTTGGGGATCAGGTTCTGCGCGGCATTGGGCGGGCGATGCTCGAACAGATGCTCGTACAGGAAATCGATGCGCCAGGGGCGTGTCTCACCGCCGATCAGCGGCGACAGGTCCCGGCCCTGCATCCGGCGCGGAATCGGCACGCCCGCCAGCGCCAGTATCGTGGGCGCCAGGTCGATGTTCAGGGCGATTTCCTCGCGGCTCTGGCCCCGCAGGCTACGCGGCAGCCGCGGATCGTAGACCAGCAGCGGCACACGAATCGACTCGTTGTACCCATACCATTTGCCCGCGAAACCGTGCTCGGACAGGAAGAAGCCATTGTCGCCCATCAGCATGATGACGGTGTTGTCGGCCAGGCCGAGGCGCTCGAGTTCCTTTCGCACCTTGCCGATGACGACATCGACGCCGGTGATGAGGCGGTAGTAGCCTTTGACGGATTCCTGGTACGCCTTCGGCGTGGCGAAGCGCATCCGCCAGCGGACGCGGGCAGTCGTCGCGTCGTCGCGCAGAAACGCCGGCAGCGTCTGGAAGTGGCTGCCCGAGGCCGTCGGCGGCACCGGAATTTGCACGTCTTTGTAGAGGTCCTTGTAGGCCGGGTCGTAGATGAACTGCCGCGGGTCGCTGTCCTGCACATGCGGGGCCTTGAAGCTAACCGACAGGCAGAACGGCTGATCTGTCGTGCAGCCCTGCAGGAATTCGACGCACTGCTCGCCCATGATCTGCGTGAGGTGTTTATAGTTGCCGTCCTTGTCCTTGTGCTCGTATTTGGGCTGGCCTGCAATGCCCCGCCAGTAATCGAACGTCTCCTTGTGGAAATCCCTGTCCCGGCCGACGCCGTACTTGCCGACCATGCCCAGGCGGTAGCCCGCGCCCTTGAGCAGAGCCGGATACGTCTGGGCCCACGCCTCGTCGGAAAACGACGTCGCGAAATCGTGAATCCCGTGCCGCCGGGCGTACTGCCCCGAAAAGATGCTCGCCCGGCTGGTGGCACAGATGCTCGTCGTGACGAACGCGTTGGTGAACTTCACCCCGTTGGCGGCCATGTCGTCCATGTTGGGCGTCTGGATGATCCGGTTGCCCATGCACCCCATCGTGTCCCACCGCTGATCGTCGGTGAGCAAAAAGATGATGTTCGGCCGCTTCGCCGCCCGGCTCTGCGCCGCGGCAATCCCGCGCCCCAGCGCCGTCGCCCCCAATCCCACTGCCGCCGATTTCAAAAACGCACGTCGCGAAGTACACCAACCTGTCATGCTCCAACCTCCTGTCGAACAAGGGCCCGTCGCAAGGCGCACTGCAATACAATGTACACGCCACAAGAAATAATACGCCTCCCCCCACACCAACGCCAGCGAAAACACACGTCTTCATCCACCGGATGTCGTCGATTCCGTTCTCGGTTTCATCTCCGAAGTCCCAGCCACGTCGAGAACAGTGCTGCATCCCTTGTTGCGGGTGAATATCGGTAGCCATCTCAATGCCTGGACCTGCGGTAACTTCGTTTAAGTGGAGATTCAGGGTTGAGCCTCTTGCGACTACCGGTACATAATAGGAGTTGTCTTTCACGTAAGATGACTTGCCGAAGCTTGAAGGAGTACGATGTATGAAGTCACGTAAGACCTGTTACCCCATCAGTTTCCTGGTGGTTGCGGCGGTGTGGTTGGGAGCCGGGATCTGTGCGGGGGCCGACCTGGCGCAGATCGAGCGCATATCTCGATCCGGTGCAACGCTGAGTGCGGATATTGCGAAGGAGTTTCCCCTGCGCCAGCAACGGGTGCGGGGCGATACGGGGATCAACGTCCTGATCGATCTTTCTCACCAGGCGAATTTTTTCACCATGTGGTCGCTCCCCGGCATGCTGCGGGCGCGCGGGTTTCGCGCCGTCGGCAGCCAGGCAGCCCTGGACACGGTCGTGGCGCCGGGCAGCCTCAGTCGGGTGCGCGTGCCGGCGGGAAATCGGCGACCTTTCGCCTGGTGGTCCAATCCGCGGTACAACGTGGTCATTGCGTTCCAGGCCGATCCCAAGGCCCAGCGTTACCTGCCGGAAGAGATCGCCGCTTTGAAAAGATTTGTCAGCGAGGGCGGAGGACTGGTCCTGCTGGGCGGCAGTGTACGTGACAAGGAGGGGCTCGCACAGTGGCCGTTGAACAAGCTGGCCGGGGAGTTTGGGGCGCAGTTCACATCTGAATCAGATGTCCTGGACAAGGCGCGCATGTCGGTGGTAAGCACAGGCAAAGATTGGCAGGCAATCAGTAAGGCAGAGGCGGGTGAAACGGTAATCGCCGGGCGGCGGTATGGCAACGGGCGCGTATTGATCGTGGGATCGGCGAGCTATTTCGAGGGATTCAAGCGCCAATCGCGCCAGGCGGACGCGAATGATGCGCTCGCGGCGTTGATCAAGCTGGCGGCCGAAGGTTCCGAGCCCGTCGGCGGCACGAAGCGCCTGCCGATGGAGGCGGCCGGCGGCGGGCCCATCTACCCCGAATCAAGCAAGCGCATCGGCAACGTCGTCGTCTATTACGCGAAGAACCAAAATGCGGATTTGCTGGAGTGTATTGAGAAGGACATGCCTTTGATCAAGAGCAAGGTGGAGGGCTGGCTCCCTTCACCGCCTTCGGATGAGCCGATGAACCTGATTCTGTCGGCCGGCGGCGGTGGTGGCTGGGCGGTGAACGCCTATCTGCCCAAGGAGGTGGGGATCATCTCGCTGACGAAGCGAGGGGTGCTGAGTGTCTTTGCGCATGAGCTGGCGCACACGATGAGCGGGCCCGTCAACGACCGGGGCGAGACGGCGGGCAACTGGGCCCAGGGCAACCAGGGGGAATCTCACGCCGGCTGGTTCCAGGGCAAGGCCGCAGCACTGGCGACCGGCAAAAGGGTCAGTCATCAGCCAAACAGGTTGTTCGATTTTGACCAGGATGCGACGGAGCTGGACCTCGCCCTGCCGGGCGATCAGATGCGCGAGAAATGGGGAAAGGGCAAGGAGTGGACGAAAATCTGGTGGGTATGGCAGAAGCTGGATGATCGATATGGGCCGACCTGGTACCCGCGCTGGCGCTGGGTACAGTACACGCGTTGGCAGGACCAGCCGGACCGGCGGCTCAGTTGGGACGATACGGTAGAGGACATGAGTATTGCGGTCGGGGAGGACCTCTTTCCCTTCTTTCGCAAAATCGGCACAACGTTGAAGAAAGACAGGTTTGCCGAGGCCACGTTCAAGGGAGAAAAGCTGGAGCTACCGGTAGCACCGATTGACACGGGCCCGGCAGGAGCGGTCCGATTGGAAGCGATAGCAGACTTCAGGAAGCCTCTTTTGAAGAAGTGACACTGAGTATGCGAAAGAGAACCGGAAAGAGCTCGGCAGATCCGCCTATGGGGGACCAGAGAACAGAAGGTTGACCTCAACCCATCGACGAGAGAGAAAACTACAGGAAAACGTGCGAATAATTGTCTACATTACCGGTTACGGGCGCGCTACGGGCTGGGACGGCACCTGTCCATCAAGGATGAGAAGCCACCCTTTGCCCGCCGGTATTGGTATCTCATCTTCAGGGAAGAACACGGCGGCGTCTTGAAAACCTTCTATGCAGGGAGCGGTGAGCTTTGCCCCTTTTCCGTTCATGCCCAATGCACTCCAGTCGATTCTCAGCCGGCACTGAACGGGCTCCGGCTCCCAACTCGCAATGGATATCAAAACCTTGTCTTTCTTCCGGTAGACGGTGGCCCGTACGTTCTTGTGCTTCGAGCGCACGGGGCATGAGGGGGCCCAGTAACCGACCATCTGTGCATCGGCTATCCCGAATTCGTCCCAGAACTTCCACATACTGGAGGGATTGCCCGACCAGGGCAGACGAGCCGTCATGCCGTATACCATGCCTCGCCAGGGATTGCCGCCGTCCTGGAGCATCTCGCCCATTAAACCAAAACAGATTCCCGACACTTCCACAAGCCAGAAGTCGGGCGGGCTGTTGTAGTCAAAGTACTCGCCGAACCAGAGACGGTTTATGTATGGAAAGTGTTCGAGGTAAAGGTTGGCGCTGTTTACAAACCCGTCTCTGACGTTGTACTGATTCGCCGAGTGCAGATCGATCAATGCGCCGGGCCGGCCCCGATCGAGTATTTTTCTGACACGCTTCATTACGGTGCGATCAAACGCAACGTCATCGATGTACAGGCCGTCGATCCTGATGTTCTCAACGAGCCAGTTGAGCCCCTCCAGGTAATAGTTGTGCCAGCGGGAGACCCCGCTGTTGATCAGCGCGGCGTCCTTGAATCTCGACACAAACCATCCGGCAATGTAGTCCGATTCGAGGTGCTCCTGCAACCAGGAATATCCGCCGCCCGGGCCCGATGCGAGAATTTCGTCGTCGAGGCTGCGCAGGGCGAATAACTCGGGACACCGGTTGGAGAGCTCTCGCACGGTGTAATAGATCTTCACTTTCATGTTCTTCTCATGGGCGGCGTCAACGTACTCCTTCATCTGCCGGGTATGGATGAAAGGGTAATTGATGTACGGATTGGCCTCGTTCGCGTGGTGGTTGTTTATCGTATTGGCGCCCGTTGCGGCTATTTCTTCGATTGGCCTGTAGCCGTGGTAGAACCGTGTTGCCCATTGCCCTTTGACGTCAAGCGTCTTGAAGGGAGTCAGGAGCAGGTTGAAGTCGAAACGAAGCTTCTCGTCCGCCTGGATGGTGCGCGGGCCACTATAGGCGCTGATCAGGACCGTGTTCTCATCCGTCTCTTTGATGTCGCAGCCGCCTTTTCCCTGGTTGTGCCAGGAAGGCGGCATGTTGAGCGGCTTGAGGAGATAGAAGTTCGTGTTCAAGGGCCGCGAGTAGTTCTCAGCCCTCAGGGCACACTGCAGGCCGGCATTCGTATCGCCCACCCATACCGAATCCTGGTTCTTCTTTTGATCCCATTTCCAGCGGTGTTCGCCGACGCGCAGGCCGCCTTTGAGTCCCATGCCCATGATGTACCTGGCGACGTCCCTGGCCACGGGGATTTCCAGGCGGATGTCCTTGACGCGCGTTGGCTGCAAAGCGCGCAACGTGATCGCATAGCCGACGAATCCATCGAATTCCATCCGTCCGTGGCAATTCAGGCTCAGAATCCCTGCATCACCTTGCGACTGCCAGCTCACCGCCCCGGCCGTCGTGCTGACGATCTTCAGCCCTCGAATGTCCCAGCGAACCGACTCACCGCTTCCGGTTTCGACTACGATTCGCACGGGGCCCGACAAGATGTCCCGGGGGCGATCCGCAATGTGGGTAACCTCCGGGGCGAATGTACTCTGAATGGTCTCGGGCAATCCCGTCTTTGCGAGCGTCACGCTTCTGCCGAGACAGCGTATGGTATTACCGTGGACAGTGAGAGGGACGAACGGCTCGACCGGCTCATCATCCAGTGCAATCCTCGAGTCGAGCCATCGCAGTCGTGAGTGACGCCACGGCTCACTGTCACCGGCATCGGCCAACACCCGGTCCTTGACGTCAAGATCGACTTGGACCGGGGTTGATTCAGCGTCCCGGGGTGCAATCGTTATCCTGCCCCTGTACCGGCCGGCCGGCGCATCCTTGGGAATGTCGATACCGAACCACAATGCGCGGACTTTGCCTTTTTCAACCGGACAGGTCCTCTCAAACTCCCTGCCCCGCCAATCCACGCCCCCGACGTTGAAACAACACCAGGCGGATGCGTGAATCACAAAACCATTGGGGCCCTGCAAATCGCCGAATCCGATGTCAATATCCCTGATGGCCTTGCCGAAAGCATAGAGCCCGACCTGAAAGGCGTAGAATTCCCCTCTCAGTGCGTCCGCGTGAAACCTTTCCCGCGGACCCGCTTCGATCCACCTCAGGGGAAGGTCCTCCGTCATTCGAATGGGATGTTCCCTGTCTTCGGGGAACAGCAGGTATGACGCATTGGGAGCGTTCGATTGCAGGCTGCGGACTTCCGCCGCCGTGGCAATCACCTCCATCGGATAGAAGCTGTTGAATTCATCGATGGACTGCATCTCCACGACTTTCGCTCGGGGCAAAATGGACCAGTTCTCCTTCGACAGTTTGCCGTTACGGTATCCGAGGCTCCGGAGCCATTGTTCATCGGCGGTTTGTTCGGACTTCATGTAGCTGGTCTGCGGGTAGTTTCGGCCCGTCATCTCGTAAGGCATGTAATACATGTAGCAGGTCCCGGGGACTGTGATCGGCTCAAAGACGAAATCTCCGAATTCCCTGTTGATCTCGATAGCGTACACATTGTCTATACGCCGTCCGGTTTTTGCATCGATGAGAATGGTTCCTTTGTCACGCGGGTCGTGGTCGCGTCTGCGCCATGGAATGTGAACCGCCACGACGGAAGTCCCCGTTGAAACATCAATCACCACGCGATGATTGCCCAGCGAATTCGCATCCCAGGAGCCGACGCCGTAGGAGAGCCGATCCACAGGATCGCCTGCGCCTTGGGTCCCGTTGAGCACGTGCTGTGACGAGCGGCCCGTGTCTTTGAGTTTCTCAGCTCTTTCATTTTCGACGAGCAGTTCGGTAGCGGCCGCTTGCGACACTGTGATATCCATCGGCGAATCAGCACCGAATTCCGCTGGGGGCTCGGCCGCAGAGAATGCGCAGCCAAGAGTGATGGACAACGTGATTGATACCCAAGCGACATTCGTAGACGGTGCGAGTTTCATCCTCAATCCTCGACAATCACATTTGTACGCAGATGCCTGGCCATCTGGCGTTATGGCATGGCTTGCACCAGAAAAGACGCCGGCTCGAAGGCGCCGAGCTCGAACGTGAGTTTGTCATCCACCACGCGCAGAGGCTGCCCCAGAGGGCGGCCGCGAAGGTCGACGGGCTGGGCGTCACCGGGCGGCATCTGCTCGGGCAACGTGATCGTCAACGGGCCAGACTGCCCGGCGTCTTCCCACACACGCAGGAGCGTACCCTGGCCATCGGGATTCGGGCCAAAGGCGGTCAGCAGCACGCCCTTACGGGAGACGCTCAAGCCCCGCGCAGTCACGGGCAAGCTGCCCCGGCCGTAGTTGCACATACCTGTGAGCAGGGGCGTAAGCATCTCCGTCAGGGGAGTGGTAAGATCCCTCTCCGGTACGTAGCGGTCGATGGCCCAAAGGCGGACGCGCACAGTGAGGTTCCCCTGCCAGAACGATCGGAAGTTGGTGTTCCACTTGTTGTTGAACAGGTTGACATAGACATGCGAATTCGGCTGGTCCCATTGATCCTCATAGCGGTAGATGCCGGGGGTACCCAAGCTCACGGCCGGACAATCCGGCAAGGCCACGCCGATGCCCCGTCCCGTATCATCGAGCACCGCAAGACCACCTTGTGTCCAGAAATAGGCGAAGTTGCTGCCTTTGAGCACGTCTCCGGCCGGGTCGAAAATCGAGCCGGGCCCTTTGAGGCGAAAGCTGGGCCGCTCAACCTTCAACGGCAAGCACAACCACGCGGCTTCGGGGTTTTCCGTGGCCGGGTGGTTGATGACGTGTAGCTGTAGATCCACGCATGGCAGATCATCGTAGAGTGTCACCGACAGAGAAGCGGTGTGAACGGGTCGATTCGCGGGCATGCCGGGAACCAGCCTGGCGACGACAGCATAACCATGCGGCTCGACTTCCAGCTTCATCTCACCGGGCGAGAAGTCCACATGTTTGGCGGACTTAGGTACGTAGTGGTGCTTGCCGGTGATTCTACGATGCGAGCCGTGATAGCGAGGCAAGATGTACTTATTGACATAGGCGTCGCATTCCTGGCGGCTGAACTGCTGGTACAGGTAATGGCCGAACCCATGCGGGGCGGACGGATCAACCATCTCGCGCCCCGTCCTCTTGTTGGTGATGCTCGCGATGCAACCACGACGCGGGTCCAATACGACCTTGAAGAAGGCGTTTTCCATGGTGTTACTGGCGGCATCGACGGCGATGTCGCTCTCGGGCAGCTTCTCCCGGGCAGCGAAAACAAACGTTTTGTAGCCCATGGGAGGAACGGCCCTGGCAACGAACTGCCCATTACGATGTGAGTCGGCGCCCCATGTTTGCAGCGGCAAAACGTCGCCGGTTTCCACGTCCCTGACAGCATTGTGCCCCTTGACGCTGCCCATAAATGGGAAAGCGAACTCCACGACACCGTCCCGCGCCCAAGGCAGTGGGTTGTACACCACCAGGCGCAGACCGTTGACGCTGACATTTTCAGCCAACGTATTCAGGTCGTCGTAGAGTGTGGGAATCACGCGATCCCGGATACGCAGCGCGAACTGGTCGTGTTCCTTCCACGATGCCTCCATGTGTCGGTAGTTGGGAGTCAGTCCGGCGGCGTAATTCGCATAGAAATCGGCGCCGTATTGGCTGGGCACAAAGTGCTGGTTGGCCAAGCCCCAGGTGTGCTCGCTCCAACGCAAAGAATTGGCATAGGCCTCGGCAATGACATCCGGGGTGTGGATAAACTTGATGCCCCGGAGAATGTTGTGAGTACGCAGGGCCTCCATCGCTCGCAATTTGGGCCGGATGCTCATCAATTCAGAGGCGGCCCGGGGCGAAGACATCGGGCCGTGAATCCAACTATCCGAAATCGTGCCGCGCACCACGGGCAGTTCCGGATCTTCGGCCAGAAAGAACTCGGCAAAGTCATCCATGCTGCCCATGGTGATCTCGGCGTCGGGAAATCCGGCGCGAATCCGTCTGACCCACTGAGCCACCTGCTCTGCCGTGTGGGGCCCCTGGTTGTCGCCGGACATCACCATGGCAAGCCAGGTCTTGTGCGGCCAGTCCGCCGGCGGCAGCAAACCGGAGTCGTAGCCACTGGAATACATCGTCAGCACGCGCGAGCCGTCAGGGCCTTCCCACCAGAAGATCCGCGGCATCTCCACCTGTACGTTGGTCGGGTTGGAGCCGAAGTGGAAGAACTTCACGCCTGCGTGCGCCAGCAACGTGGGGATGATCCAGTCATGTCCCGGCACATCGGTCATCTTTGCCGAGATAGGAAAATCAAGGCCATACTCCCTGGCCACCCAGTCAGCATGTGTGAAACCGCGCACCAGCGTCTCGACGTCTCCGGTGGCGGTATGCAGCGTAAAGGGCAAGGCATGGAGCACGAGATTGCCCCGCCTCAGCGCCGCTTCCACACGCTTCTTGCGTTCAGGATGCTGGCCTTCCCACAGAATCGTTCGCATGGGCCAGCCCGGAACCGTCCACACGTAGCCGGGAACGCCCTCGGCCCGCGCGCCGTGCGCCTCGATGGTGGCCAGTGCACGGTCGATCATGGTCGTGCGATATTCATGCTCCACGTCCCGAGCCAAAGCAGAGTACCCAATGTCAAAATGGGTCTTGGAAACGATGACGAAATGCATCCGTTCGCCCGAGCGTTCGCGGTCGCCGGTCTGCCTGGAGTTGTGGTCGCGGGCCATGTTCGGCGACACAAGTGACAACGACAATGCCAGGGAAAGGACAATCGTATGCTGCTTTTGCATTTCGCAATCCTGCCGATCATAACAAAAGACCGTACCTGTACCAACAGGGACAATTATACTGTGGAACCATAACGATTGAACCGAAGAAATTGCTGCAGGGCGCATCGCCCGCATCGAATCGGTCGCCTGGCGATCGCTTGCGATCCTCTGAAACCGTACCGTGGCGAACTCGGGTCCCGGTCACAGGGCCACTGGAAGGATAACGCCGCGAGCGGGTGCCGGCATCCTGGCGTGAAGAGGTCGCGGCAAGAACAGATCACGGAGAAAATGATGAAGTGCGAAGAAAGGTTGCTGGCGACCGCGATCATATCACCCCATGCAGGGGCCGCAGAAAGTGGTCGATTTCGCTGGCCCTTCGGACTATACTAACGGTTCCTGGTTTCCTGGACAGGCTGTCGAGGATAAGAGCCTGGCGTGGTGATGAGAGCAAAACCGATCCGGATGCTCCTGGTGAAGCCCGACGGACGGATGGACTGGTATCAGCAGGATGTGAGCACGAAGAATGAGGAAAAGACCCTATGAGCAAGGACAATAGCATGACACTCACGCGGCGTCGATTCCTGAGACGGGGGGCAATGGCGGCAAGTGCGTTGGCGCTGCCCCACTACATTCCGGCCTCTGCGCTCGGGCGTGGCGGAACCGTGGCGCCCAGCGACCGCATCGTGATGGGCGGCATCGGCATCGGGGGCCGCGGTTCCTACGATCTGGGCTATATGTTAAGCCAACCCGATGTGCAGTGGGTCGCCGTCTGTGATGTCCTCAGAAGCAAACGGCAAGCGGCCAAGGGCGTGGTGGACCGCAAGTACGGCAACAAAGACTGTGCCGTGTATGCTGATATGCGTCAGCTCCTGGCCGAGCGGACGGACGTGGACGCCGTGCTGATCGCCACCGGCGACCGCTGGCACGCGCTGGCTTCGATTCTGGCGATGCGAGCGGGCAAGGACGTCTATTGCGAAAAGCCGGCGTGTCTGACGATGACGCAGGGCCGCGCGGTTGTGGAAACCGCCCGGCGGTATCGGCGGATCTATCAAACCGGCGCCCAGCGGCTCAGCGAGCCGAATCACGTGTTTGCCATCGAGATGGCCCGCTTGGGCCGGTTGGGCCCGATTCATACCGTCTACGCCGACTGTCGTTGGCGCGACGGGCGGCATCACGACTGGTTGCCCGCCGAACCGGAACCGCCCAAAGAGGAACTGGACTGGGATATCTGGCTCGGTCCATGTCCCTGGCGACCGTACAACCCCGGTTACGTAAAGGGTGGAGGGTGGTACCACTTCTATGATTTTGCCACGGACGTCGCGATGTGGGGCGCTCACACGGTGGCCCAGGCCCTGGCCGGACTCGACATGACGAACGTGGCCTTCATCGAGTTCGAGTACGACCGGCCCGATGCGACGATGGTGACGCGTCTGTCCAACGGCGTAAAACTGGTTCTGTTCCGGGTCGCTGGCTCGGTCTGGGAACCGTGCGAATACTGGCACGGCGCCTGTGGGGAGCGGTTCGACGGTTCGGAAGGTTGGGCCGGGGCCGCCGACGGCTATTCGGCGCCCGATGTCTCGTCGCCGGCGCTGATGCGCGAATACAAGAAAGTGCTGGCGGACTACACGGCCCGCACCCAACGATCCCTGGACCACGTGCGGGATTTCTTCGACTGCATCCGCTCGCGCCGCCCCGCCGTGGCGAGCCCTGAAGTCATGTATCAATCCATGTGCATCTGCCTGGCGGCCGACATCTGCGAACAATTGAAGCGGAACCTGAGATTCGACCTGCGCCGGGCCGAGTTCGTCGACGACGCCGAAGCCAACCGCATGCGCTCCCGCGCCATGCGCGTCCCCTTCACAATCTGATACAGCATCTCGCAAGCTCCACGACTATGAGAGAGGAAATTGGGAACAGTCGCCTCTCGCGGTGCAAGGTTCCGACCATCGATCGGCGACTGCCCCTTTCGTTGACATCATTTGGATCAGCCGAGGACTACCAGCCCTTGAGATGGCGCAGGTGGACGGGCAGGATGGTCGCACGGCGCCAGGCGGGACCCTGGAAGGAGAACAAGCGTCGCGCGTAGCGGAACTCCTCGGGGAAAGCGCCCTGCTCGTACATGAATAGTCCCGCGCGATATCCCTCGCCCGCGGCAAAGGCCTTCTCCATCGGGACCAGCCAACGATCCACGTAATACGTCCAGCCGGCGGTCTCCGCCTGCGCGATCAACCAGCGCGCCACCGCCAGCGCCCCTTCATAGTCCTGGCGATTCGAGTTGAGCACGATGATCAGATCGTGGGCGCGGACGTAGTCCTTCCATGTCGGCACGTACCCCTGGCTGACCCGGGCTTTGAGCTGCTCGAACTGCCCGGCGCGCAGATCGGCCACCAGGCCGGGATAGACGGGATTCTTGGCCCGCGCCTCCTCGTCCTCGTCGTAGGTAGCGGTCACCTCGGCGGTCATGATGGATTCGACGTACTGATCCGTAACCGCCGGATCGTCGGGGGCCAATTCGTGCGCCATCTTCGTCACGAGACGGGCGGCGTAGCCGTAAGGATAGGCGCTGTCGGACGTGCACCCGCGGAGTTCCCAGAACCGCTCGCGCATCGCGATCCCCAGGGCGACCAGCTCCTCGACGGTCATCTGCTCGACACCGAGTTGAGCCTGAAGCTGCCCGGCGAGTTGGCTCTCGACGTCCTCGTAGCGGGGCCAGTCGGCCATAAACACATCCTGGGCCTGCCAGATCTCCTCGCGGGTCCCTAACCGCAGTTCGGCCTGTTTAGCAGCCGGGTCCACGTCGAGTAGCGTCACGCCGCTCACGTCAGGCAAGGCCAGATAGTCGAAGTCGCTGAGATAGGGCTCCGCCTGTGTGTTGGCGGCAAACGCCTCGACCGCGTCGGTCTTGGGGGCCGAGTCCGTGTAGAACTCCATCGGCTCCTCGGGCTCGAAGCCGGCCGGGATCTCCGGCTCGAACAAGCTCGATGGGAGGGCCAAGGCGGCCGGGCTTCTGTTTTCCCTCACGAGAGAGTTGCTGCAATCTCGACGGGTATGTGATATCATGCGGCTTCGAGTGTGCTCCATGGTCTCAGTGAAGTGTACGTGGAAAACCCCAGACCGTATAACCAAGGGTATGAGGAGAATGAGATGGGAAATGCCGATTCTCAAGACGCACGCGGTGACACGAGGAAAACTGAGGCGACCGACGCACGGTTGCTGGGACGCTCATGTGAAGCGTTGTTGGGAATCTGTACCGGCCTCATGGCGGACCAGGAGCTGAGCGACGAGGAAATCCGATTTCTCGATCAATGGCTCCACGACAACAAGGAGATCGCCGCGACGTGGCCGGGCAACGTGGTCTATGCGCGCGTGCAGGACGTATTGGCCGATGGCGTGATCACCGAGGATGAAAGGGAGCATCTGAAAGAGACCTTGACGGGCCTGATCGACGGCACCCTGCGGGACACACCGGCGCGCCCCGAGACGCCGGCCGCGACGGGCGCTGAAGAGACGGACGCGGTCGAAATCCCCGGGCGATCGTTCTGTTTCACCGGAACGTTCCTCTTCGGAACGCAGAGGGCCTGTGAGCGGGCCGTCAGCAGACGCGGCGGAAGACCACTGCCCGAAGTGCAGCCGGAGCTGGACTATCTCGTCGTCGGGGCCATGGCCAGTGAGGCATGGGCGGACGTGGACTTCGCCCGCAATGTCCAACAGGCGATCGACTATCAGAAGCAAGGCCATGACATTGCCATCATCGGGGAGAAGATCTGGACGAAACACCTGCGCCCCGATGCGGGGTAACCGCGCCAACCCGACAGACGAGCACCCCAGACGACAGCAGACAGTGACAACAGTCACCTGTTACCGTGCAATGTCCCGACCATTGATGGGTGACCGCCCCCTATCATTGCCCGAACGCAAACAGGCGGTGATCCGATCGGGGACCAGGGCAATGCGTAGCGTTGTTGGTCTGCCCCCAAATCATGTACCCGCCTGTATGAGAGAGGGCCTCATCGCGGCTCCAGGGCACGCACATCGCGGGCATTTTGGCAGCGCCTACTACTTCCCCACTCCCAGGGGGGAGAACACGAGCAATACTGCCATCCAAATCAGGACGAGGAAGCCCGCGAAGAGTCGGTATTTGGCCGTCTCCCGTCTGGTCATGGGTGGGATTCGGCCCGACTGACGCGTCAACCGGGCTCTCGCCCGATCTTCGTCGGTGTATTCAGTGACGTGACTGACGAAGAGCATTACGAGCACACAGACAAATGCGCTGACAAAACCAATGTTGAGCTTGTTCTGGAAATAGTCCGGCAGGGAATCCCTGATGCCCTTCAGCAACGGAAGATTCAGGATCGCAAACGCAACCAGACCGAGAGCACCCCCGACGACAAGCGTAACGAGGGCCGCCCGGGCGTTGGCGCGAGGGTAGTAAAGGCCGAATAGGAAACAGACGAATACCGGCGGGGCCAGCAAGGCCCATACGTACAACAGGTAATGAAACAGTCCTTCAAAATGGCGAATAAGCGGAGCGACCAGGACACAGGTGACGAGCAGGGCAGCCATGATGATCCGGCCGTCCCGCAAAAGTTCTCGCTCGTCCGTTGTCTTTCGAATCGTGGCAAAAATATCGTATGTCAGCAGCGAGCCGCATGCGCACAGGCCCGAATCGACACTGGACATGATGGCAGCCAGCAACCCGGCCAGACAGACCCCAAGCAGGCCGACCGGCATGACGGTGGTGAGCATGGCTACATAGGCCGAATCACCTTCCGGAACGGTCAGATTGCCTTGGGAGACCAAACTGGCCGCCACCACCCCGGGAGCGGCAATTACAAACAACGCCAGTACCTTAAGGAAGCCACCGAAGATGGCGCCCATCCTGGCGTGGTAGAGACTGCCGGCCGAGAGGGCGCGCTGCACGTAATCCTGGTCCGTACAATGCCCATGGACGCCGAGAATGACCGTGCCCGTCAGCATGGGCAACCAGCCGAATTCATGACGCCAGGGGTGGGCAAGTGTCCACATGGACACGCCGTCGGGTCCGCGCAGGGCCAGGACCGCGCCAACGCCGCCGGCTCTGGCAACACCGAAGACCAGAAGCAAGACGCCCCCCAGGACAAGAACGACCGTCTGGACAAAATCACAATAGATGACGGCCTTGAGTCCGCCGAGGAGTGTATAGCCGCCGGCGGCCACGCCGATCAAGATCACCGCCGCCCAGAACAAAACTCCTGCGTGAGGGCCCGCATCCCAGCCGAGCAAGTGTGTCAGGACCGTCGCGCCGGCGTAAAGAGCGGCCGTGAGGTTGGCCAGCATCACCATCATCAGATTGATGAGGGACACGATCCTTCGACAACCGACGCTGTACCGCCGCTCGAAGAACTCCGGTGAGGTCGTGAGGTTCAGACCCATGTAGGTTTGCAGGAAGAAGACGGCCAGAAACATGAAGCACATCGCGCCGATCATCTGAAAACCACCGGCCACGATGCCGACGGCAAACGCCAGCCCCGCCTGGCCGACGAACTGTTGACTGGAGATGTTGGTGGCAAACAGGGAGGCCCCGATGAACGGCCACGTCATCCTGTTGCCGGCCAGGAAGAACTCTCGACCGCCCCGGGCCCGCCTGCGCGAGATCCACAGACCAAGACCGACGATGGCGACGAAGTATGCGCCGATCAAAGATGCATCCAACCACCCGACCTTCATCCGGCCTGTTCCTTCACGAGAATTCCGTTGTCTGCATGCATTAGCGCACCCGGGAATCGACCGTCGTCACAAGTGCCATCCTGACGTCACTTCGTATCCTTAGAGTCGTTGCCGAGTTCGGACCCGGTCGTAAACGACCATACGTGCCCTCTGATAATGGAAGTGTCCTTGACGGCGTCGAGACGCCAATAGTAAGTCGTATTCGCTTTGAGCAATCCCGGCGCGAAGATGTTGTTCGCCTGGGTCTTTCGATACGCCGGGGAATTCCGCGTTGCCGCATGAACTGTGGCTTTGTTCAAACCAAAGTAGACGTGGTGACATTCGGGGCGGTAGCCGCCGAGCCACATGAGATCGGCATCCAGTTTCACATCGGTAGCACCGTCGGGCGGGACGGGCCGGGATGCCCGGGGGCACTGCCTGCCGGGGATCCAGTACTCCGTGTTCCCGTATTCATAAGGCCCAACGTCGGGGGCCTTGCCGAGATACCGAAACGGATAGCCGTCCATCAACACCCCGCCATCGATGAGGTCGGAGCCGGCCCGCGGACGGAAGTCCAGGTTGTCCGGATCGCGGAGCTGCGTGCGAATGTCACGTGCCGTCAAATTGGAGGCCCAATTGTGGTCTGCGGCGCCGGGGATGGGGAAATCCCGCCCGGGCCTCGTTCGGTGTCCGGAAAGCGTGCCGGCGATGTTGTTGCGCGTGACCGTGCGGAAGTTGCGTCCGTTCGTCGCCAGATCGCTGGAAACGATCAAGTCGTTCAACGCGCTGTCGAAGAACAGATTGTTGTGAATGAAATGCTCGTCGCCTTTGAAGAAGAGACGCTGCGTGCGCCAGGCGACATTGTGGTGGACCCGTCCGCCCCGTCCCCAGGGCGAGCCCGGCTTGTTGGAGTTGTCGAAGCGGATGCCCAGTTTGACGCTGTCATGCACCCAGTTGTATCGCGTGATCGAGCCTTCCTGCTGCTTGACGCTGATCTGGATCATGGCGCCGTCATTTTGCAGAAATCCCGACCGGGACAGATCGTTCAATTCAATCAGATTCCGCACGCCGGCCTTCAGCAATTCCGATGCCCCGGTCGTATGCACGGTGTTCCTGCGGAAGACCAGTTCGGGAGCATCGACCATGTTCAGGCTCCAGCCGTCCTTGTACGTGCAACTGTAGTCTACGTCGTGGATATAGCAGTTCTCGATGCGGTTGCCGACGCCGGTCATTTCCAGCGCCGGGCCATCCATGTATGCAAACGTGCAGTTTCGCACGACGTTATGAGCGCGGTCGAACTCTCCGGCAACGGTCATCTTTGTGATCTCGATGGGCCCGAGATCGTCGAGCATTCGTCGTGAATAACTCGGATAGAGCAGCCGGCAGTCTTCGACGACACAGTCGGTGGAGTCCGTAAAACGAAACGTCGTACCGAAGAATTGCAACCCGACGAGATGAACGTGCGTTGAATTTGCGACATCGAAGGCATAGGCGTGAACCTTGCCGCGGATCGGAAGATCGTTGGGGTTTCGTCCACTGCGCGGTTTGTAGTAGAGCATGCTCTCACATGGGTCGTAGAACCACTCGTTCTCGGCATCGAGCAAGCCGAGCTTGCCCTCGAGAAAGTAGCCATGTTTGTGCACCGGATACGTGCCGAAATGACGGTCCACACCGTTCGTATCGTACACGAAGTGGTCCGAGCCGGGGCGATGCCGGATCACGCGCGATGCGTAGGTGCGAAACGAACCGGAATTGACGACGATGGCGGCGCCGACGAGGCTGAATTCCAGGTCCTTCAGGGCCGCGTTGCAGTGGGTACCGAAAGAGCTCCCGGCTTCTTCGGGCCAAGCCATAGACCGTGACTTGTCCCAGAGGGAGCCGTCGTCCCAGTTTCCGTTGGGCCAGCGGGCCGAGCAGGCGCTGCTGCCGTCGACGAACAACTGCCATACGTCGCGATCGAGTCGGGTTCGGTAGATCCCGTTTCCGTGATGGCTCCAGCGTGACGCGATGGGGACGGAGCCGTCCAGGACGGCCTTCTCTCCGGCGAAGGCTGTGAAAATAACGGGGGCGTCCTCCGTGCCTTTCAGTCCCTCCAGGCGGACCGTTTCGGTGTATCGGCCCTCGCGCAGGTAGCATGTGTCACCGGGTTTGAGCGTCCGGCCGGCTCGACGGATCGTGCGGAACGGCCGCTCCCGCGTGCCGGGATTCGCGTCGTCTCCGTCGGGAGCCACGTAGAACGCAACACCTGCTCTCGCCTTGCCCCGGCCTCCCTGCTCATTCACGTTCGCTACCTGTCTGCCAGGCGGGCAAGCCAGCAGAATGTCGAACACTGTCGACAATATCAACCAACACTGCGTCACGGACACCTATCCACTCCAGTGAAAGCCATACGGAATCGATGACACACCGAAGGATAGTATACGCTACAGGGGGACTTTCCGCTATCCCGCACCCGGGTTTATCAGCCCGCCACACGAGGCGTGACGGAATCGGGTCACTGCCGGAATTCCGCAAAGGTGCCCGGCACGCGCTCCAGATGCGATTTCAGCAGGCTCTGCATCTTCCGGAGCAGGTGCTCGTACTCGGGCTGGTTCGCGAGATTGTTCTCTTCGCGCGGGTCCTTTTGTAGATCGTAGAGCTGGTCCGGGTCGAAATAGTGCTTTGCATAGTGCTTCAGCCCCTGGCCCCGTTCCGTCCCGTCCCCCCCGGCGACCCGGTGAATGTGCGTGATCCTCAGCTCGGGATCATCTCCCCAGGCCTGACGCACCGTCGGCGGGACGCGAAACGCCAGGTACTTCCACCGCTTTGTGATTACGGCGCGCGTATGTCCGATCTCGCAGTAGAGTGAATCTCGCGTATGCGTGCTCTTGCCCGTCAGCAGCGGCATCAGGTCCATTCCATCCAGGATTGTGCCCTTCGGCGGAGCCACGCGGCAGGCGCTGAGAATGGTCGGGACAAAATCGATGTTCGCGATCAGCTCGTCGCAGGCGGACGGAACGACCGTTCCCGGCCAGTATATGATCGTCGGCGTACGCACCCCGCCTTCGTACAGCGTTCCCTTGCCTCCCTCGTGCCCATGGTCGTTGAAGTAGACGATCAGGGTGTCTTCGCTCAGATTCAACTGCTCCAGCTTGTTCAGCAGGGCCCCGATACTGTCATCCAGCCACGTTGCCGGCGCGGCGGACTCGGGCAGGCCGGCTGCCTTGACGCGGGCAAACACCGATTCCCGCAGCGGCTGAACCTTCGGCGGCCTGTCCAACAATCCTGCCTCGGTGATGCGGGGATCGGACTTCAAGGATTCCAGCGGGCTCGGTCCGTGCAACAGCGTAGTGGCAAAATACAGATAGAAGGGCCTGTCCTTGTTGGCCTCAATGAAATTGAGAGCGCCCTCGACCGTCCACTCGGGGTTGTGCTGCCGCAGGGCGTCCGGGAAGTTCTTCATGCTCTGGAGGTTTCCACGATGCAGCCGTTGGGCCACGTTGAAGCCGTGCTTTTCCAATCCCGCTGCAAAGGCGGCCTAGTCGGCGGCCAGAATGCGACGGACGGCAGGATCATTCGGGTCCGAATCGTTGCGCAGGGATTTTGAATGCCCGGGCAATTCGAATCCGTGCAGCTTGCCCACGATGCCCGTAACGTATCCGGCCCGCCGCAGCGCCTTGGCGACATTGTCTTCGCCGCAGCCCATGTCCGCGTTCCAATGAACCCAGGTTTGCCCTTCCTTGCTGATGCCGCGCAGAAACTTCGGGTGTGTGCTGCGGCTGGCATATCGACCGGTCAGGCACGTATACCGGCTGGGCGTGCAGACGCTGGTGGTGGCGTACGCCCGCGAGAAGTAGACCCCGTCACGGGCCAGCCGGTCAATGTTCGGAGTCAACGCCTTGTGGCGAAGGAAGCCGAAGGAATCGAGGCTCTGATCGTCCGTGATGATAAAAATCACGTTGGGTGGGCGTCGCCTCCCGGCCGGGCAAGGAACGCCCGGCAAGGCCGTTGCCACCGCACAACCACACGCCTTCAGGAATTCGCGTCTGTTCACGATAACCGCTCTCCGGCTGTCTCGTTCTGCTTTCCCATTCTGCCCAGTACCGCCTGGAATCGGCCGCGAACGGCGTCGGCCCGCCCGTCGGTCCCAGCGGGAATCGGAGCCGTCTCTTCCGGATCGGCTGCGACGTCGAACAACCTGCCATCTTGATACAGCTTCCAGCGTTTGTCACGCACAAACCGCGTGTAAGGCAGCTTGTCCTTCTTCGGCTGGCTCGATTTGCCGCCCTGGTTTGTTTTCGTCTTTTGCCCTTCGTACGGGTACTTGCCCTTCTCATAATGACAGAAGATATAATCCTTGGGCGTCCCCCTGCGTCCCTGCACTTGGGGTAAAAAGCTCACGCCGTCGTGCCTCAGCCCCGCAGGGGGTGCTCGCTTAGCATGCTGTGACTCCGTGCCTCATTAGATAATTCCAGAACTGTTGCCAGCGGCCTGTCGTCAACTTCAGAGTTCGTAAGGCCAGTACGCAGCTGGCCCCGCCGTCCTTCCACCGGGCCCCGGAAACGCACATACGTTGCTTGACCACCGTTTTGCAGGCCGCCTCTGTACTACTAACCTCAAACATCGTTAAGTTTTTGACAAAGATTCGACGTAAATCAATGTAACCTCCTGTCGTTGCAGTAGTTACGATAAAACCTGGGGGTTCTCGCTTAGCATGCTGTGACTCCGTGCCTCATTAGTACGACAGCGCGACTTATCGCTTTGGACAACCTTCAATCCGCGATTTTCG
>CAYPZL010000096.1:0-21299 GCA_964415045.1 uncultured Pirellulales bacterium | reverse complement strand
GGCTTAGAAACGGAGTTTTTGGTTGCGGCCGAGCGCAGCGAGGCCGCGCTGGGGTATTGCAGCGACAACGGCGGCCTGCCCCGCGTCGGCTCCACCGGCGGTCGCGGCAACAAAGGGCAAATCTACGAAGGCGGCCTCCGCGTCCCGGCTATCCTGGAGTGGCCCGCCCGCATCGCCGGCCACCGCGTCACGAACGTCCCGTGCAATACCTCGGATATCTATCCCACGCTCCTGGACATCGCGGGCGTGCGCATAAGGAACCAGCCGCCGTTAGACGGGATCAGCCTGGTGACACTGCTGGAGGGCAGGATGAAATCGCGTCCCAAACCGATGGGGTTCTGGGACCACCCCACCGGCGGCATCAGCACGCCGAGCAAGAAATGGATGGCCAGCCTTTACGAGGCCCAGCAGGCGGGCAAGAGGGTGGACGATCCATCGCGTCTGCGCCTGGACGCAGGCAAGATCACGAAACAGTATCCTGAGGACAGCTTCCCCGGGCACTCCGCCTGGCTCGACTGGCCCTGGAAACTGCATCGCATCGAGAAGAAAGGCCCGGTCAAATTCGAGCTCTACAACCTCGCCGACGATCCACAGGAAAGCAACGACTGCGCCGCGGCGCAGCCCGAGCGAGCCAGAGCAATGAAGGCCCAACTCGAAGCCTGGCTCAAATCCGTGGCCCGAAGCCTCAACGGCAAGGACTACCGATGATTCAGTTTGCCTAATTCGCAGGGCGGGTTCTCAACCCACGCGGTAAGACCTCGAATGGACAACGCGTGGGTCAAGGACCCACCCTACAGTTGATTCGGGTTATCTACGCCCGGCATCCGCTCCGGCGCCGAGGATGTTGAGGTGGTCGATCCAGGCCGGGGCGGTGGGGGCGATGGTGATGGTGTTCGGGCCTTTTGTGAGGGTCACGGTCTTTCGGTCCCAGGCCCAGGTGCGCGGGCCTCCGGTCGGCCAGAGGATGATGTCACCGGCGTTTTGTCCGTTGAGTGTCACCCGGGCCGGGTTCCGGTCTTTCCGCGTGACGTAACGCAGCTCCAGGATGTACGTACCAGCGGCGGGGGCATCAAACGTCCATTCCACGCAACTCTCCTCCGACGCAGCCGGAAACACGAGAAAGCCCCTTCCGGTATGGCCGGCGGCATCGAGCGCCGCGCGGGCGCCGTGATGGGTCGCCTCTTCGGCTTCCAGGATCGTGCCGCCCGGCGTGGGGGCGATCGAAGGCACAACGGGCGCACCGCCACCCTGGGCCGCAACGAGGTCGTCGCGCACGTAATCGTAGAGCTTGCGCCAATCCACGTGGCCCACGCGGTTGGTCCACAACGGATTCTTGTACTGGCCCAGGGCCGTCGAGGCGTAAAGCCGCCAGAAATGCGCGGTCTGCGTCAGCTCGTCCACCGCCCTTTCCTGATGCTCCCTTTTCTTGGTCGCGCGGTAGAGCGCCACCTCGGTCGCGCCGCGAATCTTATGCGCGTAGTACTTGCCGAGATACGCCATCGCGCGGATGTCTTCGAGCGTCCGGCGCAGCTCCTTGTCGCCGCCGTGAGAGAGCCGGCCCAGGATCGCCAGGGCCTTGTCTGCGTGGCTGTGAATCTTCTCGGAAACTTCGACGGGCGTAGTTCCCGCCGGCTCCTTGCCCTCGACAACGGCCTTGACGTAACCGGGTATGGAGATATTGTCCGTCCCTTTGTGAGGCTCCAGTGTGATGAACCGCTCGACGTCGTGAAACCCGGTCGGCGTCCGGGCAAAGCCGGGGTGGCTCTGCGACGACTCGATGTACCACTGAAAATCCAGCGAGCCCCAATGGAAGCCGGTGGTCGTCGGGTAGATCAGCGACGCCTCCTGCCAGGCCTCGAACAAGTCCGCGCCGGAAACCGCCGGGAAGCGCTGCTGCAGTATCTCGGTGAAGCGCCCGTTGCTCACGCCGGGATCGTAGCCGAGACGTCCCCATATCATCCAGTGGTACCAGTGCTTGGCCACTTCGATCTGCCGCGGCGTCTCGGGCTCGAGACTGAGAAACTCCCGGCCCCAGATGTACTGGTCCGATCCGAAATAGAACCCGCGCGACACGTCGTAGGGAATGTTGCGGATGAACTCGCGAACGAAGTCGGGGGCGCCCCAGCGGAAGTAATACACGTCGTCATTGCGCAGCGTCCAGATGGTCTTGAGGTTGCCCTCTTCCGTGATGTCCTTGACGAAACCGGGATGATACGGCTGCTTCGTGGAGCTGTAGACGTGGGCCTTGGCATATTTGAAGCTGAAGATGAACTCGACGTCCTCGTGCTCGATCAACGGGGCGAACTTGCGGGCGATATCCTTGGCCCCGGTCTGATGCTGGCGGTGAATGAACGTAATCTTGCGTCCCGGCTGCTCTTTAGCGGCATCGAGGACGCCCTGAGCGTAGGTCTTGAACGCCCAGTCTTCCTTCTGCTCGAAGCCGGCGCCGTGCATGTTCTCGCCCGTGGTCAGGCCGATGCCCTTGAGGTCCGGATACGTCAGGAACATCTGCTTGACGCTCTTGCGGAAGTAATCGACGGTGGTCTCGTTGTCGATGTCGTCGGTGATGCCGTACTTGCCCTCGGTGCCGTTGACGAAGATGTTCCAGGTGACGAAGTAGAAATCGACGTTGCGCTCCTTGCCGTAGCGCATCACGCGGCGCCAGAAGTCGATCTTCTGCTCGATGGTCATCTTCCTGAGCGTCTCGGTGTTGTTCACGATCTCGGGGGCGTCGAACCCGACGCCGTTGAGGGAATAGCGTTCCTTCCATTGCACGGTCGAGCGTTTCACGTCGGCCAGCGCCACGTCGGGATAGTCGGGCACCTTCACCAGCGACGGGAACGGATGCAGGCTCCACAACGAAACGTAGTTGTACCGGTACCGCGCCAGACAATCGATGTACTGCTTCCAAAAGTCGAAGCTCCACATCTCGATGACGTTGTTCTGGGCGGCGTCGCACACGTCCGTATAGCTGGGCGTGCGCACGTCAAGGGGGCAATTGAACTTGGTCCCGCGCATCGCCATGTAGGGGTTGTGATCGACGTCCTTGACGCCCTCCAAACCGCCGATACGAATGACTTCCGCCAATTCGAGCCCCCCGTACATCACGCCGGCTTCATCGGCGCCGACGACCCAGTACGTCGTTCGCCCGGCCCTGGAGCTGACGCGAATGCTGTAGCCTTCGCTCTTGAGCCTCCCGAGGGATGCGGCTCCGTCCGCTTGCAGCGCATCGCTGAGCTTGCGATAGGAACGCGGCCCCAGAACGATGCGCGGGCCTTTCGCCGCCAGGTCGAGCTTCCCCAGGCTGGAGCGTTGGATGCCGTATCCGCGCGTCCACAACGCGTTCTGAATGTCCTCGGCGGCGAAGACCGCCTGCGGATTGCGCCCGTCCAGGCAGAACGTCACGGAGGCAGCGTGAAGCGCCGACACCACCACAAGACAACACAACAGTGATGCGGCGTGGAAGCGTCTGAAAGAGTCGATAGACATGTTGGAGCCTATCATTCGAATCGTTTCTCCCAGAAGAAAAGCATGGTCAGTCATTCCGCGTGGGTTGAGAATCCACGCTACGACTACGCGGCACCTCCCGAGCATACACGACATTGACCTCGTCCTCAATCCCTCATTGACACGACCCGTTGAGCCATTGTGGAGGCGATCGACATTTACGGGGCGCTGGCGTGCGGCTATACTGACCGCAGTGGTCACACGCGTGTGCGCACAGACACGCCGAAATCCACGGCACCATGGAAAGGAAACAGATGCATAACAGAACCTGGCCGGCCATACTGCTGGTCGCAAGCCTGGCACAGATCGGACCGGCCCGGGCGAGCCGCCATGAGACAACTCTATCGGCGCCGGGCGGGTATCTCTTCGCGCACATGACGAAGCAGGATTACGGCCGGCTGTATTATTCCATCAGCAAAGACGGCCTGCACTGGACCCTGCTCAACGACGGAAAGCGGATCATGAGCGAGGAATACCGGGGCCACCCGGACATCGCCAAAGGTCACGACGGCCGCTACTACCTGCTCGGCAACTACGAGAGGCGTCCCCAGATCAACATCTGGGTCTCGGCCGATCTGGTCTCCTGGTCGAAATTCGGCAGTTTCGAGCCCGACCTCGGGAAGACGCCGAATTTCACGCCGGCCCTGCACTACATCGGCGCCCCCAAGATCTTCTTCGACGAGCCCTCGTCACAGTACCTCATCACCTGGCACAGCACGCAGGAGAAACCCATCAAGGAAGACACCGAGCAATTTTGGCGCGGCATGCGCACGCTCTATGTCACGTCCAAAGACATGGTGACCTTCTCCGATCCGAAACGCCTCTTCGCTTTCGACATGGCCACCATCGACGTGATCCTGCGCCGCGACCGAGAGCGATACTACGCGATCATCAAGGACGAGCTGTACCCTTCGTTCGACTGGCCCACGGGAAAGACCATCCGCATCTGCTCGGCATCGAAGCTGTTGGGGCCCTACAGCGAGCCGTCGCCGCCGGTCAGTCCCAACTTCAGAGAGGCCCCGACGTTGATCCCGCGTCCGGACGGGCAGGCCTGGTTCCTGTACTACGAGCAATATCCGGGCGTCTCCTACGGGCTCTCGACGGCGCCGAGCCTGGAGGGCCCCTGGTACAACGTATATTGCAAGAAATACGCGGTGCCGACCGAAGCGCGCCACGGGTGCATGATCCCCATCAGCCGGCGCCAGTACGACGCCATCACCGCCGCCTACGACGGCGCGAAAACGGAACCGCGCCGTCCGTAAGTGTCACTCGCCGCTGTCGTAGAGCTTGGCGCCCTCCTGAATCGCCTGGCGATGGCGAGCGGCAACCTGTTGCCGTTCGAGGTACTTCTGCTGCCGCCGCCGGTCGGTCTCGCACGCGACAAAGCCGGGCATGTCCGCACGCGGGCGCTGCGCCAGCATCTCCTTGCCGGCCTGGATGATGGACAGGGCCTCGACATAGTTTGGATCGTCGGTGCTGCTGAATGCGGCCAGACACGGACTGAGGTGCGGGCGATCGAAGCTGACCTGCGGACCCCGGTTCGCATTGTGCTGGGCCAGCTTGCCGAACGGCACCCCCGTCAGATCCCCCAGCCGCTGAAGCTGGGCGTTGGTCAGGGGAGATCTGCCGGTCAGGTTGTCGGGATACGCGCAGTCGTAGCGCGGATAGTAGGTCCCGTTGATGTCGATCCAGGTCACGATGCGTTCGAATTCATCCTCGGTGAGTTCGACATTCTCGTGTCCCTCTCGCACGGTGCGGACGAGCTTGCTGGCGTGCGAGCCCCAGGAGTAGGCCTGCTGAATGTCGGCCGGTCCGGCGCCGATGGCACTGAGGTAGCCCTTGCGCCACAGCTCGTTGTAGGAGGTGTTGAAGGTATTCGTTCGGTCGGCGGCGAGATTGAGCTTCGCGCCGGCCTCCTGGCCGTAGTCGTGACAGCGCACGCAGTGCCTGTCAAAAACGGGCTGCACCTCGGCCATGTAGCTGAACAATCGCGGCTCGCCCTTCCAGCCTTGCAGCCTGCTGGGCGGGCGTCGAACCGCCGCCGGCACCGCCACCGGCTGCGTCGGTGGACCCTCGAGCCGGCTCTCGTGGCAGCCGACGCAGCCCGTACGCTCGCCGGGCTGAACGGTGGTGCCGCTGCGCATCGACTGCACCATCATCTTGTTCTCATCGAGGAGCTGGAAGTAGACGAACTTGCCGGAGGGGACCTCGAAGTACGCCGAACCGTCCTCCTCCACGGGCACGGTCCCGAGGATGCGCTTGTTCTCGAAGCTGTGCCAGTTCAAGGCCGGACAATGCACGCCCTGGCCTCCCCACTGGGCGTGGGTCCAGAAGCGCTTCTCGGGCGACTCGACGACGCGAAGATACTTGACGGTGCCCGGTTCGACCCCCTTCATGTGGGTGCCTTCGTAGACGTTCATGACGTAGAAATAGCCGGGCTCGTCCTGGAAATGACGTCGGGAGGGAATGGCCGCGGGTCGCGGTCTCGGCCCTAAGGGCATTGGGTCATAGCAGCCGGGCTCCTCCACGTGCATCAGAACCTCGTTGCCGAATACGTCGATCAAATAAATGCCCATCAGCTCTCCCTGGCCCGTCATGCGCGAGCAGAGGAAGTACTTGTCGCTCAGAGGATACGGGTCCTCGTATTTCGGCTGCACCCGCTTGAAGTTGTCGAAGCCGTAGACATCGGAGCGTGGGCCGTGCTGCTGGACGAGATCGACCGCCTGCGCCGGCCACGTGCGGACGACGCTGCCCCGGCCGTCGACGCCGAGCCGGTAGTCGAGCAGCGCCAGCGCTCCCCACGGGCGGTCGTGACAGGAGCCCAGGACGCAGATCACCTGGTCGGTCGCGAAGACGGCCCGCCCGTCGATGGCGCCGCCGGGAGACCAGGTGTTGTTGCCCCAGTAGATCGCGTGGTTCGTGCCGTCCGGATTCACGGTCCAGAGCCCCTGGGCGTCCCCGAAGTTGCGGTCCACGTATTCCCACCGGTCGTAGAGAATCCGGCCGTCGGGCATCAGCGTGGGGTGTCCCTCGTGCAGCGTGTTCTTGCCGATCTGGTGGATGTTGGCGCCGTCGGCGTCCATGCAGAACAGGTTGCACATGATGTGACGGTTGCACATGCAGTACTTGGGCTCGCGGGTGGAGCCGAAGACGATCCTGCCGTCGGGCAGGTAGAGCGGGTCGATGTCGGCCACGCCCGCAGCGAACGTTAGTTGCGTCAGGCCGGTGCCGTCGGCGTTGATCTCATAGATATGATAATCGTCCCGGATGTCGCGGCGCATGGCGAAGACGATTTTCCCGCCGTCGAAGTGCACCTCGGGATCGCGTATGATCCCTTCGGGCAGCTCGGCCAGCGTCGAGACCCGTCCGCCCTTCGCTACGTCGACGGTCTTCAGCGCCCCTCCCCCGGCGAAGCTTCTGGTGTTGATCTCGCCGGTCTGAAACATGGTCGCGGTGTTGTGATGGTCCGGCTTGTACTGGGCGCGCACCACGAAGAGAATGGGCTGGCGCATCACAAGCGGATTGGCCAGCAGGGCACGACGCTGGAGCCGGGCGAACTCGGCTCCGAGAGCCTCGACGTCGGCACGCTCGGCCTGGAGCCGGCGTTCGATCCGACCGAGTTGCGCCAGGGTCTTTGCGCCGCCGGCGTACTCATCCCCGAACGCGCTCATCAGGTCATTTACCGCCGCCCGCAGCGCTGCGCACCGGGTCGAGAGTTCCCCCGCCTCGGTGGCGGCAGGCTGCTTACCGGCCGCGGGGAACGCCAACACTGCCAATACCAGAACGAAACCACACATCCACGTCAAATATCGCAGCATACTGTCACACATCAATGAAGTACATGGGACATGGTGAACACAACCACTCGATCCTACCCTATCTCAGCGCCAAATTCAATGAATCCCCGGCAACCATTCTCAAAGGGTGTGTGAGAATCCTGCGTCGCCTGGGTACCATTTCGGTCCCCCCCGGGGTGGCAGCGTCAAGGCCGCAGGCCTTGGCGATGGCTCAACGTCGGGGGCGCCTTTTGTCGACATACGAAGCAGAGAAATCCGCCATCGCCAAGCTGCCGCTTGACGCTGCCACACGCATGACACGGTATTTTCACAAACATCCCGAAGGCCAATGCGATAACCTGAAGGAGGAAGTACGCCGGGCACGAGACCCCACAATCTCCGCTGTGCGGTGTACAAGGACCGAAGATTGAGATACAATGCGGACGAGCGAATTGCCATACATAGGACAGGAGAATAGCACGATGAAGAAGGCCGTATTGTTCTGCGTTGCCAGCATAGCCTTGTCCGCTTTCGGGTTCGGGGCGACGGTCTCGGGGGAGCATCTTCTCGTCGAGGCGGAGCGTTTCGAGGATCCGGGCGGCTGGCTGGTGGATCAACAATTCATGGATCAGATGGGCTCGCCGTTTCTCCTGGCGCATGGCCTGGGCCGGCCCGTCGCCGACGCGACCACCGTGGTCACCTTCCCGGGACCGGGCGCGTACAGGGTATGGGTCAGGACGCGAAACTGGGTCGCTCCCTGGCACAGCGCGGACGCCCCGGGGCGCTTTGCGCTCCACGTGGCCGGGCAGAGGCTGGATGCGACGTTCGGAACCGAAGGCGCCGAGTGGCACTGGCACGACGGCGGCACGGTCCGCATCGACGATGCGACGGTCCCTCTGACGCTGCACGACCTGACCGGATTCGAAGGCCGATGCGACGCGATCTTCTTCACGAAAGATCCCGACTTCATACCCCCCAACGACGAGCCGGACATGAGCCGGTGGCGACGCGACTTGCTCGGTCTGTCCGAAGGTCCCATCGAAGCAGGACAATATGATTTTGTGGTCGTCGGCGGAGGCATCGCCGGCACGTGCGCGTCGCTGGCGGCGGCCAGAGGAGGGGCGACGGTGGCGCTGATCCAGGATCGACCCGTCCTGGGCGGAAACAACAGTTCCGAAGTACGTGTCTGGCTGGGCGGCAACACGAATTTCGAACCGTATTCGCGGATCGGGGACATCGTCCGCGAGCTCGAGCCCGAACGCCGCGCCCACTACGGCCCGGATAACACGGCCGAGCTGTACGAGGACCAGCGGAGAATCGATCTGGTGCGTGCCGAGCCAAACTTGACGCTGTTTCTGGAGTATCGCGCCAACGCGGTCGAGGTGGAGAACGGTACGATCGTCGCCGTCATCGCCCAGCACACGCGGAGCGGGCAGCGGCTCCGCTTCGCCGGCAGGTACTTCGCCGACTGCACCGGCGACGGCTGCATCGGCCATCTGGCCGGAGCGGATTACGACATGACCCTCGACGGACACATGGGCCGGTGCAACCTCTGGTCCGTCGTGGATACCGGCAGCCCCGTCTCTTTCCCGCGCTGCCCCTGGGCCCTGGACCTGAGCGACAAACCGTTCCCCTGGAAGGAGAATCAACTGGGGTGCTGGTACTGGGAAAGCGGGTTCTACCACGACCCCATCGAAAAGAGCGAGTACATCCGCGACCTGAACTTCCGCGCCATGTACGGCGCCTGGGACGCGCTGAAGAATGCCCGGGGCCTGTATCCGAACCACAAGCTCAACTGGGCCGCCCATATCTCGGGCAAGCGCGAATCGCGTCGCCTGCTGGGCGACATCGTCCTGTCAAAGGAAGATATTGTCGGAGGAATCGTCTATCCCGACCGTTGCGTGCCGGCGACCTGGAGCATCGACCTCCATCTACCGGACCCGGCCTACGACGACGGCTTCCAGGGCGACGAGTTCATCTCCAAGGCCTATTACACGCACTATGCCAAACCCTACTGGGTCCCCTACCGGTGTCTCTACTCGCGGAACGTCGCGAACCTTTTCATGGCCGGTCGCGACATCAGCGTCACGCACGAGGCGCTGGGGGCCGTGAGGGTGATGCGTACGTGCGGCATGATGGGCGAGGTGATCGGCATGGCCGCTTCGCTCTGCGCCCGATACGGCGCCACACCTCGCGACATCTATCCGGATTACTTCGATCGCATGAAGGAGATGATGGCGGGCCCCAACATGACCGAGTGGCTGGAAAGGGCCGGGGCCAACCTGGCGCTGGAGGCCGAGGTCTCGGTCTCGTCCAATTACGACCCCCAGAAATATCCCGTCGAGAATATCAACGATGGGCGGATCAGCACCACCGACAACAGCCTCCGGTGGCTCAGCAGCGCCGCGGAGATGCCCGACTGCGTGACGTTCGTTTGGCCCGAGCCCAAACGAGTCGGGGCCGTCCGCATCGTGAGCGGCTGGTTCAACGGCCAGAACACCACCGACCCGATCTCCGAGTTTGCCCTGCAGTATTACAAAGACCGCGCCTGGCACGAGATTCCGGGCTCCCGCGTCCGCAACAACGCCAGGGTCGAGGTCGTCCAGGAGTTCGCCGCGATCGACGCGGACCGCATTCGCCTCGTGGTCACCCGCACGCCGGGCGACATTGCGCGGATCTGGGAGGTCGAGTTCTACCTTCCCAACTGAATCGTGCCGGCCGGGACGCAGAACAGCCAGTAGTGTAGAGTCATACGGAATAGGCAAAGCTCTCTCGCGGCCGCGGCGGCGTCATCCTGAGGCAAAGCCGAAGGATCTGGCTATCGAACAAGAGGTTGCTTGCGGCCGCAGGGCAGATCCTTCACTGCGTTCAGGATGAGAACACCGACCAGAAATCAATCAGAATCCGTATCAGACTCCGTGCCTGCTACTGCACGAAATCGCGGAGCAGATCGAGATAGAGGTGCCCGTAATCGACGTAGCGGTCGCCGCCGGTGTAATGTGTCCCGCCGGGCGAGTCATCGGTGGTGCTCGGCGGCGCGGTTCCGGCGGTGGCCTCGATCTGGGTGTCCTCGTACCATTCGTTGAAGCTGGTGACCATCATGATGCGGCCGCATCGCGCGTCTACATGGGGTAGGGCCACCTCGCGCAGCATCGCCCGGAAGATGTCACCTTCGCGGGAGCCCTCGACGTCCGTGAAGTAGCGTGCCCGGCCCGGGTGCCCGTCGCGTACGGCCGTATCGTTGTAGCCCGGCGCCACCGTCGGCATGAACGCGGTCCCCACGCTGTTGGCCGCGGCCTTCGCCTGCCCATAGTTCGTCGCCAGGAAATCGATCGCCTTTCGCGTACCGCCCAACCGGCCGACGGATTGCCCGTAGACGTCATAGGCCGTGATGGCGTCGAACTGCCGGGCCCACCGGGCCTTGTATCCCGAACCGAAAACGTCGTCTCCCACGAGATAAAGCCGGGGGAATCGCTCCCTCATCCGGCGCAGGGCCTCCTGTCCCTTGTCCCGGAAATAGACGCGCGTCAGGTAGACGAACACCACCGGACGGCCCTGGACCTTCAAGTAGCACGGATGGTCGAAGTACGTCTTTTCGAGGTAGGCCAGATCGTCGATCCAGTGACGGTAGTGCGGCGCCTTGAGCGGGCCCAGCCGGTCGGTCGATTCATACAGCACCGCGTACTTGAGCTTGGCGGCGTCGGGGTGGGTCAGGATCGCCTGCCGAAACGTCTGGTCGGTATGATGTCCCGGGCCCCACCAGCTTACCGCCCAGAACGCAATCCCGCCGCGGAGGCTCTGAGCGATGTGCTCGCCAACGACGTTGGGATCTCTCGAGTCGTACAAACCGGCCTTCGGCGCCTGGGGCGACGCCAGACGCTGACGCATCACGCGCTTCCACTGCCCGAGGTGACCTTGCGGCGGCTTGCGATACCACGGGTAGTAATACACGCCCACCATTGGTTTGCCGTTCTTTTCGGACTGCTCCTCGACCGGCGCAGCACCGACAGTCAATGTCACGAAACTCATCAGCGCAGCGCCGACGAGGACTGTTTGCCATTTTGAAACCATCAACCCACTTCTCCTTATCCCACTGCTTGTTTCTCGAACATCGGGCGTTTTCCATCGTCGGGGGTCCGGGCTTCCCACTGTGCCAGAACCTGACGCAGTTCCTTTTCGGCGGCGCGAGCCTCGGAGCTGCCCATCAAATTGTGCACTTCGAGTGGATCGCGCCGGCGGTCGAACAACATGCCCGGATGTGTCTTGCCCCAATTCCAGGTAGCATATTTCCCGGGCGGGGTGATCCATCGGCCCAGCTTGTAGCGCTCGCCGATCACCGTAACCTGCGACCAGTTCTCCGAAAAAACGTACGGTTTTCCCGGCAAGTCGCCGCCGGTCAGGATGGGCAGCAGCGACCGACCCGGCAGGTCGTATCCGCCGGGCGGACGCTTGATGCCCGTCAGCTCCAGCAGCGTCGGATACAAATCGATCGATTCGGTCAGACCGGTGTAGGTCCGCCCACGCGCGAACTTCCCCGGCCAATGAACGATCAGCGGGACCCGGAGCGTGTCTTCGTAGACGTTGTGGCCCACCGCACATTTCTCGACCATGCCATGGCCGGCCACGAAATCCCCGTGGTCGGAGGCGTAGATGACGAGCGTATCGTCCGCCAGCGACAGCTCTTCGAGCGCCGAGAGGACCCGCCCGAGATGGAAATCGATTTCGCTGACCAGCGCATAGTAGTAGGCCACGTACCGGCGATAGATCGCGTGGTCGCTCGCGGCCGAGCCGCAATTCCAGGGTGGCTTCGTCCGCGTGCGCCATTCGCGCATCCGTTGCGGCAGATGCTCCACCGGCTCGCTGACGTTGCCCGGCAGCTCGACCGCGTCGGGGTCGTAGAGCCGGGCCCATCGCTCCACCGGCGTGTACGGCTGGTGCGGATAGATGAACGAGGTCCAGCAGAAGAACGGGCGGCCCGCCTGTTTGGCCTCGCGGAGAAACGCGATGCTCTTGTCGGCCGTGTAGGCGGTCGTGCGCTTCTCAGGCGGCGTATGAGAAATGTGGGCCATCAACGACTCCGCGTGCGAGCCTTTGAAATCGCGCTCGTGCGAATCGTAATGCCCCTGCTGCTCGATCCAGTCCCAGTAATTCTTATCGGACGGATCGAGCTTGGGGTTGATGGTCGTGGCCGAGTGGTCCCAGTCGCTCTCGTTGAGGCCGCGCGGAAAATGCCGCTTGCCGAAACACCCGGTCAGGTAGCCGTTGGCTCGCAGCAGCGAATGAAGCGGATGGAGCCGCTCGGGGTGCGGCGGGCGGTCGCTGTTGTACAGCACGCCCGTCGTGCGCGGATATAAGCCGGTGAAGAGCGAGGTCCGCGAGGGGACGCAGATCCCATCGGGGCAATAGGCGCGGTCGAACCGCACGCCATCGCGCGCCAGCCGGTCGAGATTCGGCGTCCTGACCCGCGGATGGCCGGCGCAGCCCATCACGCCGGCGTGGTGCTGATCGCTGAACAGCAGCAGGATGTTGGGTCGGCGACGGGGCAGGTGCGACGACGAGGCCGCGAAGCAGCGGGAAGCCGCCACAGCCACACTCATGCCTGAGACTTTCAAGAACGTTCGTCGATTCATCACACACCTCGATCAGCGGATCGATTCTTCGGGCAGTTCCGATTTGACGCCCTCATCCAGAGGCATGCGGTCGGGCAGCGCCCCGGTCTGGTTCATCAGCCGTGCCAGTTCTCTCTGCAGCTCGACGACTTTGGCAGTATAGGCGGGGTCGTCGATCAGGTTCTTCGTCTCGCCGGGGTCCTGCTTGAGGTTGTAGAGCTCGGCCTTGTGCCGGTCGGGCCCGCCGTCGCCGTGCGGGTAGTGAACGTACTTCCATTCATCGGTGCGCACGCCCCGGACGTTCGGTGTATACGGGAACTGCTTCTCGTAGTTGTATTCGTAGTACCAGGACCGGCGCCATCTTCGGGTCTGCCCTTTCAACAGCGGCTTGAACGACATCCCGTGAACCTTCGGCAGCGGCGGGGCCGAGCAAATGTCCAGGATGCTCGGCGCCACGTCGATATTCAGAACCATTTGCTCCACGACCGTCCCGGGCCGGACCAGACGCGGGTAACGGATCAGCAAAGGCACGCGGATGCTCGGCTCGTGCATCGTCCGCTTGTCGGTCATCCCGTGCTCGCCGAGGAACATCCCGTTGTCGCCCGCGAAAACGATCATCGTGTTGTCCAACTGCCCCGCGCGTTCGAGCTCGCTGTAGATGCGTCCCACGCTGTCATCGACCGACTTGATCGAGGCCGTGTAGGATCGCACGAAATCGGCGAAATGCTTGACGCTCTCGGGGCTGCGGTCGGGGAACTCTTTGCGAAATCCGTACAGCGGTCCGTAGATGCCATGCCAGGTGTCGATGCGCTGCTTGACCCAGTCGGGCTTGCCCTCCAGCGCGAAGGCGGTGTCGGGGTACTTGATCGGAATATCGTCGTAGATATGCCGATACTTCTCTTCCGGCGTGAACGGTGTATGCGGCGCCTTGTGCCCCAGAATGAGCAGGAACGGCTTGTCGCGGTCCTGCCGGAGCCAGTCGATCGCCATGTCGGTCACCCGGTGCGTGTAATAGCCCTTCTTCACGGTCCGGTGCCCGTTGACGTTGAACTCCGTGTCGTAGTATTTGCCCTGTCCTTTGTGGGTGACCCAGTAATCGAAACCGGGCCGCTTTTCGTCGCTCTGTTCGCCCATGTGCCACTTGCCAATGTAGGCGGTTTCGTAGCCGGCTGCCTGCAAGCTGCGCGGGAAGCTGGGCAGATCCTCGGGATAGTCGGTGAAGTTGTTGACGACGCCGTGCGAATGGGCGTACAGGCCGCTGAGAAACGAAGCCCGGCTGGGCGAGCACAGCGACGTCGTCACGAACATGTTGGCAAAGCGGGCCCCCTCGGCGGCCAGCCGGTCGAGATGCGGGGTCTTGAGGAACGGATGGCCTTCGCAGCCAAGCTGGTCCCACCGCTGATCGTCGGTGAGGATGAAGATCACGTTGGGCCGGGCTTCGTCTCGTCCCCGAGTGGCCGATCCCTTCCTCGATGAGACCGCGTTGCAACCGGAAAGAACCACCGGCGAGAGACAGCCCAACGCCGCCGATCCACCGGCCGCGGCGCGCATGAAGGCACGGCGCGTCAATCTCTTCCTGGAACTGCGTTCCCGTTCTTGCGTATCCTGCATTTCATTTCTCCCGTGTGAATGAGTCCTGTAACAACAAGCGCCGGCAACCAGAGCCCGCCGGTGAAATCCGCCGTCCACCCTCGTCAAACTACAATGCAAGCGGCGCCATCAAATCTTGATGAACGTCTTCTTGCGATACATATAGAGTAGAATCAGCCAGAGGATCGTCAAACCCCAGACCGCCCGCACGAAATCGTGCCAATCTCCCGTCCACGGGGCCAGGCCGCGGACGAAAATATCCGCGAGGTGCCGGAAATCATACACGTGTGTCGCCGTGTAGACCGCGATGGCGTTCATCCCGATCACCACGAAGAAAAAGCCCAGAAACCGCAGGCGAAGCACGTCGATCACGAAATAGAACAAGGCCAGCAGCAGCAGGCTCCACCCTCCGGCGTACAAGACCATGGAACTGGTCCAGATGTGCTTGATGATGGGGAAGACATGGCCCCAGGCCCAGCCGAGGTAGACGCAGACGGTCCCGGCAGCCAGCAGAAACAGCGTCTTTCGGAGCTTGCCGAAGTCGGCGCGTAACAACTGCCCCGCAAAAACCCCGATCATTACCGTCGTCGCAAAGGTCATGCTGCTGAGGATCCAGGTGTATGTGGTCCCGTCCTGATAGGGTCCCAGAATGAGCTTGTCGATGTAGATCGCCAGGTTCCCGTCCGGCGTGAGCTGGCCCGCTTCGTGCCCGGGGACCGGAACCAGCACCATCAGCGCCCAGTACAGCAGCAGCAGGCCGACGGTGACGATAAACTGCCCCACCGGCCGCAAGCTCAGCAGGAGAATCGAGGCGATCAGGTAGCCGGCGGCGATGGCCTGAAGCGTGTTGCTGTAGAAGCGCAGCTTCGAAAGATCGTATTCCAGCAGCCGGCCTTGTACGACCATACCGAGAATCCACAGAACGATGACGCGCCAGATGACGTGGCAGAAAATTCGCGCCTTGCCCTGGCCCCGATCCAACCGCTTGGCGAAGGAAAAAGGCATCGCCACGCCGACAATGAACAGGAACAGCGGCATGATCAAATCCCACGCGGTGAACCCCTCCCAGGGCACATGGTGGGTCTGCGGGACAATGTACTCGTTGAACCACTCGTTGTTGAGCCCCTTGGCCAGACCCTGGACGATTCCCCAGCCCCCGATGATCCAGAACATGTCGAACCCGCGCAGGGCATCGAGCGACATCAGTCGCTCCGGCGGCGCAGCCGCCGACTTCTTCCTGTAAACGACATCAACAATCCCCTCGGGCTCGCCGGGTGCATGGCTCGGCTCGCCGGGTGCATGGCTCGGCTCGGCGGGCACATCGTTCGGCTCGGCGGGTACTTCTGTCGGCTCTACTGGTCCATCCATCGGCTTGTCTCCACAATCCCTGTTTCAAGCGGTTGCGCGATCGACTGCAGAAGGCATCTCCCGTCCCATAACGCCCCCCGGCGACGGTACGCCACACGGGCCTTAAAATAGCAGCCGACGGCAACAAATGCAATCCATGTGATCCGGGCGACCTCGCTTTCGTAGCGCCGGGACAGATTGTTTTGCACCATCCGGGGACAGATTTTTCGACTATTTGCTGGCACAGTCTACGTTTTCGGGGCCACATATGTTAAAATAGGCAAAAAGCTTGCGTCCCATGGACCTGAGCCGGAATTTGGATGCAATGAAGCCCGCTCCGGTGACGTCTGTACTGCCGTGGGTGGTTCTCAGCCGGACACAGGTGGGTGATGCATAGACTGACCCCGGCCAGGCGACGCTCGGTGGAAGAACTCGCAGTTGCGCACATGAGGGTTTATACGTCCCTTGAGAAATTTCTACGACCGTACGGAACGTGGGTGATCGAAAGGGCAGAATTCGAGGTTGGGAGTATTGATGGAACCGATTTTCTTAACACAGGCACCAGGACGAACCGTCGGCCCAGGGCGGGGCCCGTTCGCCGTGCTGCTTCTATTCTGCATGGCCCTGGCGCTGTGCGGCTGTCGGACGCCTGCGGAATATCGCCAGGAGGCCGACAAAACCGCCCGCCAGATCATTGCGGAAAAGCAGCAGGAGGCCCTGGGCAAGACCGAACCGCTCAGCATTGAGCGTCCGAAAGACATCCTGCGACGGCGGCTCCTGGAAGAGCAGGAGCTGCAGTATTCCAGCGAGGCGTCGCTGGGAACGGACCGGCTGGACCCCATCGAGCACTGGCCGGAGGCGGATTATCCCCGCGCCGAATCCTCGCCCGACGCCGAAATCCCGATCGAACCGAATCAACCGCTGAAACTCTCGCTCATCGACGCCCTGCAAATCGGCGCCCGCAACAGCGACGAGTATCAGTCGCGAAAGGAAGGTGTCTTTCGGGCCGCCTTTGCCCTCGACGTCGAACGCAACGAGTTCCGCAACTTCTTCGTCAGTCGGATAAGCAGCGCGATCAGTGCAGACACCACGGAGGGCATCGGGCGCAGCGACGCACGTGCCGAGCAGGACACTAGCGCCACCGCCCGGATCGACCGCACGCTCAAGAACGGCGCCAGCCTCAGCGCCGCGCTGGCCGTGGACCTGGCCAATCTGCTGACGCAGGGCGGCTCCTCCACCATCCGTCTGGCTGCCGATCCGAGCGTCAGCATTCCGTTGCTGAGGGGGTCGGGTCGCCATATCGTTACCGAGCCCCTGACTCAGGCCGAAAGACAGGTGATCTACACCATCTGGGAGTTCGAGCGGTTCAAGCGTACGTTTGCCGTCAACATCGCACAGCAGTACTTTTCGGTGCTCAGTCAGATGGACGGAGTCAAGAACGCCGAGGAGAACTATCGAGGCAAAATTCGATCCTCGCGCCGCTCGCGGCGGTGGGCCGACGCGGGGCGTCTGCCTGCCATCCAGGTGGACCAGGCCATACAGAGTGAGCTGGGGGCGCGCAGCGGCTGGATCCGCTCGCAGCTTCAGCTAAAGAACAGCCTCGACTCCTTCAAAAGGTTGATCGGCCTGCCCCCGGACGCCCACATCGAGATCGACCGGAGCGATCTTGACCGACTGACGGCGCCGGCGTCCCAGATGGTTGCTGACATCGTCCGGCAAGCAACATTGGAGGAAACCGCGCGAGAGACACCGCCGGCGGACGCGGAAGTGATCCTGGAAGCACCGAACTACGAGGAAGCCGGTCCGTATGAACTGGAGGAAACCGTCGCCATCCAACTGGCTCTTGAGAACCGCCTGGACCTGCATGCCGCCAACGGGCGGGTATACGATGCCCAAAGACGCGTGGTGATCGCAGCCGACCGACTGCGAGCCGAACTGACTCTCGGCGGGGCCGCCAGCTTTGACGATAATGACGACGACGGCAGCCTGGGTTTTGACGGGGGCACCTACAGCGCCTTGCTCACACTGGATCTGCCGCTGGAGAGAACGGCCGAGCAGTATGCCTACCGTGAGAGCTGGATCAATCTGGAAGACGCGACACGCAGCGTGCAAAGCCTTGAAGACAACATCAAGCTTTCGATTCGTAATGAGCTGCGAACGTTGTTAGAATCTCGGGAGGCCCTGAAGATCGAGGCCATGTCGGTGGCGGTCGCCGAAAAACGAGTCCGCAGTGTGGATCTGTATATCGAGGCGGGCAGAGCCGAGATTCGAGACCTTTTGGAAGCGCAGGATGCGTTGCTGTCGGCGCAAAACGCACTGACCCGTGCGGTGGTGGACTACCGCATGGCAGAACTGGAAATACAACGTGATATGGGTTTGCTGGAGATGGATGCAAACGGATTGTGGCGGGAATTTTCCCCAGAGGACATGGATCATGGCACAAAGCAATAACAAGACAACAAATGGCGGAGCCAGGCGTCGGTCCTTTCGCGTGATTGCAGCGTTGGCAGTGGTCATTCTGATCGGCATGGCGCTGGTATGGCTGAAGGTGGTCAAGGGCAGCGAGGACACCGCCAGTGAGTTCGCCACGTTCGTGGCCAAACGCGGGCCCCTGACGATCAGCGTCCTGGAGTCGGGCACGATCAAGTCGCGCGACCAGGATATCATCAAGAACGAGGTCGAAGGCCGCACCTCAATCATCTGGATCATCGATGAAGGCGTGCACGTCAAGAAAGGCGATCTCCTGGTGAAATTGGATTCCAGTACGCTGGAGGACGCCAGGATCGACCAGGAAATCAAGGTACAGAACGCCAAGGCGGCCTACGTCAACGCCTCCGAGAGCTTCGAGGTGATCAAGAACCAGGCGCAGGCCGACGTCGATCTCGCCGAGCTCACGCTCAAATTCGCCAAGCAGGACCTCGAGCAGTACCTCAAAGGGCAGTATCCCAACGCCGAAACGGCAGCGATAAACGAGGTCAAACTCGCCGAAGAACAACTCACAAGGGCGAAAGAAACCCTTGCCTGGTCGCAAAAGCTCTATGACGAGAAGTACATATCACACACGGAATTGCAGGCCGACCAGTTGGCGGTCACCAGCGCCGAGAACAAGCTGACACTGGCCAAAAACGATCTGAATCTGCTCCAGAACTTCACGAAACAGCGGAATATCGATCAGTACCAGAGCGACGTCAGCCAGGCCGAGATGGCGCTGCAGCGGGCGCAGGCCAAGTTCAGAGCCGACGTCGCCCAGGCCGAAGCGGACCTTACGGCCAAGGATCTCGAGTACAAACGTCAGCAGGACAAGCTGGCGAAGCTTGAAGATCAGTTGGCCAAAACTGAGGTCAGGGCCACCAAGGACGGAATGGTCATCTACGCCACCACCGCCCGCAGAGGCGGCTGGCGCGACAACCGCGAGCCGCTGGATGAAGGCGTGGAGGTCTTCGAGCGTCAGGAGCTGATCTACCTGCCCACCACCGCTTCGGCGATGGCGGAGGTGGACATTCACGAGGCAAGTCTGGAAAAAGTCCGGGTCGGACTGCCGGCCGTCATCACCGTCGACGCCCTGCCCGGCAAACGGTTCTTCGGAACCGTCTCCAAGATCGCCCCGTTGCCCGACTCGCAGAGCATGTGGATGAATCCCGACCTGAAGGTCTACAACTCGGAAGTCGACCTGGAAGGCGATGAGCCCGATCTCCGCACGGGGATGAGCTGCAAGGTGGACATCATCGTCGCCCAGTACGAGGATGTAGTCTACATCCCGGTGCAGGCGGTCGTGCGCATCGCCGGGAAGCCGACCGCTTACGTGGTTAACGACGGCATCGTCGAAGAGCGGGAGGTCGAGATCGGCCTGGACAACAACCGGATGGTGCACATCATCAGCGGCATCGAGGCTGGCGAGACCGTGTTGCTCACGCCGCCGTTGAAAGCGGCGACCGTCGAGGATATGGGCCAGATCATGGGCGATGAGATGTCCGGAGCCGATGCGGGAGCGGACTCCTTGAAACAGAGAATCAACCAGAAGCTCGAAGAGGCGAACGAGGCGCCTGTCGCCAGGCCCGGCGCAGCCGAGCGCGGACCGCAGGGTCCGGGCCAGGGCATGCCTAATCTCCAGCGGATGCAGCAGCGTTTCCAGAACATGTCGGAGGAAGAGCGGGCGAAAGAAATAGAAAAAATGAGGCAGCGCTTCGAGAATATGTCGGAGGAGGAACGGGCGAAATTGCGACAGCAATTCCAGGGCGCCGGGCGCAGACCGGGAGCCGGACCCGGACAAGGAGGCCCGAGGCAGGGAGCAGGTCCGAGACAAGGAGGAGGCCCGAGGCAGGGAGCAGGACAAAGGTCGCAGAGCACGGAAAGGAATCCATAAATGATCGAAGCGACCGACTCCGGGCCCCGGGCGGAAATCGTCAGGCTCGAGAAAGCGATCAAGACCTACCAGATGGGAACGCAGGAGGTCCGGGCGCTGGCGGGCGTCGACGTCTCGTTCGAGAAGGGAGGCTTCTGGGCTATCATGGGGCCCAGCGGGTCGGGCAAGAGTACGATGATGAACGTGCTGGGCTGCCTGGACCGGCTGACCTCCGGCTCGTACTACCTGGAGGGCCAGGACGTCAGCCAGCTCGACGACGACGCACTGAGCGAGCTGCGGCTGAAGTATCTGGGCTTCATCTTTCAGAGCTTCAACCTGATTCCGCAGTTGAGCGTGCAACGAAACATTGAGCTGCCGCTGTATTACCTGGGCTGGGATGCGATCCGCAGCGCCGAGCGGGCCCGGGAACTGGCCGAGGACGTGGGCCTGGGAGACCGGCTGCACCACCGGCCGACGGAACTCTCCGGCGGACAAATGCAGAGGGTCGCCATCGCCAGGGCCCTGGCGAACGACCCGCAGATCATTTTCGCCGATGAGCCCACGGGCAACCTCGACTCAACGACCGGGGTTCAGATCATGGAGCTCCTGGCGAAACTGAATGAAGCGGGCAAAACAATCGTTATGGTCACACACGAAGCCAATATTGCGCAGTACGCCCGCTGCCGATTGCACATGATCGACGGGCGAGTGGACGAGATCGAAGAATCCTGATGAGACAGACGAAAGTCCTCAGAAACATCTGGCTCGGGATCGAGAACCTGCTGCTGCACAAGCTGCGTTCCTTCCTGACCATGCTGGGCGTGGTCTTCGGCGTGGGGAGCGTCGTGGCGATGCTCTCGGTGGGTGAAGGAGCCAGCAAGGAAGCCCTGGAGCAGATTCGAAAGCTCGGCAGCAACAACATCATTATCTCATCGATGAAGTCGGCTGAGGAGGAACAAAGAAGCACCACGCGCACCATGATGAGCGTCTACGGACTCACCTACGAGGATCAGAAGCGGGTGGCGGAGAGCTTCAGTACGATTCGGCGAACCGCGCCGGTGAAGCTGATGCGAAAGGAATCGCGTCTGGGCGAGCGCACGCTGGAGCTGCGCGTGGTCGCGACCACGC
>CAYPZL010000095.1:0-21405 GCA_964415045.1 uncultured Pirellulales bacterium | reverse complement strand
TGTAGAGTTTTGCAAAATGGAGATTAGGCTTATATTCTTCAAGGAAATCGTTGGTTTGATTTCCTTGAAGACGGAGCTTAAATACCAATACCCAATGCACTTACGTGCTCGGGAGGAAAAATCGACAAGAAGATTTTTCCTCCCTAAAGTAAGCCTAATCTCCATTTTGCAAAAGTTCAGTTAGGATCTGGGCTGCGACCTCGAAGAACTTCCCATTCGCAGGCCGTCCCGGCGCGCCGGGATTCGCCTGCGGCTCAGAGCCTGCCCTGAACGCACGCGAAGGGATGACAGAATCCTATCGCACAAGGGTTTTTTTCTGATCCCTGCTATTTCGCGAGAAACTCGCGGATGAGCCTGGCGCAGACGTCGTCGCATGCCTTGGCGACGTCGCCGCCGCCCTGGTTGGTGGCCGCCATGACGGCGAAGTTGCGTTTCGGCGCCATCCAGACCACGGCGTAGTTCTGGTTGTTGGTCCCCGTGTGGGTGAGGACCTCGCCGCCGGCCCAGTCCCGCGTTTTCACGGCCCAGCCCTTGGCATAGTCGCCGCCGAAATCGGGTGTGTGAAGCTCGGTGATGCTCGACGGAGGGAGAATCGTCGGTTCACCGCGGCGTCCTTTCAAATGCACCAGCACGAACTTCGCCCAGTCGCCCATGGCGCAGTGGACCGTTCCGCCCGGCCCGATGGCAGGCGGATTGTCGCTGAAGCGGCCCGGGCCGACCGGTTTCAATTTGCCATCGGAGAACCGGTGCTGCCAGGGCTGATCGATCTTCCCCGGCGTTCCCATCGCACCGAACCCGGCGCTGCCCATGCCTAACGGCTCGAACACCATCTCTTTCATGAGCGTCTCATAGGGCGTCTTCATGATCTGCTCGGCGATCGTCCCGGCGATGGCGTAGCCTGCGTTGGAATAGAGGTATTCCTCTCCGGGCGTCGTTGCGGGCTCCTGGCGCAGCATCAGCCGGGCGTAGGCCAGCCGTTGCTGCATCGGCGCGCCGGGCAGTCGGTGCACGTCCCGGAACGACATGCCCTCGGGCCACGACGAATTCGCCGGGGGCAGGCCCGCGCGGTGCGCGAGCAGATGCCGAATCGTGACGGTTCGATAAACGGGGCGCATATCCTCGACCAGGTCGGGCAGCAGCTCTGCCAGCGTCGCATCCCACCCCAGCTTGCCCTTTTCGACAAGGATCGCGATGAGCGTGGCCGTCATGGCCTTGGTGCACGAGCCCAGATGGAACTGATCGGCCGGCGTAACCTTGACGTCGCTGCCGGCCTTGCGAACACCCGTGGCCGCCACCGCACACACCCGGCCGTCCAGAATCACCGCCGCCGCCACCGCCGGCAAATCATACACCTGCCGGACCGATTCGATCACAGGGACAATGCGCCCGCCCGCGCCGAAAGAAAGGCCAGGCATCAGCAAAAAGAGGAAAAACGCCACCAAGCCCCGGCCACGCCTAGCGCCCCCGCGCCACGTGCACACAGAATCGGCAACGAACAACCTCATCATCTGAAGAACCACCTTCCATCAAAACAACAGATCGCCTTTCCGTTCCAGCCCATACGCGGCCGTGCTCGTCAAGGGCAATGTCCGCTGAGAATAACGCGGCGCCAATCCGGTCGTCAATCGGGAAAACTGCGCATTGTTGCCCCAGGCAAGCCGTCGAAAATAAAACCAGGACCCGGTAAAGACAAACGATGATTTCGATTGTTGTATGGGCGAGCGGTGGTCGTTTCGGATCGCGTGATTCGCCCGTTGTGGGTAGAGGCAGACCGGCACAACACTTGTTTTTCGCATCAGAAAGGAGAACACAATGAACATTAGGAATCTCTGCTTGTTGACTCTGGGCCTGCTGGCAATCGGCACAGTCCCGGTGGCAGCCCAAGAAAAGCTGGGCGACTTCGTGACGCAGTACGGCTACGACTGGGTACTGGGCAAATGGGCAGCGACAGACAACGAGGGGCAGCGCGTCGAGGTCAATTACAAGTGGGGGCTCGATAAGCACATCGTCCTGATGGATTTCAGGATGGGAGACTTCGCGTTTCACGGCATGACCATGCTGGCGGCCTCGAGCGAGGAAGTCGTGCTGGCCGGCGCCGACAACCAGGGTGGCATCTGGAAGGGCACCTGGGGCGACAACTACGGCGACGCCGTCCTGAAAGCCGAGGGCGTCCAGGCCGACGGAGAGACCCAGAAGGTCGAGATCGTGCACAGGAACCTCGACGCCAAGACCATCAAGATCAGCATCTACGGCCTCGACAGTTGGGGCTACCGCGACGCCGAACCCTGGAGCACCCTGACCTGCAAACGCCAATCCCGCAAGAAGTGATCCGCACCCGCACCAAACATCCACAAAACGCCTGTCCATCAGGGGCGCGCCCGTCAACCCGACGGTCGCGCCCCTTCATTGTGGACCCTCCCCGGGAAAGCCCCTCGCGTGTCTGTGACAACATCCCCACATGCGCTTCACTGATTCGCCCGACGTTACTGCCCTGCTGCGCTGCCGGTAGCGCAGGGGTTGGGAGAGGTAGGGCGGATCGGCCGGCAATATTACGCCGGGGGTTGCGACTACAGGGATAGAGATGTCCGCCCGCGTCGCCGACGAAGGCGGGTTTGCAGTTGCGTTTGTGGCTTGGTGCCCTACAATGGCGGTTGGCGCGGGTATGAACGCGATATTTGAGTGACGGCGCATCTTTACGTATGCTGGATTTGCAGGAAAAAATAGCCGGCGCGCAATCGGCGACCGAACCGATGCGGCGCGAGTTGGCCGAACGGGCGACGAAGGAGTACTTTGCGGCGCTGCGCGTCACGAAGGACCCGGGCCCGGGCGACTTCGAGGCCGCCCAATCGCGGGCCCACGCCGTCTTGAAGCAGGAGCTACTCACAGCCGCTTCGATCGGCACGATCGACGGCCGGGCTGATTTCGAGGCCCGCGACGTCGCCCATGTGGCGCTGGGTTTCGAGACGATCGCGCGGCCCCCGCAAATTCCCAAGCTGCTGGCGGTCCCGGAGACGAAGGCGACCACCTCGGCGCTGGCGGCCGTAGCGGGGGCGATAGCAGGAATGCTCCTACTGGCCCCGGTCCTGCGCGTCACGCTCGACATGCGCGATCTCGGACTGACGGTCGGCGGGCCCGTCGGGGCGCTGCTGGCGGTGCTGCTCGTGCACCGGCTGGCGCGCATCAGGCTGCTGACGAAGATTCTGCCCTGGGCGTTTCGCCGGCCCAGGCCGCTGCAAGGCAACATCCGGGGCGAATACGAGAAAACCGTGCGCGCCGCCATCGAACAGTGGCTGGAGTGGGCCGTGGCGATTCTGACGGCCTTGTGCTTCCATCGAACCGGCGCGAAGAAACCGGAGACGGATGAGGGCAAGGCCTTCCGCCGGCTGGCCAAGGTGATCTACGCCCTGCACCGGGCCTCGCCCGAATCGCTGGCGGTGGTGGCCGACGAACTGCTTCAGGAGGCCCGCAACAGCGGTTTCGAAGGGCTGGAGGGTGCACCCGCATTCACAGCGGCCGGCGCGAAAGAGGAGACTCTCCTCTGGCAGCAGAACCTCCAGAGCAAATACGAGACCTTCGGTCACGTCACCGAGGGCGACCGAGTGACGATCGAGCGGCCCGCCGTCGTCTTCGACGGCAGGGTCGTGCAGCGCGGGCTCGTCCGCAAGGTCCGCGACAGGACGTAACATGGATATTCCGGGCATTCTGGCAATCGACTTCGGCACGACGAACTCTTACTTCTGTAAGTGTCCGGCGGACCAGATCTCCCCGGTCGGCGTGGACTTCGGCACGGGACGCGACGGTCTGCCCACGACGATTCTGTACCGCGCCGACCGCGAGCCGCTGGTGGGCGACCAGGCCTTGCACGAATACGGGGAGGCCTCCGCCGAGGAGCGCAGCCGGTATCAACTGCGCACGCAGTTCAAGCCCGACATTGTCGACAGCGCCGAGGCGGCCCATGCCGCCGTCGATTTCCTCCGCATTGTCGCAGCCCAGTCCCAGCGCCAGCATATCGTACTGGACCCGCAGAGACAGCACGTCATCTTCGGCGTGCCCAGCGAATCGGAGAACCGCTTTCGCGCCAAGCTGGCGGGTATCGCCGAGACCGCCGGCTACGGCAAGGTCCGGCTCGTGGACGAGCCTAAGGGCGCCCTGCTGTACCATCTCTGGCACAAGGATTTCTCGCCGGAGCAGGCGCAGAAGGGCATCCTCGTCATCGACTTCGGCGGCGGGACCTGCGACTTCGCCTTCCTGCAAAGCCTGCAGGTCTGTCACTCCTGGGGCGAGATGGAATTGGGCGGACGGCTGTTCGACGATTTGTTCTTCCAGTGGTTCCTCGAACAGAACCCGGCGGCGCTGAAGGAAATGGAAAAAGCAGGCGACGCGTACTACGTCCATTCGTACCTGTGTCGGGAAGTGAAGGAGTTTTTCTCCCTGACGATGGCGCGCGACCGCAGCGAGACCGTCAACAAATCCATCGGTCGCTACGGCAGTCTCCGAGGCATGAGCTGGCCGGACTTTGTCGAGCGCGCCGGGGCCTATCGGCCCAGCCCGACGTTCGTGGGCCATCTGCAGGACATGGGCGTGCGCTGCGACAGAATCATGCAGGCCCGGGAACCCATCGATCTGATCGGCTGGTTCCGCGCGTGCCTGGCGCAGGGACTGAGCGAAAAATCGGTGGCCACCGGCGACATCAGCCGGGTGATCTTAGCCGGCGGCAGCAGCCAGTGGCCGTTCATCCCCGATGTCGTCTGCGACATACTGGAGATCCCCTCTTCGAACGACAACCGTGGGCCACTGGGCCACACTCTGATGCGCAGCGACCGGCCCTACGCGGTCATCGCTCAGGGACTGGCCATCCTGCCGGCGCTGCAGAAGAAATTCGATGAGACCCGCGACAAGCTGAGAGCGGACCTGCCCGAATTCTGCCAGGCGCAGGTCCGGCCCCTGGTCGAAAGCGTGACGGAGAAATACATCGAAGGCGTCGCGGCCGACGTGACATCGGAGCTGTTCGACAAAACGATACGGCCGACGCTGGAGGAGTTTCGCCGCAGCGGCGGCTCGGTAAAAACGTTGCGGGACACCGTCGCCGGCAAGGTCGCCGACAACGAAGCACCGCTGCGGGACATCATCCAGCAGCGCCTCCAGACGCTGCGCCTGGGATTGCCGGGGCAGCTCAACGAGATGCTCTCGCGCTGGTTCGGCTCGTACGGGCTCAGCGTGGGCGAAAAGCCGGTCGAGCAGACCAGTCAGGTTGCCGTGGGCGAGGACATGGTGCGGCCGGACGCGCCCGACCTGTACGGGCCCGTCTGCGAAACGGTCGGATGGTTCGTCGTGGCGCTGGCGACCAGCGTCGGCGCCGCCGTCAGCGGCGGGGGCGGCATGGCCCTGCTGGCGACCGGACCGGTCGGGCTGGTCATCGGCGCCGTCCTCAGCGCCGTCGCGGCCTTCCTGGCCGTGCGATACGGAAAGGCCCGCGCCCGGGAACTCGCCGACAACTGGAACGCCCCGGCGATCATCGTCAGAAACGTCCTGACCACCGCGCGAATCGCCAAGATGCGCCGGCAGTTCAAAACTCATCTCCAGGAATCCCTCCGCCGCCAGACCGCCCCGCTCCAGGACGAGCTGGAAACCAAAATCCGGGAAGTCACCCACAACCAGATCGAAGGCCTCTCCGAAGTCACACAACTATAGCGACTCGCATCGGACACAGCCCTCGTGCGAATCTGGCCTGCGATCTCGAGATGCTCCCCGCTCGGAGGCCATCCCGGCGCGCCGGGATTCGCCTTCGGCTCAGGATGACAACGTCCCTTCACACTGCGATTCTATCTAACGCGTATCGGCCCCGACGGGCCGGGCGTTGTCACTCGCGTTTCAGCAGGACGGTTCGGGCCTGGGCGTGCGTCAACTGCTTCTCGATCTCCAGCAGGTCCGGATAGTCTTGCGACTCGAGGATGAAAGGATCCAGCTCGACCTCGTGAGTGAAGACGAGTGTAGCCGCGTCGCCGCTGTCCGGGCCCTGTGCGGTGACACTGACGGCAACGGTTCCGCCGCCGCCGGGCAGAGACAGCCGCCTCTGCCGTGGCGCGAGCACCAGGCGCCAACTCCCTTCGGGCAGTTCCACCACGGTCGAGATGCGCCGACGCAGGGCGCCGGCCCGGTAGAATGGATTCTCGTGCGTATCGGAACGCAGGTTGAACAAATGACGGAGCGATGCGGGCAGCTCGAAGTACAGGAACTCACCATCGCGCACAGCGTACTTCTCGACCCGCACGGCGAACGTCTCGACGCCCGGATAGGAATCAAAGTCCGTCACCAGGTCGCCGTCGGCCACCGCCGCCTGCGAGATCTCCGCCACCATCTCCTGGTAGTAGCGGTTGCGCTCTTCGGGGGGCATTTCCGCGAACATCCGATGGCGGATCGCAAAGGAGTCGCCGTAGTTCTTGCGAGCGGCGGCGATGCGGGCATCCCCTTCCTCGGTCAGCGTGAGGCGATACTCATATTGCCTGAGGTCCTGTTTGTCCTGCGCGATCGAAATCGTTTCCGTCCTGCCCTGGGCCAGCGGCAGGGCCAGGTGGCCGTGGGCCGGCGTGGAACCCAGTTCCGCGTATTGGTTCGTATCGTTTAGATAGACCTCGGCCCAGCCGCTGCGGACGCGGACGAGCACCTGCCCGAACGTGCTGTCCGCGGGATACCGTGCCTCCAGGCGTTGCAAGGAAGCGATCCGGGAGCCGTAATCGACGAGGACGAACTCGGGTTTGAGGCCCGCCGCTTCGAGCATGGCGTAGAGCAGGACGGCCCGGTCGGCGGTGTTGCCGTACCCGTCGGCGAGCGTACGATCGGCCGGGGTGATGGCATCGAGGGGCAGGCCATTGATGCCCGGTCCGGCCGGCCGAATGTTCTTAGCCACGAAATCGCGAATCTCAACGATCCTCTCAGCCGCCGTTTTGGCGCCGTCGGTGATCTCGCGGGCGCGATGCGCGGCGTCCTCCTGTCCGTCGGCCGCCTCGCGCAACACCGCCAGGACGTCCTTCGCATACGTCTGCCAGTCTCCCGTGGTGACGCGAAGGGTCGGACTGTAACTGTGCAAAGGCGGGAGAAAATCCTCGCGCTTGATGGCGCCCTGGTCCGCAGCGCTCCACTCCCAGGCGACTTTGCGCCCCTGCGGCTGCGTGTCGGAGACGATCACTTGCGAGGCTTCCAGACCCGACGCTTCGTCGGCGATGGCAATCCCGTTGTCGTCGGTCATCGTGCGCAGAACGATGGAAGCCGGCGCGGTCAGCCTGACCGTCTTCCGCCGGATCGGATCGAAACTGCGAAAGACGTGGGTGGTCTCGAAAAAGGGCCGGTCTTTCTTTACCCGCTCATACTCGTACTCGATCACGCTGCCGACTTCGACGGCCGGCAAACTGATGACCAGCGTCTTGGCCGCCGGATACCGCGGGGCCGAAGCGACCCAGGCCGCATCCATCAGGTTGATCTCCTCCTTGCTGACCTCCTTGACCTGACCATCGTTGGACACCGTCGCCTTGAGCAGGTTCACTTCTTCCCAGACAGGATTGTAATCGAGCTTCAACTCGGCGTTGTCCTTCTTGCCCTTGTAGGTGAGCACCTTCTTCTTGACGTAGTGCGTTTCGGTCCAGCGGTGCGCGTCCTTGAGGTCGTACTCGGCGCGACGGTCGAGTATCACGACGTCGGCCTCGGGGGAATCGGCGCCCGTCTGCCGCGTGAGAATCGGCATCTTGCGGCCGTGGTATTCGATCTGCTTGAGGCTCTCCTTCAGTTGCAGGTATTGCTGCGGGTCCAGCTCGACGACTTTGATCAGAAATTCGCCCTGCCCTTCGAGCGCGTCGCCCTGCTGGCTGAGCCCGCGTTTCCAGGTGATGGTCTGGTCCTCGATGGGGGCAAACTCGGGCAGCGAGACGAACGAGCCGATTGCCGGATCGATCTCGAGGCGCAGCCGTTCGCGGACGCCGCAGGCGATCTGCGTCTGGAGCGGGAAACGCCGCTCTTTGAGGCCCGTCTTGCCGATGATGAAGTTCACGATGCCAACCCTCGCTCCCACGTGCGGCACGGGCATCATCACGGTGTCACCCTCGCCGACGAGGATGTCCTCGGCGGTGAATTTCATCCGCACGGACAGGCTCTCGGAAGTATCCTGCATGTCGGCGGGGCGCAGCTCGAACTCGGTCAGCGTGGCGGCTGAAATGGAAGCCTTGAGAACGCCCTCGAAATAGCGCCGGCGCTCCTCCGGCTTGATCTGGGCAAAGTACCCGCGATACGCATTGTCGTTAATGCCCGCAAGCCTTAGCTCCGTCTCAGCACTCAGATTGCCCTGGGCGTCGATGGTGCCGGTGGTTTCCACCAGGACCATGTTCTCTTCGGCCGGCACGATGGGAGAGGTTTGCAGCGTCTCTCCCTGGGGATGCGCGATCAGGTAGCTGCGGTCGCAGAGATAGCTGGGAAGCAGTTCCTTGGTGTTCTCGTCGGTGCAGTCCATCAGCAGATAGGAGCCGTCCTCGTTCCGCACGGCGGTGATGGCGTGGTTGAAGCGCGTGGAGGGGATTTCCTGATCCATCTTCGGGCCGACGTAGATGATGGTGGGATACGCCTCGAACCCCGCCAGACGCAGCATCGCCGCCAGCAAAGCCGCCTTGTCGCGACAAACGCCGTAGCGGTTCGTAAACGTCAGCTTCACATCATGCGGCTCGAAGCCCGGAGACTCCTTCTCCATCGTGATGCCCATATACCGGACCTGCTGGGAAACCCAGTAGAAAATCGCTTCGATCTTCTGGCGCCGGTCGGTCAGGCCCTCGGTCAGCTTGTCCACCATCTCCTGCATTTCGGGCGTGGTCGCCTCCAGGTGCGCTTCGCACAACTGCCAGTACCAGCGCGAGACGGTCTCCCAGTCGCGCAGCGTGCTGACCAGCAGGCGCTGCACCACCGTATGGTACGCGGGCATGTCCGGCTCCGGGTACATGCGCGGCACGTCGGCGACCTCCCAGCGGTGAATGACGTATCCGTCCTCCTCGCGCTGCTGGTGCGTCACGGTCCCCGCGACGGGATCCCTCAGCGCCACGCTGTGCAAGGGTTTCTCTTTCGGGGCCCGGACCTCGTAGAGGGCATGCTTGATGGGCGCGGTAAGCTCGAACACCTGGTAGTCCTCCCAGGTACCGGGCATGTGTTGCTTCATGATGTCGCGGCGGGACACAACGTGCACGACGTCGCCGATCTGCACGCCCGGGACACCGACGCGCATGACCTTGATGTTGGGATTGTAAATGTTCGAGGCCATCTGGGATCGGTCGGTCATGACCTTGCTTTGCTTGTCGATGTCGACGGGCACGACCGTCCCGTCCGGCCGGATCACTTCGAGCCGCGCGACGGTCACCTTGCTGTACGGCAGCGTGAAGTGGAAGGAGACATTCTGCTGCTGTCGCCGCCCTTTTTCGGTCAGCACCTTCGTGTAGTTGTCGCTCCAGGTAACGCCCGTGCCGTCCGGTGTGTACTCGCACAGGGTCGCGTCATCGACCTGCACCAGGTCGGCGTTGGGATACACCCGGTTCGTTACCTCGGCGGCAGAGGCAAGGACCTCCGCCCGATCGAGAATCCCCTCCGAGTAGTCGGCCCGCGATTCCGCAAAAACAGGAGCGCACAAAACCGCCACGACAACGAAACTCAGGATCCTCTTCATTCGATTAGCCATCTTCCGACCTCCACCTCTCTGGGTGTCCTTTTGGTGACTTGCTCGTACGAACAGTAGCGTAATTGCAAAAGCAATTGAGGTCAATCCCCCGGGTGCGTCTACGACCGATTGCGATTCTCACGACAGGCCCGATGCAGGAAATGCGCGAGCACAATCGCAACGATCAGGACGATCATCACGACCAGGGCGGCACGAGAGCTGTAGGCCGCCACCCGCTCGTGAACCTCCCGCAGACACAGGGCCCAGACGAAGATCGCCACGTACGTGCCGGCCAGAACCACGACCATGTTGACCCAGGCCCGCAGGCCCAGCAGAAAGCCGATCGCACAGCCGACCACCGGCCCGGTCATCCAGAAGGGAAACCAGACAAACGCAAAAAGCCCGATGATCCCGTATTTCTGGACTTTGTCCTTGTGGGTCTCGGCCGCCTCGTGGATGCGGTCGAAGACGTTCTTAAGCCACTTGAAAGCCAGCAGATGTCGCCAGCTAAATACGAACAGCGGATAAAACAGCAGCACCATCACCGTCTCGACGATCATGCAGATGGGGATGACGATGCGGTGGCTCAGCCCCACGGCATAACCGAAGGCCAGGCCGGCGGCCCGCCCGAACACTGCGGCGGTGGCGGTGGTGCCCGTGAGAATCTGCGACTGCTCCGGAGAAAGGACGAATTCCATCGCCAGCCAGAGTAGAAAGGCCGCCGTCAGGGCCACTCCCAGCAGGAAAATACGCCCCTCCGGGCCCACCAGGAGAGCGACCCTGGAGCAATTCGTCTGCCCCTCAGGACACCGAGCCGTCGATGATTCCGTTTTATCGGACAAATACCAGCCCTCCGACCGCAAAAGCCAACTGCAAACGTTCTCCACCGGGCAGGATTATTTCTCCCTGTTTGTCAGCCTTCGTTCATGGGAGAAAAGCCGTCCGTCAGCGGCACGCATGAGCGTATCTCCTGACCCTGATGAAACAAAGCAACCGCACGTCTTGCCATCATCATACCACCTGCCGGGCCGATGACAAGCGCCCGGTCGGGATTGCGCCAGGTGGCAGCCCGCGCCGAGCCCTCAGAGCCCGGCGTCGCTGCCCGCCGCTCCGGTCCGGCGAAAGCGGGTTGCGTTATCTCTTGGAACCCGCTACAGTGCACGGCTCCCAGAATGGGCTGCAACGGACATATTGACGTCGAGCGAGGAGAAACATGCTTGATTTGGACCTGACCGGATGGCTCGTGGTAGGGCTGTCCGCCTTCATCGTGGGTGTCTCCAAGACGGGCATCCCGGGCCTGGGCATTCTGCCGGCGCTGCTGATGGCCTACGTGCTCCCGGCCCAGCAGTCGGTCGGCACGCTGCTGGGCATTCTTATTCTGGGCGATTTGTTCGCGGCGGGCTACCATCGCCACAACGCCCGCTGGTCGCACATGTTCCGCCTGGTACCGCCCGCCTTCGCGGGCATCGTCGCCGGCTTCTTCGCGCTGAAGGCCATTACCAACGAGCAACTGAAGCCGATTATCGGCGCGATCGTGCTGATCATGCTGGCCCTGAACTACTGGCGCACCCGCCGGAGCAACGATCTTCACGTTCCCACGCAGTGGTGGTTTGCCGCCGGCTTGGGCTTCGTGGCCGGCATGACCTCAATGATGGCCAACGCCGCCGGCCCCGTCATGATTATCTACCTGCTCGCCATGCGGCTGCCCAAGGTCGAGTTCGTGGGCACCAGCGCCTGGTTCTTCTTCATGATCAACTGGCTCAAAGTCCCCTTCCACACAGGCCTGGACACCATGACCCTGGCGTCGGTCAAGGTCAACCTGATGCTGCTGCCCGCCATCGCCGCCGGCGCCGCGGTCGGCATCTTTTTCCTCAAACGCATCCCGCAGAAGACCTTCAGCGCAGTAGTGCAAATCCTCGCCACCGCCGCCGCGGTCAAACTGCTGATCTCATAACGGCCGTTTTGCCGAACCCGGCGAAATTGGTTTGCAAAAGCGATACGGCGTGCCCATCATGGTCGGCATGTCGAAACGCAGCGACCGGAACAATTTCGAGCGAGCGCGGCAGCGGATGCTCGAGCATGATTTGCGCGGGCGGGATATCGTCGATCCGGACGTGCTGGAGGCGATGGCTGCGGTGCCGCGCGAGCGGTTCGTCCCGGAAGGCTATTACGATCAGGCCTATTTCGACGGCCCTCTGCCCATCGGCAGCGGACAGACCATCTCGCAGCCCTACATCGTGGCCTTGATGACGCAGGAGCTGCGCCTGTCGCCCGACTGCCGCGTGCTGGAGATCGGCACCGGCAGCGGTTACCAGACCGCCGTACTGGCCCGCCTGGCCACAAGAGTCTACACGATCGAAAGAATGCAGGACCTCTCGGCCGCCGCGCAAGACGTGCTGGCCAAGGTCGGCGTCGACAACGTCGAGTTCCGCGTTGGTGACGGCAGCAACGGCTGGCCGGAACAGGCGCCGTTCGACCGAATTATCGTCACCGCCGCGGTTCCGAACTTCCCCGAGCCCCTTCTCGCCCAGCTCGACGAAGCCGGCCGCATCATCGCCCCCCTCGGCCACGGCGCCGTCCAACAGCTCGTCGTCGGAGAAAAATACCGCGGCAAGCTAATCGAGAGACACATCTGTAGCTGTCGATTCGTCCGCCTCATCGGCGAGCACGGCTTCGAACAATAGCCGCACGGGACTATTTCCAAAAGCAGCGAGAGCCGGGATTCGCAGGAATATGGTCGTCCGTTCGCGGGAAGGCAAGACCGCGACAGTGATGTCGCCACAGATAAACGAGAGAAGCACAAGATTGTCATTCCTGCGCAAGCAGGAATCCAGGAATCGAAAAAAGTGAAGTGCTACTTTGTCTACATCCTGGCCGGCAGAAGAAATGGAACGCTTTACATAGGCGTGACAAACAACCTCATGCGCAGAACAAATGAACACAAGAATGGAGAGATCTCCGGCTTCACCAAGAAGTACGGCGTCAACAGGCTTGTTTACTACGAGACCTTCGGCAGCATTGGCAGCGCTATCACCAGAGAAAAACGCCTGAAGAAGTGGAAGCGGAGATGGAAGATTGAGCTTATCGAGCGAGACAACCCCACCTGGACAGACTTGTATGATGACTTGGTCCCATGAATGGATTCCCGCGTTCGCGGGAATGACACGACTCGGAGGGTCGTTCCAGGTTTGAGGCGCGTCTGAAGCGTGTGGGTTTGAGTGTCTGTTATGAGGATCTCTCGCACTAAGATGGGAAGGCAACCCGCTGGTGATGAGTCGCCTTTCGTGGTAGTATCGTCGAACGTGATGAAAGCAGAAGAGCAGCTACAATCAGACAAGCAACCGGGATCGGACGCCCTCGAAGCCCTGCACGGCATATCGGAGGGTCGGCCTTCGAGCAGCGGCGCCCTGGATCTGAGCACACCGGTGCAGTACGTCAAAGGCGTGGGGCCGGCGCGGGCGAAGGTCTTCGCGCAGTTGGGCGTCGAGACCGTCGGCGACCTGCTGGAATACTACCCGCGCGACTGGATCTTTGCTCCCGCGAGCATCAAGATCGCTCAGATGCAGCCCAATGAGCAGGCGACGATTGTCGCCCTGGTGGAATCCACCGACTATCAAAGCTACCGGCGCGTCCCTCTTTTCGAGGCCATCGTCAGCGACGACACAGGCGTGTGCCGCATCGTCTGGTTCCGCGGGGGCTACCTGCGCAACCAGTTGCAGCCCGGCCAGGTCCTGATGGCCTCGGGCGTGGCGACCCTCTACAAACACCAGTTGCAGATGACCAACCCGAAGTTCGTGGTCCTCGACGAGCAACACTGCCAGGGCGACGCCGGCTTCAGCGGCGGCGTCTACCCCGCCACCGCGCGTCTGAGCAGCCGACAGATCAAGCGCATCATCGCCCCGCTGCTGGATCGCCTCGAAGGAGCGATCCCCGAGTTCCACGACGCGCGCTTTCGCAAGGAGGCGAAACTGATCGGCCGAAAGGACGCGTTTGTCTGGATCCACATGCCGCCGGACGAGAATAAGCTCGCGCAGGCGAAGCGCCGGCTCAAGCACGATGAGCTGTTTCTCATGCAATTGGGACTGGCGCTGCGCCGCTATCGCAAGCAGCATTTCTCGTCCGCGGTGCCTTGCGTCTGCACGCAAGAGATCGACAGCCGGATTCGCAAGCGGTTCCCCTTCCTGCTCACCGAGGACCAGGACCTGTGCATCGCGGAGATCGTCGCGGATATGAGCCAGACCCGGCCGATGAACCGCCTGCTGCAGGGCGACGTCGGCTCGGGCAAGACGGTGGTGGCCCTGTACGCGGCTCTGCTGGCCGTGGCCCACAAAACCCAGGCCGCGATCATGGCGCCGACGGAGATTCTCGCCTCCCAGCATTTCATCAGTATGGAGAGGTATCTCAAGGGCAGCCAGGTCAAAAGAGTGCTCATCACGGGCGGCCTGACCGGCAAAAAGAGAACGCAGATTCTGGAGCAGATCCGACAGGGGGACATCGACATCGTGGTCGGCACGGTCGCCCTGCTGCAGAAGGACATCGAGTTTCGCAAGCTGGGCCTGGTCGTGATTGACGAGCAGCACAAGTTCGGGGTCCATCAGCGCGCCGAATTGCGGAAGGACGGCGCGCCGCATTGCCTGGTGATGACCGCCACACCGATCCCGCGGACGCTGGCCATGACGGCGTTCGGCGACCTGGACGTCTCTGCGATCAAGCACGCGCCGCCCGGCCGGGGCGCGATCGTCACCCGCTGGGTGGACCGCGCCGACCGGCGCAAGGCCTACGACTTCATTCGCGAGAGGCTCAAAGCCAGGAAACAAGCCTACTTCGTCTATCCGCGCATCGCGGCGGTCGAAGAGAGCGGCAAGGACATCGCTGCGGCCACCGAAGGCTGGCGGGAACTGAGCGGACAGGTCTTTCCCGAATTCAACGTCGCCCTGCTGCATGGGCAGATGCCCTTGGCGCAAAAGCAGCAGCTCATGGCCGAATTCCGCAAAGGCGCGATCCACGCGCTGGTCTCGACCGTCGTCATTGAAGTGGGCGTCGACGTCCCCAACGCAACGATCATGGTTATCGAGGGCGCCGACCGGTTCGGGTTGGCGCAGCTCCATCAGCTTCGCGGACGTATCGGACGCGGCGAATCAAAGTCGTATTGTCTGCTGTTTGCCGAGACCGACAACGAGGTCGCCAGGGCCAGGCTCGAGGTCATGACGCGAACCACCGACGGCTTCGAGATCGCCGAGCACGATCTGCGTCTGCGCGGCCCCGGCGAAATGTTCAGCGCGCGGCAGCATGGCCTGCCCGACCTGAAGCTCGCCAATATCGTCGACGACTACGAGCTGCTGTTGGCGGCTCGCAAGCACGCCTTCGCCCTGACTGCCGAAGACCCCATGCTGACCCGGGCCGACCATCGCAATATCCGCCGGGCGCTGTTGGCAAAATTCGGCGACGCCCTGGGCCTCGGCGACGTGGCCTGACACCCCAAAGACTTGCCGCCCGCCCCTCGCTGCAAACCACGGCGCCGCCCCGGCCCCCACGATTTTGCTGGAACTGACCGGGCAAAAAGTGTAAAAGGCCACTGTTCATTGGACGCCCGAACGGCGAAAATAGAACGCGGCATATGAAGATAGCCTACAAAAACAACAAGGTGGAAAAGGGGCTCATGGGGGTCAAGGCCGTGACCTCCGTACTGGTGGTGGCGTCCTTCGTCATCCTCTTCGGCTTCGAGCGCCAGCTCATGCCGGTACATATCCTGTTCAGGATCCAAATCGGGATGCTGTGCGTTTTTCTGGCGGGCAAGGCGATTCGGTTCTGCAACGCTCGCATCCGGAAGGAATACGTGCTGGCCAACTGGTTCGAGATCCCCCTGCTACTGGGGCTGGCGGTGGCCGTTCTCGGTTCCGGGCACTGGTTCGGCGAGATCGAACCGGGCCGCGTGCGACATCTGGCCGTCGGCATTTATCTCATCATTGAAGTCACAACCAAAGTCTGCATGACCTCGGTGAGCCTGGCCGCCTCCGGCAAGAATCCGACCAAGACCTTGATCGCCAGCTTTCTCGTGCTCATCGTCACGGGCGGCGGATTGCTCATGCTCCCGCGGGCTTCCACGGGCGAGCCCCTGCGCTTCGTCGACGCCTTGTTCACCTCGACCAGCGCCACCTGCGTAACCGGCTTGATCGTTAAAGACACCGGCAAAGACTTCACCCTCATGGGCCAGATCATCATCCTGGTGCTGATCCAACTGGGCGGCCTGGGCATCGTCGTCTTCGGTGCGGTGTTCGCCCTGCTGCTGGGTCAGGCCCTGAGTCTGCGCGAGTCGGTGGCGATGCAGGACTTGCTCAGCGCGCGCACCTTGAGTCGAATCGGCAACATGATCGTCTTCATTTTTGCCGTGACCGCCGTCATCGAGGCGCTTGGCGCCGTCAGTCTGTTCGAGATGTGGGACGATGTCCCCGGCTGGGAGCCGGGCGTGCACTCCCGCTGGTTCTGCAGCATTTTTCATTCCATCAGCGCGTTCTGCAATGCGGGCTTCAGTCTCTTTGCGGACAGCTTCATCGACTACAACCGGAACTGGCAAATCTACGCGGTGGTCTGCCCTCTGATCGTCATCGGCGGCCTGGGCTTCGGCGTGCTGTACAACCTCAGCAACGTCGTCACCGATTACGTCCGACGCTTCTTCAAGAAGCGCTTCAACCGGCAATGCCGGCTCGCGATGGAACCGCCCAAGCGCGTCCGCCTGCAATCCAAGATCGTGCTGAGCGTCAGCGCCGTCCTCATCGTCCTGGGGGCCGTGTTCATGCTGCTGTTCGAGCAGTATTCCACGGCCAACCCACCGGGCCACCGGCCGGACGTCCTGGGCGCCCTGTTTCAGTCGATCACCGCCCGCACCGCCGGTTTCAATACCGTCGATGTCTCGGCGCTGGCGCCGTCGAGCAAGTTCCTCCTGATCCTGTTGATGTTCGTGGGCGGCTCACCGGGCTCCACCGCCGGCGGGATCAAAACGGTCACCCTGGCCGTGATCGTGATGACCGTCTTCGCCACGCTGCGCAAACGGGGCGAAGTGGAGATGTTCAAACGCTCGGTCCGAACCGTCGTCGTCGGCCGCGCCATCACCGTGACCATGCTGTTCATCATCGTGTTGTTCGGCACAACGATGCTCCTGAGCGTCACGGAGACTTCGTACCATAACGGGGACTTCACGATGCTCGACATCCTGTTCGAGGCTGGCTCGGCCCTGGGAACCGTGGGCCTGAGCACGGGGGTAACGCCCGCTTTGACAGACGCCGGCAAGTTCATTATCATTGCCGTGATGCTGATTGGGCGATTGGGCCCGCTGACGTTGCTGGCGGCGCTGACGTTCAACTTGAAACCGGTCCGGTACAATTACCCGGACGAAGCTATTGTTGTCGGCTAAGATGTCGTTCCGCCGCGCCGGGCGTGACGGAGCGACGAGGAGTCACCAGATATGAGGCGCTTTGCGGTCATAGGCTTGGGGCGGTTCGGCCAGAAGCTCGCCATCGCGCTGGCGATGAGCGGGGCCGAAGTCATTGCCATCGACAGGAATCGGAACGAGGTCGAGCTGATCCGCGACCAAGTCAGCCTGGCCGTACGGCTCGATGGCACCGACGAAGAAGCCCTCAAATCGCAAGGGGTGGATAAGGCCGATGTGGCGATCATCGCCCTGGGCCAGGAAAGCTTCGAGGCCGCTATCCTGACCGTTGTGAATCTCCGCCAGATGGGCATCAAGCAGATTTACGCCCGCGCCGAAAGCCTCATCGCCGGCGAGGTCTTCTCCAAAGTCGGCGCCACCGAAGTGATCTATCCGGAGATCGAGTCGGCCCAGCGCTGGGCCTACAAGCTCATCGCTCCGCAGATCGGCGAGAAGATCGACTATGCCCCCGGATACAGCCTCGCCCGCATCAAGGCCCCGCCCAGCTTCGACGGCAAGACCGTCATGGACCTCCAACTCCGTCAGAAATACAACGTCAATCTCGTGCTGATCAAGCGCAGCGACGAGGCGCGCGCCAAGAAAACGGAAAAAGGCCCCATCATCAACGTCCCCATGCCCGGCACCGTCGTCTACCAGGACGACATCCTCATGGTCGCCGGCTCCGACGCCGACTTAGCCAGCCTGCCCCAGGAATGACCGCCGGCCTCAGACCCGAAGCTCTCATGCGAATCTTGATTTGTCTTTGCACGGCTGGTCATACTGAACGAAACGCAACGCTGTGAAGGATCTGGGCCGCATACCAGAGAGACTCTTCATTCTCAGGGCATATATTTCGCTTCCGCTTCACGGTCTGCGGTGGGCGTGCGGGCCCCGGCGAGCGAAAGCATGGGCGCCGATGGGTAGATTGCATTGATCTTATGAGGCTTGTGGTCACTGAATCGCCCACGGTACTGCCGGTTGGTCAGTGTCCCGTCGGTAGCTTCGTAGAGGTGCAGGGCACCAAGTTTGTCTTTGCCGGTGAAGGACGTGGAAAGCAGCCATGTCTTGCCTTCGTGTTGGAATACAAAGGGGTCCTGGGCTGAGAATCTCTCTCCTGAGCCGGCGGTATGGGCCACGAGGGGATTGGTTTGAAGTTTCTGCCACGTGACCATTTCGTCCCGGCTCACCGAAGCCCATTCCTCGCGATACTCGTGCCCGATGCTGGTATAGAACAGCATCAGCAGGCCGTCATCGGGCCGAATGCCCCAGCCACCGGAGTAACAATGTTCCTCACCGCGCTCGTAGGAGGGCCACAAAGCGATTGGCCGATGTTCCCAATGAACGAGATCCCGGCTGCGGACATGGCCTCAGTACACGCACTCCCAGGTGTCGGCGTACGGATTGTGCTGATAGAAGATAGGGTAGTACCCGCCGCAATAGACCGAGCCGTTGATATCATTTGGCGGGTTGGACGACCTCCCCTGCGACTCGAAGGTTCACGCAAGCCTGGCGGGGGTGACAACCACCCCCGACCAGGCACTCGATGTAGTTGCGGCGGATCACAAACGACGGGGAAAGCAACCGGCCGGTAGCCTTGTCGCCCTGCCCGTAGCTGTTGATCAAACGCTGCCCCCGGTACAAGCGGACCCCGCGTTGGGACCCGATGTTCCCTTCGGCCGGTTCCGTGCCGAAGGCCTTGCCGGATACCCGCCAGGGAGCGTACCCCCGCGCAAAATCATGTAACAGAACGTCTTCCGCCTGCACGGCAGTCGCCTCACAACACCCCGAGAACAGGCTTGTCACGAGAATCAACGAAGTCATGCGCATGTCGGGCGATCCGCTCTACCAGTCTTTATTGCCAGATGGATTGCAGCTTATGCACGCGCAAGCTCTCAATCCCCAGCTTCCCTTCTTCGGTGAACAATTCCAACGTCATGGGTTTGTCTACGAGGTGCACTCCCATCGGCATATAGACCCGGCCGTGGTTGGCGAAGATCTCGATGGAGGTACGATCGACCAGGAGCTCAAGAGTAATGACGCCATCCTCCGGCTTCAAGGGGGCGCTTTTCCCCTGGCAAGTGATCTTTCGGTTGCGGACATCATACACAACCGGGACGCCTCGAATGTTGAGACCACACCGTTGCGCCGCGGAGACGTTCAGCCTGGCTTCGATATGGAACAGTTCCCCGCTGATCGCCTCCAGGGGATTGTCTCCCGGGTCCACCGTCCGGTTGCGCCATCGCCATGTCTTCTCGTGCAGTGTCTCGATTTCTCGAACCGGCTCGGCAAAGAGGCGCAGCCCCTCATCCGTGGCCCGCAAAGTGAGAGTAACAGGGAAGAGGATCATCTGGTTGAACGGCATCTCCGGCATGCTCACCCGACCCCAGGCCATCTGAATGCGCCGGCCGTCGTCGGCCGGGATGTTGTTGAATGTCTGGGACGCGTAGAAGCAGTTGCCACGCTGGTAGCGAACGGGGCCGTCTTCCGTGACAAATTCCTTCCCGTCGAACTGTCCGATCAGATAATCGCCACTGCCGCCGTACAGCACCCATCGCGTGTTCGTCGGGTCGTCGTCCACGGGCAAAGCGAACAGCTCGGGGCATTCGTGAAAGCATTTCAGTTTGCTCTGGAATTGCCACGACTTCAGATCGTCCGAGGCGAAGAAGCCCATTTCGCCGCCGTCCAGATAGAGGACCATCACCCACTGATTTGTCGCTTCGTGCCAGATGACCTTGGGATCGCGATTGCCGCCGTTGATATGTTCGACGACGGGATTGCCCTCATACGGGATCCAGGATCGCCCGCGGTCGTTGCTGTAGGCAATCGACTGGGTGAACGGCTGTCCGGCCGACAAGGGATTCGTACCGCCCGCCGAGGTATACACGCAGACCAGAACCTTCTCGTCGCCCGTCTGGAAGCCGGCGGTATTCCGCACGTCCACAACGCCCGATCCCGAGAAGATCGTCCCCAGGTGATCCGGATGGATCGCATCGTCCAGTTCCTTCCAATGAACCATATCCTCGCTCACGGCGTGGCCCCAGGTCATGTTCCCCCAGTTCCACCCGTAGGGATTGTGCTGATAGAACAGATGATATTCGCCGTCATAATACATCATGCCGTTGGTGTCGTTGTTCCAGCCGCGACGAGAGGTGAAATGAACCTGCGGCCGCAGTCGCTCCCGGTATACGTCCTTCTGACCCGGAAACGTATCGGCCTGGAAGACCACATCGAACCCGGAGGCGCCAAGCGGATCGTACCTGTCGATACGCAAGGTGCCCTTCTTTCCTGCAAACGGGCTCACGTCGAGAAACACCCAGTAGTCCGCTTCCCCGGAGGCCAGCTCGATGCTGAACTCACGCACGATCTTGCCGTCAATAAGTAGATGGATCAACCGCTTGGCCGCCCCCTTCTTCACGGGGAAGTTGAGATAGTGATCGCGAAAAACGAATTCGCGGGTCTTATCGGTGAGTACCTCTCGCTTTTTGTTGCTCTGGACGATGTGATCGATGTTGATATGACCCCAGCCGCCTGTGGCTCGATCGACAATCTGTATCCGTGCCGTCCGGCCCTGAAGATCGGAGACATCCCAACCGGCCCAATCCAGCGCTTCCGAGCCGCCCGGACGGTCGTTCGGCCCGGTAGCGGTGCGAACGACCGTCCCGTCGATCACAAGATTGATGCAGGCCTTGCCCGGATGCATGCCGCCGCCGATCAGGAAATTGATGTACTTGCGTTCGATCTTGAACGGCGTGGACGTCAGGGTCCCGGTGGTGCCGTCCCCGTCGAAGAAGCTGTTGACGAGACCCTTGCCTTCGTACCCCGAGACTTCCATCTGGCCCGCCAGCGTGCCGCGGGCCGGACCGGGGCCGAACGCCTTGCCGGTGACCTGCCAACTGCCGTAATCCGACCCCTCGAAATCGGCGATCACAATGTCCGGATCCGCCGCACGGGTCGGCCCCGAAACAACCAACAACATCATCGCGAAACACACATACTTCAACATCGTTCTTCTCCTTTGCCCAAATACTCTCGAACTTCCATGGTCTTCGGTCCGAAATGTTCCGGCTCCGTACATCGACCCACTGCAACAACTATCGCCGCAGGACGGCTGTCGGTCCGCCCCGACGACGGTACACCTTATGGCGCGGTATATTCACAATCAAAACGAACGATACACAGATTCCCCTTGACCCGCTGTTGGGCGACTCCCCAGCGAACCCCTCGATCGTCGTTATTCAATCCCTAACTGAACTTTTGCAAAATGGAGATTAGGCTTACTTTAGGGAGGAAAAATCTC
>CAYPZL010000094.1:0-21512 GCA_964415045.1 uncultured Pirellulales bacterium | reverse complement strand
ACCAACGATTTCCTTGAAGAATATAAGCCTAATCTCCATTTTGCAAAACTCTACGCGCTAATAATCCTTGAACGGCCTCATCCACTCGGGCCAGTCGCCGGGTTGGACGCCGCCGGCTTTGGTCCAGCAGTTGGCCGTGTCGTATTGTCGATGCCACTTGAGTGTCCACAACTCTTTCAGGCCCACCTTGCGCGCGGCTCCGTCGACACAAGCGAGTATCTCCATGCTCGGAAGGCAGCTCCCTCCCCCCCGAACTGGCTCCAGGCCTCCTCTGAGGGCCTCGGGGCCATCGGGCACAAGAATACGTCGGTGCGCCCGGTCACAGATGCCGGCTCTCCGTCCCACGGCGTCTCCGGCCAATCCAGCCAATCGACCGCGTAGGTTTGCGGCGGGTTCGCGTCATTGGCGGCTGCGTTCGTGGCGGTTCGCGGTCCGGATGGGTGAAAGGCCCTCCTCTCGGCGTGGTTTTGCCGCCGGGGTAGGTGCGGAATAATATGGTTGACCGGCGCGGGGCGTCTCAGTAGTGTATTGGGGTTTGTTTGCGTGGACGTGATTGGCGTTAAGAAATAGGAATCCGATGAATACCTGTGTAGTTGGATTGCAGTGGGGTGATGAGGGCAAGGGCAAGGTCGTGGATATTCTGGCCGAGCACAGCGAGCTGGTCGTTCGCTACGGGGGCGGCTCCAACGCCGGCCACACGGTCGTCATCGGCGACAGTCGCTTCGCCCTGCATTTGCTGCCGAGCGGCTCGATTCGCCCGGGCGTGAGCTGCGTGATCGGCAACGCGGTCGTGGTCGATCCCGAGGTGCTGATCGGCGAGATCGACGGGCTGGCCGAGCGCGGGATCGCGCTGGCCGACCGGCTTTTTATCAGTGAGAACGCCCACGTCGTTCTCGATTACCACAAGAGAGAGGACCAGTTGCGCGAGGAATCGCTGGGCAAGCAGAAGCTGGGCACGACGATTCGCGGCATCGGTCCGTGCTACGCCGACAAGGTGGGTCGCAGCTACGCGGTGCGGATGGGTGATTTTCGCGATGTGGATCGGCTCGCGGAGAAGCTTCAATACATCGTAGATTACAAGAACAAGCTCTTCGCCGCCCTCTACGAAGCCGAGCCGATAGCAGCCGAGGGGCTCGTCGAGAAGTGCAGGCTGTATGCCGAGCGGCTCGTGCCCTTCACGACCGACACTACGGAGTTGCTCCACGAGGCGATCGGGGCGGGAAGATCGGTTCTCTTCGAAGGGGCCCAAGGGGCGCTTCTGGACCTGGATCACGGGACGTTTCCGTACGTGACCAGCTCGAATTCGAGCTCGCTGGGCCTGCCCGCCGGGTGCGGCGTGCCGGCGCGGATGGTGGAGAAGTACATCGGGGTCGTGAAGGCCTACACGACGCGCGTGGGGGCCGGACCCTTCCCCACGGAGCAGGACAACGAGATCGGCCAGTACATTCGCGACAAGGGCAACGAGTACGGAACGACGACGGGCCGGCCGCGCCGGTGCGGATGGTTCGACGCCGTGGCGGTAGCGTACGGCGTCAAGATCGGGTCCATCGATTCGCTGGCGCTGATGCACCTCGACACGCTGGCCGGGCTGGAGCAGTTGAGTCTTTGCAGCGCCTACGAGATCGACGGGAAGACGACCACGTTTTTCCCGGCCAACATCGACCGTCTGGCGCTGGCTCGTCCGGTATACGAAACGATGCCCGGGTGGGCCGAGGACGTCAGCGAGGCCACGAGCTTCGATCAGCTTCCGCTGGCTGCCCGGGAGTACGTGCGGCGCATCGAGGAAATCGTCGGAACGCCGATTGAAATGATCGGTGTGGGGCCCAAACGAAGCCAAACAATCATCAAGCAATAGGCGCCATGGCGCCGCCGGGATCTCAAAGATTCGAGGGGGCACGTGAGCGGCAGGCAGGTTCAAATGGACGAGATGAAGCAAAAGCGGGAAGCCACGGCCAAACGGCTCGGGATTCAGTTCGAGCAGGTGCCGGGCAACATCGCCATCATCATGGACGGCAACGGCCGGTGGGCCAGGCAAAAGGACCTGATGCGGTTTGAAGGCCATCGAGAAGGGGCTCGTACGGCCAAGCGGATCGCCCAGTGCTGCGTGGATTTCGGTATCGAGTCGCTGACGCTGTATTCGTTCAGCATGGAGAATTGGAAGCGGCCTCCCTCCGAGGTCAACGCGTTGATGCACCTGTACACCGAGTATTTGGTGGGGATTCGACCGACGCTGATGAAGGACAACGTCCGGCTCATTCACCTCGGGCGCAAGACCGGGCTGCCGCAGACGGTGGTTGACGAGCTGCAGCGAACGATGGACCTAACCCGGGACAATTCCGGCATGGTGTTGGCCCTGGCGCTGAACTACAGCGGGCGGGTCGAACTCGTCGATGCTACGAGGGCCATCGCACAGGCCTGCAGGGACGGAAAGCTGAACGTGGACGATATCAACGAGCGCACCATCAGCAGCGAGCTTTACACGAGGGAGATTCCGGACCCCGACCTTCTCGTGCGGACCGCCGGCGAGATGCGGGTGAGCAACTTTTTGCTCTGGCAGATCTCCTACAGCGAGTTCCATGTGACCGATACGCTCTGGCCGAGCTTTACCGAGACCTCGCTGGAAGAAGCCATTCTGGCGTATGCCCGGAGGGATCGGCGCTTCGGGGCGATCAATGTTGGGTCGGGGGCAACCGAGTGAGCCGGCAGCGTCTGCCCTTTGCGGGCGGGTCTGCTTCGGCACAGTTCTAATGCGCGAATGACACAGCTCTAACGAATCCGCGAGCCATGCTGAGACAACGGTTACTGTTCGGGACTTTGATGACGGTGGCTTGTACCGGCATCGTGATTATGGACGGCTGGTTGGACGGCTCTTTGACGGCCGCGACCGCCGATGACAGGTCCGTGCAGGCGACCCTGGTGGCCCTGCTGGTTGCAGCGGCCCTGGGGTTGGGCTGCGTGGAGCTGTCCAGGCTCGCCGCTGGCAAGGGACTGATCGTGTTGAACCCGGCTTCGGCCGTCGGTGTGATGTTGCTCGCGACCGCCTGGTATTGGCCCCAGATCGTGCCGCTGGACCGCGGGTCCTGTGTCCTCGCGGTCATGGTCCTGGCGCTGCTCGGGGTGTTTTTGCAGCAGTATCTCCGATTCGGCACGAGCGGGGTCTTGAACAATTGCGGGATAAGTTGTTTTGCGATGGTTTATTTGGGCCTGCTCGGGGCCTTCGTGCTGGGCATTCGCATCGAGTTCGGGCTATGGGAGATGTTTGCGGTCATTTGCGTTGTAAAGGCTTCTGACATAGGAGCTTACACGTTTGGCAGGATATTCGGCAGGCATAAGCTTTCGCCTCGGGTCAGCCCGGGCAAGACCTGGGAGGGTATGGCCGGGGCCATCGTGGCGGGCATGGCGTTGAGTTTCGCGTTTGCCCGTGGTTTTGGTATAATGTCGGCTTGGCCGGCATTGGTTTTCGGTGCGTGCCTTGCTGTTGTGGGGCAGCTCAGTGACCTGGTGGAATCCATGCTGAAGCGCGATGCCGGCCGGAAGGATTCCGCCCACTGCGTGCCCGGATTCGGCGGTATACTGGATGTGATCGATTCGCCGTTGTTTGCGACGCCCTTTGCTTATGTCTTTTTCAAGCTCATGGCGTAGAGATCGGAGCCGTCGGGACGGCTGAAAAACACTGTAGCGAGAAATGCGTTGGATGTAACCGTACAATTGGATCCGGCCAAACAGCTTGAGCTGTTCGGCCCCGCCGACAGCCACCTCCGTTTGCTGCGTCGCTCGCTCGGCGTCCAGATCACCGCCCGCCAGTCGAACCTTGTCATCAGCGGCGCCGAGACCAGCGTGCATCGCGCGACCGAACTGATCGACCGCATGCAGAAGCATCTGCTCAAGACCGGGCAATTGACCACGGAAGACGTCACCGGTCTGGTCGAGCAGGGGCTCTGGTCCGGGGCGGCCGAGAGCGGGCAGGCGATCAGCGTTTATTCCAACAAGGTGGTCGAGCCGTCTACGCAAGGGCAGTTGCGGTACATCGAAACGATGCTCAGGAACGATTTGACCTTCTGCACGGGGCCGGCCGGGACCGGCAAGACGTATCTGGCGGTGGCGGTGGCGGTCTCCATGCTCAAGAAACGCCAGATTCGCCGCATCGTGCTGGCCCGCCCGGCCGTGGAGGCCGGCGAAAGGCTGGGGTTTCTGCCGGGCGACATTCAGGCCAAGGTCAATCCCTACCTTCGCCCGCTCTTCGACGCCATTGAAGATATGATGGATTTTGCCCAGATGCGGAAATTCATGGAGCTGGATATCATCGAAATCATTCCGCTGGCCTTCATGCGCGGGCGGACGCTGAACGAGTCCGCTATCATCTGCGATGAGGCGCAGAACACTTCCGGTTTGCAGATGCTAATGGTCTTGACGCGCCTCGGGCACGGCTCGAAAATGATCATTACCGGCGATATCACCCAGGTCGATTTAGCGGCCGGTCAGAAGAGCGGCATGGTCGAGGCCATCGAGATTCTCAAACCGATCGCAGGCATCGGCGTGGTCGAACTGGGCCAGCGGGATATCGTGCGGCACCGGCTGGTCCAGAACATCGTGCAGGCGTATAAGGACAAACAGGACCAACAGAAGCACGCGGAGGCAGACAAGGTCTCATGAACCGGCCCGAACGACTCGAATCCGATGGGGCCCCGCCCGCCCTGACGTTGCCTCGGATCGCTCGGGCGGGGAGCTGATCGCATGGGGTATTTCAAGCGAACCAATCCGCGGCGCAGTCAGGTGCGCCGAAACATCTCCACCGAGCGGTCGCTGAAGGCTTCCATTCTGGCCGACGCCGATCTGGTGGTCTCAGTGCTGCTGTGGCTGCTGTTTGTCGCCGCCTGCATCGGGATTTTCTCGTTCGAGCTGGTCCAGGAGAGGCGCTACCAGGCGCTGGCGGCCCTGTCGGCCGTGATCGTGTTCATCTCGGTGGGGGCGGCCTTCTACATACACCACTACCAGCGTCGCGTCTTGCGCAACCACGCCCAGGCGAGTGCCCTGATCGTGCTGTTTCTTCTGTCTCTGGCGGCGACGAAGCTGGGGCTGCTTTCGGCCGGTGACGGTCTGTGGGGCCCGAGCTGGGGCACGGGCACGGCCATTCTGGTCGCCATCGTCCTGGCGATTGCCTACGACCAGCGATTTGCCATGGGTGCGGGGACGGTCTACTGCGCGTTTGCGGTTCTGGCGGTGGGCCCGCGGCCGGACTGGGGCTTCCAATTGCAGGGTATGGGGTTGTTTCTGACGATGGTCTCCGGCGTGATGACGTGCTGTTTGTCACTGAAGGAGATTCGCACGCGGATGAAGCTCCTGGAAGTCAGCGCCCTGGCGGCGACGGTGGTTTTTGCCACGGCCTGCTCCGCAGTGTACCTGAACTTTCTGGGCGAGCCGCCGGGCCCGACCCGGGTCCTTCAGGCGGCGGGCTACCATGCCGGCGCCGCCTTCGTGGCAGGGTTGCTCATTCAGAGCCTGCTGCCGCTGATCGAAAAGGGCTTTCGCATCGCTACCAGCATGACGCTGCTGGATTACTCCGACGCCAATCAGCCCCTCCTGAAGAAACTGGCCATCGAGGCGCCGGGAACGTTCAGTCACAGTCTGCTCATCGGTTCCATCGCGGAAGCGGCGGCCGAGGCCATCGGCGGCAACGGGCTCCTGTGCCGCGTCGGCGCCTATTACCACGACATCGGCAAGCTCAACAAGCCCAAGTACTTCGTCGAGAACGAGATGGGCTCGGCCAGCAAGCACAAGGAGCTTTCGCCGGCAATGAGTCAGTTGATCATCGTGGGCCACGTCAAGGACGGCGCCGAAATGGCCAAGGAATTCGGTCTTCCCGGTGTGTTGCGTCAGTTCGTTGAAACGCACCACGGCACCACGCTGGTGGAGCCGTTTTACAACCAGGCGATCAAGCGACACGAGGCCCCGGGCGGTGCGGCCGACGGGCGCAAGCCCAAAGAGGCGCCGCCGGCCGAGAGCGAGTTTCGTTACGCCGGTCCCAAGCCCAAGACGAAAGAGGCGGCCATCGTCATGCTTGCCGATGCCGTGGAAGGGGCGACCCGGTCGCTGTCGGACGTGACGCCGACCAAGGTCGAGGCGGTGGTTCACAACATCGCCATGAAGCGGTTGCAGGACGGTCAGTTCGATGAGTGCGATTTGACGCTGCGCGAGCTCAGTCAGATCGAGGCGAGCATGTCGAAATCGCTGGCCGCCCACTATCACGGTCGCATCGCGTATCCCACGGCGCCCGACGAGCCTTCGCCTTCGCCCCGGCCGGCGAAGGGCGGTGTTCCCAAAATGGTTGAGACGTAGGTTGCCGTGCCCCCGATCACCGTCCAGATCGCATCGCATTTTGCGGGTATTCCCGCCGACCGGCCCGCGCTGGTGGAATTGACGCGGTTCGTTTGTACGCGCTTCGGGGTCACCCGGGCGGAGGTGAGCATCGGCATTGTCGATGACGCCGAGATGAGCCGGCTCAACGAGGAATTCCTGGGCTGCAGCGGTACGACGGATTGTCTGAGTTTCGACCTGTCGGAGGAAGACGGGAGCGGGCCGGGGCGCGTTTTCGACCTGATCGTCAACGGCGAACTGGCCCTGCGCGAGGCCGCCGCCCGGGGGCACACCGGACCGGCGGAATTGGCACTGTACATCACGCACGGATTGTTGCATAATCTGGGCTTTGACGATGCCACCCCCGAGACCGCTCGGGAGATGCATCGAATGGAGGACGAGATTCTCCAACACCTGGGTTACGGTTTTGTGTATGATGAGCACGGGCAGCTACAGTAGCCCGGACGTGTCGGGCGGTGCGTGCTTGAGGATTTCTTGAAAGGTCTTGGGAAGTGGGCTTCACCGGTTGGGCTGTGTTGCTGATCTGCCTGTTCGTTGGAGCGACATTGTTCTTTTCCGTCAACGCGACGGCGTTGCGTATTTTCTCGCGTCTCCGCCTGCAGGAGGCGTTTAAGGCGGTCAGTGGGGAGGAACGTCCCCGGCTCGTGGATGAGGTGGTGGAAAAGGCCGACAGGCTGATTCTGACCTGCTCTTTCTACAGGCTCGTTTTCAACATCAGCGCTTTGCTGCTCCTGGTGGCCCTACTGTCGGTCCACCAGGAGCCGTTGGGCTTTGGCAGCTACGTGCTCGTCTTCTTCATCGCGGTGGCGATTTTCTCGGTCTTCAGTCTGGCCATTCCTCATGCCTGGGCCAAGTATGCCGGGGAGAAGCTGCTCAGCCGGACGTACAGACTGCTGTTGTGGCTCAGTGTCATTGTCGCTCCGGTGCTTTTCGTCTTGCGGCTTTACGACGGTTTTGTGCGGCGGCTCGCCGGTGTGCCCGAGGCCTCGGCCAAAGAGCAGCAGGAAGAGAAGCAGGAGGAGTTCCTGGAGGATCTCGAGCAGCATCGCATGGAAGGCGCGTTCGACGAAGAAGAGCAGGAGATGATTGAGAACGTGCTGGAGCTGAGCGAACGCTGCGCCGACGAGATCATGACCCCTCGAACGGACCTGGTCGCCGTCGAGGTCAGCGCGGATTTGCCGACGGTCCTAGAGACCATCACCAGGGCGGGCCATTCCCGGATTCCCGTGTATGAGGCGAACATCGACAACATCGTTGGGCTGATCTACGCCAAGGACCTGCTGGCGGAGATCGGAAAGGACGCCGGCGACTTCAGCCTGCGCGGGCGCATGCGCGAGGTGTATTTCGTTCCCGAAAGCAAGCCGTTGCGTTCCCTGCTCCACGAGTTCCAGAACCAGAAGCTCCACATTGCCGTCGTGCTGGACGAGTACGGGGGCACCGCCGGGATCGTGACGCTGGAGGATATTCTCGAGGAGCTGGTCGGCGAAATCACCGACGAATATGAAGAGACCCCGCCGGAGTCGATTCGCAAGATCGACGGAAACACGATCGAGGTCGATGCCCGGACATACGTCAATGACCTCAACGACGACTACGAATTGGATCTGCCCGAAGACGAGGATTATGATACCGTGGGCGGTTTCGTCTTCTCCCGTTTGGGGTACATCCCCAAGGCGGGGGAGCATTTCGAGTATGCGAATCTGGAGTTCACCATTGCCTCGGCTGAGCCCCGGCGCATCAAGCGGATCAGAATTCAAAAAATCGTTGAGCCGTGACCATGTTGACGAAGGACCGGGCCGTGTGTATCCGCGCCCTCGATTATTCCGAGACCTCGCAGATCGTCACTCTCTTCGCCCGTCTTTCCGGGAAGGTCAAGGCGATCGCGAAGGGGTCGAAACGGCCGAAGTCGGCCTTCGACGGGCCGATCGAGGTGCTCTCCTTCGGCGACGTCGTTTTCTCCGGCGTCGCACGAGAGCAACTCGCGACGCTGACGGAGTTTCAGCAGCACTCGGTTCGGGGCGGCCTCCGGCGGAATCTGTTCGCCCTGCACAGCGCGCTGTTTGCCGCCGAATTGCTCGGCCTGCTCACCCACGACTGTGATCCGCATCTCGTCCTGTTTGATCATTTCATGCAGTTCGTGCAGGATCTCGAGCAGGAGGACCTGGCGCGGGACCGACGCGGCGTGATGATCCGGCTGATTCTGTTTCAGCTTTCCTTGCTGCGCGAAGTGGGATTGCAGCCGGTCCTGAAGCAGTGCGCCAACTGCAAGAGGCCCTTCTCAAAAAGCTGGCGCCAGGTGTATTTCAGCAGCGCCGCCAACGGACTGATCTGTCGGGACTGCGAGATGAGCTATCCCGACAAGATCGGGCTTGGCCTCGCCGTGGCGCGAAGCTGGGCCGACTTGAAGCAGATTCCCCGGTTGCAGGACAACGGTCTCAATGAAATCGAGCGCGTCCTGATTCATCATTTCACCGAGACATTGGGTCGCCGGCCGAAAATGGCGCGGCACATACAGGGGGGCTGACATGCAGGAAGCAGAGCGACGACTGACAACACCGCCCGACGATGCGTCCCATCGCACCCCCGGGATTGCCAGGCAGGTCTCGAGGCTCAAGACGTATTTCCGGGAAGGATGGCGCGCGTGGGTCAGGGAGTTCCTGGAATACCGGTACCTGAACGCCTCGTCTCTGGTTCTCATTGTCATCGCTACGTATCTGGACTATCATGCCGGCGTGTACGTCTCCGCGACGGAGGGGCCCGATATTCCCGACCTGATCCTGGATCATTTCGGCCCCATCGATTTGAGCCCCCTTTTCGTCTACGGCTACATCGCCCTCGTCTGCACCTTGTTCATCTCGCCTTTGGTCTTTCACATTCGCACGTTTCACTTTGTCGCCAGCCAGTTCAGCCTGCTGGTGATGTTGCGCTCGGTGTTCATGCTGTTTACGCATCTACAGACGCCCTCGGACGCCATCCGGGCCGATTTCCCCTGGATTTGTCAGCACCTCAGCTTCCAGAACGACATGTTCTTCTCCGGGCACACGGCCATTCCCCTCCTGGGGTTCTTCCTGTTCAAGCACAGCCCCCTGCGGTACGTGTTCCTGGCCGGCTCGCTCATCATGGCGTTCACCGTGCTGGCCATGCACCTGCATTACAGCATCGACGTGTTCGGTGCGTTTTTCATCACCTACTGTTCCTACCGGATGGGTTGCGCTCTGACGAAGAAGATCGACGCGACGTTTCACGAGTAGAGGATATTCATGAATCGGTCCACGGAATCCTTCGTTTTCCAGGGCGGATCGAAGCCCCGGAATTTTCGGGCCTTGGCAATGTCGTCGGCCAGACGCAGCCGGTACTGGCTGACGTGATGAAAGTACTTCTGCTGCTCGTAATAATCGGCGAGATACTCCTGCTCGGTCTGTCCGGGCGTGGGCAGCAGCAGCACCCGCGTCTTGCCCAATTCGGCCAGCTCCATGATCGTCGTGTACCCGGACCGCGTGATGATGAACTTCGCCCGGTTCATGACGGCCTCCTGACGGTCGGCGTCCAAGAAGCTGTGATATTCCACGTTCTTGCTGCGGTCCTTCGGTGTGCCGTTCGGCTTGCCTCCGGCGATCACCACCGGTCCGGGCAACTGCGCCGCCTGGGCCAGGATCTGTCGTTCCAGCACCGTCCTCTGCGGCTCGGGGCCCGACAGGGAGATGAAGTACTCGATGTCCTGAGCCACCTCCTGCCTTCGCAGGCGGGAAAGGATGCCGATGTACTTGACTTTCTCGGGGGGAATGTAGCGCAGGTCGTGGCTGAGGAGGCCGGTCAGGCTGTTGGCCTCGTAATCCGGCACGAACACGTACCGGTATTTCCGCATGCGCGAGGCGAGCCAGCGTTCGAGCACGCGCTCGGCCCCGACCGGGGTTTTGAACCGCAACTGGTGGTTGATCAGATACGAGTTCTCGGGCCGGTCGTAGACGTCGTACCGGCAGTCGGAGATGACGATGTCGAAGCCGGTGCGGATGATTCGCCGGGACCGCCGGCACGCCCGCTTGAGCGTCCGCATCATTTTGGGGACCGAAACGGAGAACTTCAGCTTGAACAGCCGCGTCCGCGTGTAGGGCGGATAGATGCTGCGCACGCTGTAATACGTGCACCGGTCGCCGAAGTGACCGCGCAACAGTTCCAGGGCCCTGCCGGTCGAAAGGATGTGGACCTCGTTTTCCCGCAGAAGCTCGGCAATCAGAGGCACGTCCCTGGTGGCGTGGCCCAGACCCCAGTCGAATACGCCAAACAATACTCTCATGGCCGCGGATGCAACCGACTCCCGGTACAATGCATAAGCGGGATACAACCCCTGCATCCCACCGGCCCATTCTAAACCCATCCGGGCCTGAGAATCCAGAAATATCGCCGGACACGCCGCGGGTTACGCACATCCCGCTCTCATTCACCCCGGCAACCACAGGCCCCGGGGCACTTCCTGGGAGACCCATTCTTCGGATACCCTTCCAGGCCAGGGATGTTCTCACGCCTGTGAAGTGATCTCTCGCCCGCGATCTGTGCCGTCGGCGGCACGATGGCCGGGCTACTTTTTCCGTTTTGCCCGCTGAGACTCCATCCAGAAGTACAACGCGTGGAGTCGGTTCACGAAACGATAGCCGCCGCGTCCGGCCTGCTCATCCGAAACGAGCGCCCCAAGCTCCTTCATTCGCCTGAGGAAATTATCCATCACCTTTTTCTCATCGGCGGTCAGCCTGGCGCTCAGGTTCTGCCTGCGGAACTGGAGTTCCATCGGTCGGTCAGCCATCTTCCGCAGGATGGACCGGTAACGGTCGCTCCGCAAGGCCTGAAACACTTGAGGCTCAAGCAGCTTGCGACCGACGACTTCCGCGGCGTTGACGATGCCCGTCCACACATCGTCACTGCCGATAGTTGCACTGGGAGCCGCTCTCCAAACCGCATCTCCGATCTCATGGGCCAACACGGGCAATCCACCGGTGAACTGAACCATCAGATCGAGGTCTTTCCTGGAGACGCTTGCGGAAGATTCTCGAAACGTTCGTCTAAAGAACTCGGTTGCTTCCTCCTGCGTCCAGGGCTTGATGTCGATGAGCTCAAAGACGCGCGCCAGCGACGGCTGCACACGGACGAGTTCCAGGCGCCTCTCCTCCAAGCCGACCACCAGCAGACACAGGGGAAGCCCTTCTCGGCTGGTGGCAATCTCATCCACGATACTCTTGAGCCAGTTTGCGAATTCCGGCGACGACGCCAGCCCGTTGATGTCGTCCAGGATCAGCAGCAGCGCCTGTCGATCGTCCGAGAGCTTGTCCATCAGGCGGCGCACGGAGGGAACGAAATCATGGGTGATCAGGGAGAGGTCCTCCGCAGAGAGGCTCAATTCCATGGAGATCCCAAACAGGCCCACTTCCCGAACGTGCTGCCCAAAGAACTCGCGTACCTTGGAGTGCCACGGTTTTTCAATGCTGTCCTTGAGCAGGCGGTCAAATGTTCGTCGGATCATCTGCGGCAGTTCGCGCACCCCGCCCAAAAACACCTGACAGCCGGCTACGGATTGCTCCTTGTCGACGAGATGTCGAACGAAGGAGACGAGAGAGCTTTTTCCGATACCTCGTTCGCCGGTGACAAAGCCCACCTTGAAGCGTTTCTGCAGAGACGCCAGCACCATGCTTCGCAGACACTCGATCTCCTGGACGCGCCCGACGAAGAACTCGGTTGGGACAGGCTGGCCCGGACTGAATGGACTGGATTCCAAATCCATAGGTTCCCCACATACAACCGACCCGCTTTTTACGGCAACCCAGCGGTTCCCGATGTTCTCATACGTGCCTCAAGTATGGCTTTGCCTATCACGATTCGTCAAGACCAAACAGATTGGGCTGGTCGGTCTTCTGTTTTTTGGGGCGGGGGGTCAGGCCGAGGTGGTCGCGGGCCTGGGGTGTGATTTCGCGTCCACGCTTCGTGCGGCGGAGGAAGCCGATCTGCAGGAGGTAGGGCTCGACGACGTCTTCGAGGGTGTCGCGTTCCTCCCCGAGGGTGGCGGCGATGGCCTCGATGCCGGCCGGCCCGCCGTCGTAGACGCTGGCCAGCGCCTTGAGAACGGCTCGATCCAGCGGATCCAGGCCCAGCGCGTCGATCTGCTCCATCTTTAGGGCGTTCTCGACGATCTCGGGACTGAGCACGCCGGAGCCCTTGACCTGGGCGTAGTCGCGCACGCGCTTGAGCAGGCGGTTGGCGATACGCGGCGTTCCGCGCGAGCGGTCCGCAATCAGCTCCAGCGTTCCGTCCTGGCACTTCAGCTTCAGCAGTCGCGCCGAACGGCCGAGGATCTCGGTCAGCTCACCCGTATCGTAGAAATCGAGGTGATAGAGCATTCCGAACCGGCTGCGCAGCGGCGCGCTGAGCAGTCCGGCCCGCGTCGTGGCGCCGATGAGCGTAAACCGCTTCAGCGGGAAGTTGATCGTCTTGGCGTGCAGCCCGCTGTCCACGGTGTAATCGACCTTGAAGTCCTCCATCGCCGGATAGATGAACTCTTCGACCGGCGTGCTGAGCCGGTGGATTTCGTCGATGAAGAGCACGTCGCCGGTGTTGATGTTGCTGAGCATGCCCATCACGTCTCCGGCCTTCACCATCGCCGGTCCGGAGCTGCAGCGGATTCGCGCTCCCATCTCGTTGGCGACGACGTGGGCCAGCGTGGTCTTGCCCAGCCCCGGCGGGCCGTAAAAGAGAATGTGCTCCAGCGGCTCGCCCCGCTGCCGGGCTGCCTCGATCGCGATGGCGATCTTCTCCCGCACGTTGCGCTGTCCCACGCACTCGTCAAGATGCTCGGGACGCAACGCCGTGTTGAAGGTCTCCTCAGCCTCGCCGAGGGACTGCCCACTGATAACTCTACCTATAGCCATATCAAGAGCTTACCGATTCGCCGCCGAAGTTCAAGACCCACCTGAGAAATCGAGAAGACTACGCCGCTGCGCGAAGCTCCTGAACCGATGCACCGGGGTGGTGACGTCAGACTTCCACGCCCTGTTTGAGGCGGTAGACCAGGGGGACGAGGGCTTCGGCGGTGTTGACGTCCGGATGTCGCTGACAGGCCAGCTCGATCAGCTCCATGATCTCGTTTCGCTTTTCGCCCCAGGCGATGAGGATCTCCAGCGTCTCGGCCTGGAAGGGGCTGAACTCGGCCCGAGTGGTCCCGGCGGGCTCGGCGCCGGCGGCGAACGCCTGCAGCTTGCCCTTGAGCTCGGCGATGATCTGCTGGGCCATCCGTTTCCCGACCGCCGGCAGCGAGAGCAGCGTCTTCTCATCCCCGTTTTCGATGGCGGCGGCGATGTTGGCGATCGGAATGTTCAGCGCCCGCAGGCCCTTCTTGATGCCCATGCCCTTGACGCTGATGAACCGGGTAAAAAAGTCCCGTTCGGCGGACGTGAGAAAGCCGACCATGCGCGGAATCAGGTTGCCCCCGCCCAGCGTGCCCTCGTAATACTCCATCGTGCGGAGGCTGATCTCCGCATTCAACTGCCCCGAGAGGGCGTCGATGCAATACCCGGGCAGCATGACCTCGTACGCGATCGACCCGACCTGCACCAGGGCGCTCTCGGTATCGAGATGAATGAGTTTTCCTTCGATTCGTGCAATCATGCAATCCGTCTCTGCCTGCCGCTATTTCACTTTCGTTTCATGCGGTCCTAGAAAACGCTCCCCGTTGAAATGGATCAATCATAACGGCTCAGGCCCCACTGATGCAACCGATCTTGGGGGCTCTATCTCCTTTCTCGCGCCAGTGCATTGGCGCAGCACAGTGCGGCGGCCATGGCGTCGGCGACGTCGGGCGGCTTGGGTACTTCGGGCAGTGCGAGGATCGTTTGCATGGTCTTCTGCACCTGCTCTTTCGAGGCCCGGCCGTTGCCGGTGAGTGACTTCTTGATGCGGGTGGCGCTGAAACTCTTGACCTCGACACCGGCCGCAGCGCTCTTCTGGAGGATGACGCCGCGAGCGTGTCCCATCAGGATCGCAGTCTTCGGATGAGCGTAGTGGCTGTAGAGTTCTTCCACCGCCACCACGTCGGGCGCGAACTTCCGCAGCACCGCCTCGATGTCGACGGCGATTTGATTCAGCTTGGCCTCAAGCGGCAGTTCACCGGAAGTGCGAAAAACCCCGGCCTCGACGATCACCTCCCTGTTGCCGTCGGTTTCGAGGCAGGCGTAGCCACACACCTGGAGCCCGGGATCGATGCCGAGGATCCTCATTTCCACCTCCACTGCGTGCCCTCGGGCTTGTCTTCCAGGACGATGCCGGCCTCGTCGAGGCTCGCGCGGATGCCGTCGGCTCGGGCGAAATCCCTGGCCTTGCGGGCCTCGGCGCGTTGCGTGATGAGGATGCCTATCACCTTGTCCATCGCCTCTTCACTGGTGGCGCCGGCCTCGGCGTACTCGTCCTTCACCACGCCCAGCACGTCGCCGCCCAGCCTGGTGAACAGGTCGTCGATGGCAGCGAGCGTTTCCTGCGTGGCGTGGCCCTGTTCGAGCAGGGGATTGGCGGTGCGCACCAGATCGAAGAGCACCGACAGCGCCACGGCGGTGTTCAGATCGTCGTTCATGGCCTCTTCGAATTTCGTCTTGCATTCGGCCAGCCGTTGAGCGACGTTCTCGTCGAGTGGGCCTTCCGGGGCCATCTTGATCTTCTTCCGCAGCGCTTTGACGGTCTCGGCGATCTTCTGATACCCGCTGTTGGCCGCGAACAACGCCGCGTCGGAGAAATCGAGCGGGCTGCGGTAGTGGCTGTTGAGAATCAACTGCCGGATGGCCAGCGGTTCGTAGTAGCGCGTGAGCCGCTCGTGCGTGCCGCTGAAGGCCTGCTTGAGCGTGATGAAGTTGTTCAGGCTCTTGCCCATTTTCTGGCCGTCCACGGTGACCATGTTGTTGTGCAGCCAGAACCGAACGAACGGCGCGTCGTTGGCGGCCTCCGACTGGGCGATTTCGCACTCGTGATGGGGGAACTGGTTCTCCAGTCCGCCGCCGTGGATGTCGATGGTCCGGCCGAGGTACTTCATCGCCATGACCGAGCACTCCAGGTGCCAGCCGGGGAAGCCCATGCCCCAGGGGCTGGGCCACTGCATGATGTGATTGGGCTCGGCTCTCTTCCAGAGGGCGAAATCCACGGGGTTCTTCTTGTCGGGCGAGGGCTCGACGCGGGCGCCGGCGATCATCTCATCGATGTTCCGGCCGGAGAGCTTGCCGTATTCCTTGAACTGCGAGACGTCGAAATAGACCGACCCGTTTACCTCGTAGGCGTAGCCCTTCTCGAGCAGGGTCTTGACCAGCTCGATCTGCTCGATGATGTGTCCGCTGGCCCGCGGACTGATGTCGGGACGGACGCAGTTGAGCTCGTCCATGTCCGCGAAGTAGCTCCGCGTGTAGTATTCCGCCAGCGCCATGGGATGCTTGTGTTCCTTCCGGGCCGCCTTGGCGATTTTGTCCTCGCCTTCGTCGGCGTCGTCGGTCAGGTGACCCACGTCCGTGATGTTCTGCACGTAGGTCACGCTGTACCCCAAATAGCGCAGGTACCGCACGAGCACGTCGAAGCTGACGTAGCTCTTGGCGTGCCCGAGGTGGGCGTGCCCGTACACGGTCGGCCCGCAAACGTACATCCCCACCCGCCCCTCTTCCAGCGGCACAAACTCCTCTTTCCGTCGCGTCAGACTGTTATGAAGCTGAAGAGCCATATGATCCTCTCTAACAGTTCTCTTATTGCCCCTGCCGATTCCCGTTCGCGTCCAAGGGCATGAAGTCTTTGGTCTTCATGTAAGCTTTGACGTTCTGAATGAATGCCCGGGCTTCGTCAATCACCCTTGTTACCACCGGCTCGTCAAGTCGGGACAATTCACCGTAGTCCGCCCGCTGCCGGTGCTCGAACGCCATATGAAGCGACCGGGACAACTCCTTCGGAAGTTCGCCCGGTTTTACAAACTCACGGTCGAAGAGAGAAATCGTCCCACTGTGTTTCGACGAGCCAAGCCCCTTGGTTGCCAGGACGGCCAACACCGCATAGAACATCGCGTAGTAAGCCCGGTTGACCGCACCTCGGCCTGTATGCTCGCCGGCGAGAATCTGAGCCTCGCGGAGTGTTTCATCGGCCTGTTGCATCCTGAGCTTGATGAGTTCTTTGAGCCGTTCGTCGATCACAGGCGGACGCCCTCCTTTTCGATCTGCCGGACGATCGGGCTGACCCCCAGCGGGCCGCGCTCCAGTTGCTCGACGGTGACTACAAACGTCGATAGCACCACATCATTCTCGAATCCGACCTCCCAGGCGAGTTCCGAAATCCTCTCGCGCAGGTCCCCGTCGATGTGGTCCACGACAAGGAAAACGTCCAGGTCCGAACCGGCGGTTGCATCCCCCCTGGCCCTGGAGCCGAATACGCGAAACTGAAGGATCGGCGCCAGCGCGCCGGCCCGCCGCTTGAATTCGAGAGCCGTCTGCCTGTCGTACGGTGCCATCATAGGGGCCGAACCTCCTCGGTCACGACCTGACAGGCATAGCTGTCCAAAGGGATGACTCTGTCAGGGCACAACCGTTCCAGTGTGTCTCCTGTCCGGTCTTTCCACTCATCCGAAAGTTTTGTCGCCTTGGTGAGCATGGGTGTATCCTATCGATGGAGTCGGAACCGGTCAACCGTCGTGCGGGCAGCGTCTCGTGTCATAGCGTCCTGCGGGGTTTTTTTCGGAGGAGGGCGATGGCGGTGGCGGCCATGGCGTCGCCGGCGCCGACGTCGCCGAGGCCTTCGTTGGTCTTGGCCTTGACGTTGACGGCGGTGAAGTCCATGCTGAGCAGGCCGGCGATGCAGCGGCGGATCTGCCCCTTCACCGGCCCCAGACGCGGCGCCTCGGTATGGATCGTCAAATCCACGTTGACCACCTCCCACCGCTTCTGATCGAGCTGCTCCTTGACGGCGTAGAGAAAGACCTTGCTGTCGGCGTCCTTCCACTGGGGGTCGGTGTCGGGAAAGAGCGTGCCGATATCGCCCATGCCGGCGGCGCCGAGCAGAGCGTCGACGATGGCGTGGAGGGCCACGTCGCCGTCGCTGTGGCCGGCCAGTCCCGCGGGAAAGGGGATGTAGACCCCGCCCAGCATGAGCCGGCGCCCCTCGATGATGCGGTGGATATCCGTGCCGATCCCCACGCGATAATCCGCTTTGAGCTCTTCGATCACAGTTGCCCTTTCGTGCTGGGGATATCCGTGCCGACCACGCGGACCGCCGCGGCCAGGGCCTGGCCCAGCGCCTTGAAGATCGCTTCGGCGATGTGGTGGCTGTTCGTGCCGTACGGGACGTTGACGTGCAGGTTGAACCGCCCGCTGTTCGAGAAGGCCCGGAGGAACTCTTCGATGCACTCCACGTCGAAATCGCCGATCTTGTCCGTGCGATACTCGGCGTTGTAGACGCAGGCCGGCCGGCCCGAAAGGTCCACCGAGACGTTGGCCAGCGCGTCCTCCATCGGCACCGAGCTGTGCCCGTACCGCGCGATCCCTTTCTTGTCGCCCAGCGCCTGCCCCAGACACTCGCCCAGGCAGATGCCGATATCCTCGGTCGTATGGTGCGGGTCGATGTGCAGATCGCCGGTGGCCTTGACCGTCAGGTCGACCTTGCCGTGCTTGCTCAGATGTGTGAGCATGTGGTCGAGGAAGCCCACGCCGGTGTCGATCTCGTACTGGCCCGCGCCGTCAATGGCCAGCGTGCAGGCGATGTCGGTTTCGGTGGTCTGCCGGTGTATCTGTGCCGTTCTTGTTTCCATAATCAAGCACCTTGCTGGGAGAGGATCTCGCGCAGGGCCGCCAGGAGCCTCTCGTGTTGTTCTTCCGTCCCGATGCTGATGCGAAGCTTGTCGCTCAGGCCGGGGCTGTTGAAGTATCGAACGAAGATGTTGCGCTCGGCCAACTGCTCGTGGATAGCCGAGGCCGACGCATCCTTGACCCGGGCCAGGACGAAATTGGTGCAGCTATCGGCCACCTCGAACCCGAGGCTGCGCAACTGCTCGGTCAGCGTTCGCCTGGCTTTCTTGACCTTCTCGACGTTCTCGCGAAAGTAGGGCTGGTCCTTGACGGCCGCGGTCGCCAGGGCGATGGCTACGGCATCCACGTTGTAGGAATCCTTGACCTTGAGCAGACCGGCGATGAGGTCCTTTTGCGCCATGGCGTAGCCGAACCGGATGCCGGCCAGCGAATAGCCCTTGCTCATCGAGCGCAGGATCACGACGTTGTCGAACTCCCGCACCAGCTCGACGCCGTCCTGCTCGGCGAAGTCCACGTACGCCTCATCGACCAGCAGCACGCCGGCCAGCTCATCGGCCAGCGAGGCCAGCTCCTCAATACGCACGAACGTGGCGGTCGGGGCGTTCGGATTGCACACGATGGTCAAGGCCGCCTGCGTCTTCGCCAGCCGCGCCGGCAGGTTGAACTCTTCGTCGAACGGAATCTCGACGGTTGGACAGCCCTCCAGGTTCGCCAGAACCGGGTACAGCGAGTACGTCGGCACCGGATACGCCACCGGCCGGCCCTCGTCGCAGCAGGCCCGGATCGCGATCGAGAGCAGGTCGTCGCCCCCGTTGCAGCACATGATGTTGTCCGGTTCGAGGCCGTTGAGCTCGGCGGCCGCTTCGCGGAAGGCGTTGCCCAGCGGGTCGGGATAGCGCCGCAGTTGCTCCGGGCGGATCTCCGCCAGAGCCTCCAGCACCCGGGGCGACGGCGGATACGGATTCTCATTCGTATTGAGCTTCACCACGTCAGCCGCCTTCGGCTGATATCCCGGCACATACCCGTCCGCCCGTTCCACGTTGTCACGAAAGTAACTCATTCCACCTTTCCGCCATTGCCGTTCCCGCGAAGGCGGGAATCCAGACCGTCGTTACCTCGCCACCTGTGCCGGGCGTCGCCCAACCGGCGCGAGACAACCGCGCTCGAAGTCGGCGGCAACAGATGGCGACCCGCCATTATAAGGGCCCGGCGGGACAAAGAAAAGGACAGTCTCACGGACGGTCACCCACGCGCCGGCGCCGGCGACGGGCCGACCCCGCGAATCCGTGATTCGACCCGACACCGTAACGAGTGCTTCATAAAGGACCAGCCGAACGGTCCCGTTGCATTGCACGCCCTTGGTCGCGGATGCCTTCCGCTTGCCTTCCTGCCCGGCAATCGGTGCAGGCGTCGCCGCCGAAACCACATAAGGCCCGAGCGGCAACTCCTTGAACGCAAACTTGCCCTCCGCGTCCGAAACCACCTTTCGCGTAAGCCTGCCGTTCGTCGCCGTGACAACAACCCTCGCCGCCGGCCGCCCTCCCAAAATCTCCCCCAAAACGCGCCGGGCCTCCTCCTCCGACCTGCACCGCCCCAACTCCGCGCACCTCTCCACCGAACAATCCCCCACCCCATCCAAAACCACCCCCCCAATCCCCCCCACCCGCCGCGGTACCTCTGCTCCCATCTCACCTGTTTGCACAGTCTAAAAGAAGATTCATCGGACCATGCCAGCGACCTTGGAGTACGTGCCCCACACGCTGTCTCCCCAACCCGGGATTTGCCCCAAAAATTTCCCGAGGCAGAATTGGCACGGGCTGCGCTCCGTACTCCGTCACAAGCAGCGTTAACCATTTCCGGATGAGAAAGACGATTGGGATGTGATCCATCCTGAAGTTGGAGCAGCGAAACGTTTGCATAGAGCGTCGACATGAAAAAGGCTCGATTTCGACATCCTGCGCCGAAGCTGGCAGCCCAGGATAGAACTGCAAATCCCAGCAAAATCAGCGATCCATCCAAAGAACGATCAGTGGTTCGCTGAACAACAAGGGCAATAGCTGATGCCGCTACAGCCAAGAGGAAATAGGTGTACTTGTGCTGCGCTTCATTAAGCTGCCGATTAAGATCCATTTTCAAATCAGACATCTGACTCACCGATTGCCTCGGCCTCGAACGCATGAGACGGTATCAGGTCTCTGTGGCGGAACATTCAGTTTTCGCGTGGTCCGCGTATTTCGCGGTTTGAAATCGGTGGTTTGCGCCGGTGAAGCGGTGCTCGTTTTTCGTTTCGGTTATTTGGGCTTGTTTCGGGTTTCGAACCTGCGATGCGGTATTCTGTTCTTCTCGGCCCAGATGCTTCACTTCGTTCAGCATGACAACCCGGCAATGAGTCAAGACAGAGCATTAGCGGTGCGGACTTATTTGCGTTCGCCGCGAGTGGCCGGTTGGGTGCTCGGGCGCGGGGGGGGTGAGGATCTGGGGGCCTTTGGTGTGGAAATACTCGAGCCATCCGGCCATGATTCCGGCCGGGATGTCGTTTCTCTGACGGTATTCGTCTATCGTCTTGCCCCAGTAGAAGCCTACGTAACCGTCGGCCATCTTGCGCGAGCCGTCGACGAGCGCGTCGAATTCCTCAGTCCCGCAATAGAGCGGGGCGCATTCCTCGATGACCAGAGGCTTGCCGATGTCGTACACCGCCAGCGCGGTCAGTGCCTTGTCAACTTCGCCCTTCCTGGGATAGAAGTGTACGCTGACGAAATCGAGATCATTCTTCGTCCTCGCCGAGTAGAAAAGCGGCTTGGCTTTTGGGAACGTGTGGGCCCAGGGTATCACCCCTACCGTCACCAGGTGCCGGTCGTCGTGCTTGCGAATGGCCGCGACGAGTTTGGCGACCCAGGCTGCCGCTACCTCTTCTCTTGAACGTCCGGCAAGATCGAGCGTGATCCGCTGCACGAAGTGTTTGCCTCCGAACTCGCCGGCCAGCCCTCGACCCAGTAGTCCTCGAGAAGCCGTCCGGAATCGTCGTGGTCGTAGTTGAAACCCCAGGCCACGAACCGCTCGCCCGACTTCACTGAGACGAAGTGAGTGCCGTCGGCGCTCAGGCCAATCCGGGCAAGCCCTGTTTCCGCCCCCGTCACGTTTGGCTGGATGGCAGTCTGAAGAAGAGCCGCGAGGGCTGTCAGGAAGATTCGTTCGAATGTGCAAGGACTGTTTTTGCCTCAGGGTGCACGTATTGTAGGGAATACTCGGGCCGGAAGGGAAGGCTTTTCTTTGGGTCGGTGGTGCAGGGTGTCTGTGCAGATTTTAGGGCACGTTGGCTTTGGGCCAGTAGGTGGTCCATTG
>CAYPZL010000093.1:0-21613 GCA_964415045.1 uncultured Pirellulales bacterium | reverse complement strand
AGCGACTCCTGGTGGCCGCATGAAAACCAATACAAAAATCAGTCAACTTGAGAAAAAAGCAAATAGCAAGACGGCAAGGCAGAATCCCAAATGCTCCCTTAGAACAATCTCGGCCGAACGCCGGGCTGCGTTTCTTTGGGATTTCGCATTCTCGTGGTTTCCACTGGCGAGACAGACTCCATCCGGGGCGGGCTGGGGAGCCCCCGTTTCGCCAAACGACCGCCATGTGGGAATCGGTAAAATGCCGTAAGTTGTTGTCTGGAAAAGTATTATGGAGAAAGACCGGCCTCGGGAGACGTGAGAAACGCAAAGTGCAAAGCGCAAAAATGCGGAATCCCGGCGTGCCGGGATGACTTCCATATTCTTGATTTTTCATTTTTGATCTTTGATCTTGGTTTGCGAACGGTTCTTGCATTTGGCCGATAGGAATGGTAAAAGTCTGCGTTCTACGTTTTTGGGGTGAGTATAAGGAGTGTGAAATCATGGCATGTCATCTGGCAATTGCAGGCGTGACCGGGGCGGTCGGTCAGGAGTTCCTGAGCATCCTCTCGGAGCGGGATTTCCCGTTCGAATCGGTCAAGATGCTTGCCAGCAGCCGTTCGGCGGGGAAGAAGATCCCGTTCAAGGGCAAGGAATACGTGGTGGAGGAGCTGACGAAGGACAGCTTCGCGGGGATCGATATCGCTCTGTTCAGCGCCGGGGGGGCCCGGAGCAAGGAATTCGCGCCGGCGGCCGCGGCGGCGGGCGCCGTGGTCGTGGACAACTCCTCGGCCTTCCGCATGGATCCGGACGTGCCCCTGGTCGTTCCGGAGATCAACGCCGATGCGATCAAACAGCACAAGGGCATCATCGCCAACCCGAACTGCTCGACGATTATCGGGATCGTGCCGGTCTGGCCGCTGCATAAGGCCAACCCGGTCAAGAGGATGATCGTCAGCACGTATCAGGCCGCCAGCGGGGCGGGGATGTCGGCGATGCGCGAGCTGGAGACCCAGAGCCGCGAAATCCTCGACGGCAAGGAGCCGACCTGCGAGGCGTTCCCGTACCAGATCGCGTTCAACTGCTTCAACCACAACGCGCCGCTGGGTCCGAACGGGTACAACGAAGAGGAGACCAAGCTGGTCAAGGAGACGCGCAAGATCTTCGATTGCCCCGATATCGCCATCACGGCCACCTGCGTGCGGATTCCGGTGATGCGGGCCCATTGCGAGAGCATCAACCTGGAGTTCACCGATCCGATCACGCCGGAGCAGGTCCGCGAGCTGCTGGGAACCGCTCCCGGCGTCAGCATTCTGGACGATCGCGAGCACAACCGCTTCCCCATGCCGATCGACGCCTCGGGCAAGGACGACATCTACGTCGGGCGGATTCGCCGGGACGAGTCGCTCCCGGACGACCGCGGCATCAACCTCTGGGTCGCCGGCGACCAGTTGCGCAAAGGCGCCGCCCTCAACGCCGTCCAGATCGCCGAGAAGCTGCTCGAGATGTGAGGGGCTTCCGAGCGCAAAAAGCAGAATGCGAACATGCGGAATCACCGCACTGCAAAATCAAAGATCAAAGATCAAAGATCAAAATTGCGGAATGCCCGCGTCGCGGGCATGACTTCCTTGTTTTTGCCATTTGCTTTTTGCATTTTGATTTATCCCTGTGGCTTCCATATTCGCGTATTTGATTCTTGACCCTTGATCTCGGTTCGTGAATGGCTCTTCGCAACGTCAAACTGACAATCGCCTACGACGGCAGCGGGTATCACGGCTGGCAGATCCAGCCGGGGTTTACGACCGTCCAGGGGACGATCCAGGAGGGCCTGCGCAGCTTCCTGGGCCCGAACGTGCGGATCTGCGGGGCCAGCCGGACCGATGCGGGCGTGCATGCCCTGGGCCAGGTCGGCCTGATCCAGATCGATTCGCCCGTGCCGACGGAGAATCTCCCCCGCGCGATCACCGACCGGCTGCCCGAGGATATCGCGATCGTCGGCGCCGAAGACGTCCGGATGGGCTTCGACGTGATCGGCGAGGTCACGAGCAAGCTGTATCGCTATACGATTTTCTGCGGGCCGGTGCGGCCGGTTCTGCACCGCAAGTATTGTTGGCACGTCGCGTCGAGGCTGGACGCTGCGGCCATGAACGCCGCCGCCCAGGCCCTCGTCGGCAAGAAGGATTTCAAGTCCTTCGCCTCGGCCGCCGACAGCCGGCAGGACTCGGTCCGCACCGTTTTTCGCTGTGATGTCACCGAGAACACGAACGAGGACGGCCGCTGGGTCCGCGTCGAGGTCGAGGGCGACGGCTTCCTCTACAACATGGTGCGAAACATCGTCGGGTCGCTGGCCGAGGTGGGTCTGGGACGCTGGGAGCCTGCGAAGATCGCCCCGGTCCTGGAGGCCAGAGACCGCCGGGCCGCCGGTCCCATCGCCCCCCCGAACGGCCTGTGCCTGATGTGGATCAAGTACGATCGATGACGGGCCGGGATAGAATCAAAGATCAAAGATCAAAATTGCGGAATCGCCGCGTTGCGGCGATGACTTCCTTAATCTTGCTCTTTGCTTTTTGCATTTTGATTTCTTCTGGTCTCCGGGTGGCAGCGTCAAGGCCGTGGGCCTTGGCGATGGTCTGCCCAGGCGAGACCGCGCCCAGAACCTTGCCCCGGCCGGCGTCGTAGTTGCCTTGGCTGTCGAATGTAGATTTCGGAGATGATGAAACGTGTTGGTTGAACGCGATCACATAGGAATCTTCGGAAAGATGAATTCGGGCAAGAGCAGCGTAATGAATCTGCTCACCCAGCAGGCGACGTCCATCGTGGATGCGACGCCGGGGACGACCGCCGACACGAAGATCGCACTGCAGGAGATTCACGGCATGGGTCCGGTCAAGCTCTTCGACACCGCCGGGCTGGACGAGGCCTCGGGCCTGGGCGAAAAGAAGCGGGCCAAGGTCCTGGCCGATCTCAAGGAGTGCGACCTCGTTCTGCTCGTGATCGATCCGGAGACCGAGGAGTTCGCCACGGAGAGGGAAGTGCTCGCCACCGCGCGCGAGCTGGACAAGCAAATCCTGGTGATCTACAACCTGTTCACGCCGGCCGGCAAGGGCCGGATCGCGCTGGTGGAGCGAGACATCCCGCTGCTGCGATTTCACAAGAAGATCGAGCTGGTCGCGATCGATACCGGTTGCCGACAGCCGCTGCTGAACTTCATCCTGGCGAACTTCGTCTCGAAGAACGTCAAGATGGAGCTGCTTCCGTTCCTGGAACGCGACGAGTTCTACGTGCTCAACATTCCGATGGACGCCGAGACGCCGCCGGGCCGGTATCTGCGGCCCCAGGCGATGGCGGAGGAATATATCACGCGTCACTGGGCCTGGCCCGTCTCCTATCGCATGGACTTAGGCAAGGCCCGCGACGGGGACGCCGGCGAGCGCAAGCGCTTCGAGGCGTTCCTCGCCAGCTTCGGTCGCCGGCCCAAAGCGATCATCACCGATTCGCAGGCGATGGACTTGATGCATATTTGGACGCCCGACGACGTCATGCTGACGACGTTCTCTATTATGATGATTAACTACGTCAGCCGGGGCCGGCTGGCGGCCTTCGTCAGGGGCGTCGAGGCGCTGAAGGATCTCAAACCGGGCGACAAGATTCTCATCGTCGAGGCGTGCAATCATTCGCGCGTCGCCGAGGACATCGGCACCGTGCAGATCCCCAATTTCATCAATCGTTACTGGCCCGACGTCGTCGTCGAGCACAACTTCGGCCGCGAGTTCCAGGAGAACGAGCAGCTCCAGTCCTACAGGCTCGTCATCCACTGCGGAGGCTGCATGGTAACCGCCCAGAAGCTGCTCGCCCGCATCCGCGACCTCGACACCATCGGCGTCCCCTACACCAACTACGGCCTCTTCCTGTCGTACATTCAGGGGCCGAAAGCCCTGCGCCAAGTCCTGCGCCCCTGGGGCATTGACTATGGCGGCGCCGCCTGAGAGAATAGGTCCTATGGGACCAATAGGACCTATTACCCTGTGAGCGCGGAGAGTAACCTTTGAAGATTGTTCACATTATAACGCGGCTCATCCTCGGCGGCGCCCAGGAGAACACGCTGATCACGTGCAAGCTGCTGGCCGAGCGGGGTCACGATGTCACGCTGCTGACCGGTCCGGCGCTCGGCCCGGAAGGGCAGCTCTTCGACCAGGCGAAAGGGCAGAAGTACGCCGTGCTCACGGTGAGCGAGATGCGCCGGCCCATCCGGCCGATGAGAGATTTCATCAGCTATTACAAGATCAAGGGCCTGCTCGACGGGCTCAAGCCCGACATCGTCCACACGCACAGCGCCAAGGCGGGGATTCTGGGTCGCTACGCGGGCTGGTCGCTCAAGGGCAAATGGGGGAAGGGCCGTCCCGCCGTGGTGCATACGATCCATGGCCTGGCCTTTCATCCGTACCAGAGCCCGGTCCTGAACAAATGCTACATCGCGGTGGAGAAGGCCGTCGCCCGGCGCACGGACCACTTCATCAGCGTCGCCGACGCCATGACCGACCAGGCGAAGGCCGCCGGAATCGGCGTGGACAAACCGTATGTCACCGCCTATTCGGCCATCGACGAAGAGCAGTTCCTCGAACCGATCCCGCAAGAGCGCAGGAGAGAATTTCGCCGGCAGCACGACATTCCGGACGACGCCGTCGTCCTGGTGACCATCGCCCGGCTGTTCATGCTCAAAGGCCACGACTATATCATCCAGTCGGCCCGGGAGCTTTCGCAGCGATTCGAGAATTGCATCTGGCTGTTCGTGGGGGACGGCAATTTGACGGCTCATTACAAGCAACAAATCGAGGAGCTGGGCCTTTCCGAGCGGTTCCGCTTCACCGGTCTGATCCCGCCCGACGCGGTCCCGCTGGCCATCCAGTCCTCCGATGTCCTGGTGCACTGCTCGCTGCGGGAGGGCCTGGCCCGGACGCTGCCTCAGGCGATGTTGTGCGGCCGGCCCGCCATCAGCTTCGACGTCGACGGCGCCCGCGAGGTCGTCAACGACGCAACCGGCCGGCTCATCGAACCGAAGAACGTCCCGCAGCTCGTCGAGGCCTGCGCCGAGCTCATCGCCAACAAGGACCTCCGCCAACGACTCGGCCAAACCGCCCGCCAATCCGTCAAACAAAAATTCGCCCCCGACACCATGGTCGATGCCATCGAGAAGGTCTACAAGCAGCTCATCGCCGGCACCTCTTGATCTCAAGCGCGACCGGGGGACAAAGCGCCGGTCCGGTGAGGACGAGGGAGCAGCTATTGGGGCCGGAGGCGTCCGCCGGCCCGGCAAAAGGAAATTTGCTTGCCCGGCGTTCGGGGAACGGGTAATCTCATAGCCAGAAGCATGATCTTTACTGTCTCGTATGGGCCGATGAGGCGGTTCGCGTGACATGCGGGCAAGCGTAGGCGGGCTGCGGTAGGCCGCAGTCTGAGCGATGGAGTCTTTTCTCGGACCATCTTTAGGCGTTGGGAGGAACCTGAATGCGAGAGCACGTTAGGCAGATGTTGGGAAGCCGGTTCGTTGTCGCTTTCTGGGCGGGGCTGCTGCTTTGCTGTGCGTGCGGCGTCGGCCAGGAGCGGGTCGATCTGTCCCGCGCGATCAGCCGGGCGAAGTCGGAAGTCTTTCCGGCCCTGATCTTCGTCAAGCCGATCGTGGCCGACTACGGCAGCGTCGAGCTCGGGGTTGAGCAGGCGGGACATCATCCTGAAAATCGACAACAAACCCGTCGAGACGATCGAAAACGTCAGAGATTCAGACAAGCAACGTGGAGTTGTCGGGTGCCGGTGGCGGGGTCGATGGCGTCGAAGCAGATGGCGCTGCCGGTGCGGTTCCAGCGGGGGTGGAAGTCGCAGCGGAGGTCGCCTGAAATGAAGCGTCTCTCCTTCATGTCGAACTCGGCCAGCGTGGCGCGTTTGCCGCGTTTCATATCGTAGAGGAGCAGCGCCTGGGTGAGCGCCTTGCCGTTTTTGCGGTCGGTGGCGAGCCACTGCTGATCGGGAGAGAAGGTGCAGTGGCCGTCGAAGTCGAGCGCGCCGTCGCCGAGGTGCTGATAGTCCTGCTTGCCGTCGGTGAAGAGCACGTGGACGCGTCCCCGGCCGTGCAGGTTGAACGTGGCGACGATCTGGCGGTCGTTGCGCCAGTCGAAATGCGAGACGCTCTTGCCGTAGGGGATGACCTGGCGCAGCTCCGAGCCGTCCAGGTTCGCGGTGAACATGCCCGTCTCCAGGCCGCCGCTCGGTTTGCGGGTCCGGGCCAGGAAGAAGAAACGCGTGTCGCTGCGATTGAATACGACGTGATTGAACCACATATGCGCATCGGCCAGTTCGGGATGGTCTCGCTTTAGCATCTCGTACACCTGCCGAATGGAAACGACCAGACGCACGTGCCCCGTGGTCAGGTCCATGAGGAACACGCCGTCGCTGTCGGGGTGGGGCGAATTGGGGTTCGGGTCCGCGATTCCGTTGTAACCGACGACCTTGCGCAGCCGGCCCAGCCGGCCGTAGGTCAGGCTCAGGGCGTACTTGCCGCTGTGGCTGACGGCGTTGATCGCGCGCGGCAGCCGGCGTTTTTTGCCTGTTGTGACATCCAGAATCACGGAGACGATTTCATCGCCCTCTCTGTCGTTGTAGATAATCTCGGTGTTCGGACGGAGCGGGTTCCAGTGGAGCATGGCGCCCTGCTGAAAGTTCCACGCATGGGTTCGGGCGATGGGAGAGAACGCGCCGGTGCGGGCGTCCACGAGGCCGATCGACGCCGGCTCGTCGGGACCGGGCATGTGATCCTGAAACGCGCTCTCCAGGCAGAGGAGGCTCTTTCCGGATCGGTTCCAGGGGCAGATGCCGTAGTATCCGAAGAAATGGTGTCGTGGGCCGCGCGTGAGGCGGTCGATTCTCCAGGTAGATGGACCGGCCTGCGAAGCCGCCGTGTCAAATGTGCCGCAGCTGGCGACGAGCATGCACGTGCCGGCGGTTGTCTTGATGAAATCCCGGCGATTCAACGTTGTCTCAGCCATCGAAGTCTCCAAACTCAACCGGGTATTCTACGGGCGAGCGTATCGCGCGTGTCTCGTCGGGCAGACGCGCGAGTTCGCCTACGAGACGTTTCTGGATGGTCTCCATGGGTTCGGCGGCGCGGAAGGGCCGAAGCAAGTCGTCGGCGTTGGGGTCGAAGGGGCCGACGACGTCCCTTTGGTACTTCTCGCGTTCGATGCGGGTGACGGTCTTTCGGCCGGGATGGGTCTCTTTGTTGGGCGAGCTTTTGTGCAGGCGTCGCGCGTCGTATTCGATGATCTTGTAGACGATCTCGACCGCCGGCGCGTGGCGGGCGGCGCTGTAGCGCGTGCCGATGCCGATGCCGTCGATCTTGGCGCCGCGTTCGAGCAGGTCGGCGACTCTGTATTCGTCCAGGTCGCCGCTGACGAAAATCTTCATGAAGGGCAAGCCTTCGGCCTCGAAGTAATCGCGCGCATACTTGCTGAGCTCTGCGAGGTCGCCGCTGTCGAGCCGGATGCCGCTGATCCGTATCCCCTTTTCCGTGAGCATCTCCTTCGCCACGCGGGCGGCTGTCTTCATGCCCTCGATACTGTCGTACGTGTCGACGAGCAGAATCGTCTTGGCGCCGTAGATTTGCGCGAAATCGCGGAAGGCCTGTTCCTCGGAATCGCAGGCCTGGACGTACGAATGGGCCATGGTCCCCGAAGGTGGAAAGTCCAGTCGCTTCGCGGCGAAGACGTTGCTGGTGCCTTTGAAGCCCCCGATCTGCGCGCCGCGGGCGGTCCGAACGGAGGAGACGGGGCCCTGGCATCGCCTCAGCCCGAAATCCACGACGGGAATCCCCCGGGCGGCGATCGTGGTTCGCGCCGCCAGCGTGGCTTCGATGATCGAGAAGCCCAGGATGTTCAGGAGGTAGCTTTCGAGCAACTGGGCGTCGATGATGGGGCCGCCGACTTCGAGGATCGGTTCGTGCGGAAAGAACGCGGTCCCCTCGGGCAGCGCGCGCAGCGTTACGTCGGGTTTGAAGCTCGCGAGGTACGCCAGGAAATCATCGTCGAACGTCCCGGTCGAGCGGAGATACGCCAGGTCGGCGTCGGTGAAGCGAAACTCGCGCAGGTAGGAGGCCACTTCGCTCAGGCCCGCCATGACGAAGAAGCCCCAGTGCTCGGGCAGACGCCGCACGAAGACCTCGAAGTGCGCCGTCCCCGACATCCGCCGACGGAAGTACACCTGCGCCATCGTCAGTTCGTAGAAATCCGTAAACAGGGCGGGCCCGTCGTTGATCAGCCACATGGCAGGTGTTCCTTGAGTTCATCGAAGGTGGTGGTCTCGACGCCCATTCGCCGAAGCTCGCGGTAGATTTCCTCGTCGGGCCGGGTTTGCAGGCCCCGCGTGGCGTCGGTCAGAAGCGACAGTCTCACGCCCTCATGTCCGGCCAGCCCCTGGAGCACGTAGTACACGCAGCAATCCAGGGCGACGCCGAAGACCGCGACGTGTCCGGGCCTGACCAGATCGACCAGGGCGTCGGTGTTGGGATTGTCGAAGACGTTCAGCGTCTTCTTGCGGATGACGATATGGGTCTGCTCTTTGGCCGCCAGCTTTCGCAGGGTGTCCGCATCGACGGCGCCGATGTCCACGTAGTCGATGGGGACGTTTCCGAGATAGCCCACCCTTTCGCCGCCGGGCCGGCCGGCCAGGCAGTGGGGTGGAAACGTCTTTTTCATGTCCGGGGTCTCGGAGATTTCCTCGTCGTCGGCGCTGTGCCAGTCGACGTCGGCCAGGATCGAGAACCCGTTGGCCAGGGCGAACTTCCGGATCTCGCCGACCCTGTCGACGATCTGCTCGGCGCCGGGGACGTAGAGCCTGCCGTCGGGCATCATGAAATCGTACTGCGTATCGACATCCCAGAATATGAGTTCCGTCTTCACGATCCATTCCCTAAATCGGGCGGGTCTTTTCCTGAGCCCACGTCGGGTCTTGCGAACGCTCATAGCATACGGTCCGGCACATCCGCTAGCAAGACGTTGTTCCATTGGCCGGCCCGACCTGATACAATCCGGTGCTTGTGACGGGCGGCTTTCGGGTGAAGGTCCGCCCGGCTGCGCGTGCCGATGCGAAAGGAAGAGTATGAAGAGTTACCGCAAAGAGCTCTGGTTCGATATCCGCAACCGGAGAGAGTTCATCAATATCACGCCCCAGGTCGAGCAGTGCCTGGTCGAGAGCGGCATCAAGGAGGGATTCGTGCTGTGCAACGCGATGCACATCACCGCCAGCGTTTTCATCAACGACGATGAATCGGGTCTCCATCATGACTTCGAGGTCTGGCTGGAGAAGCTCGCGCCGGAGAAGCCCTACGACCAGTACCGCCACAACGGCTACGAGGACAACGCCGACGCGCATCTCAAACGCAGCGTGATGGGGCGCGAGGTCGTCGTGGCCGTGACCAACGGAGAGCTCGACTTCGGCCCCTGGGAGCAGATCTTCTACGGCGAGTTCGACGGCAAACGAAGAAAACGCGTCCTCGTCAAAATCATCGGCGAATGACCGGGACGTTCGCGATGGAATTGGTGCTGTTTCTTTTTCAGGTCCTTGGGATATCGCTGTCGGGGGCGTTGCAGCCGGGTCCGGTGACGGCGGCGGCGATCACGATGGGGTCGCGCAACCGGTTCGCCGGGACGCTGATGGCCGTGGGCCACGGGCTCATCGAGTTTCCCCTTATGGTGTTGTTGATCTTTGGGGTGGGGCGGTTCCTGACGCTGCCGGAGGTGAGCATCGGCATCGGCCTGGCCGGGGGCTCGTTTCTCATCCTCATGGGGGTGGGAATGTTCAAGGACCTGCGCACGAGCGACGACCCGGAGATGGGTATCACCCGGCGCGGCCCGGTGGTGACCGGCATCGTGCTCTCGGGCGGCAATCCGTATTTCCTGATCTGGTGGGCCACCGTCGGCCTGACGCTTGTCACCACGGCCCGGGGCTTTGGCGTCTGGGCCTTCGTGTTGTTTGCGATCGCGCACTGGTTGTGCGATTGCGTCTGGCTGACGATTTTGTCCTGGGGCAGCTTCAAGGGGGCGTCGGTGCTGAGCCCGAAGCGGCGCCGCGCGGTGCTGCTGTTCTGCGCCGTGGCGCTATTGGGCTTCGGCCTGTATTTCATCGGCGACAAGCTGTTAGTGTTGATCCGGATGATCTGAGCGGTCATGCGTGGGAGGCCGGCGTCGATGGCTCGTCGTCGCGTTCCGGCGATTGCGGCGCCATGTCAGGGATGTCCGAGAGGCCGGCGGTTTCGGGCGCGGCCGGTTTGAGAATTTCCTGGAGGCTGTGTTTGGCGAGGAATTGCCGCTGGGAGCGGACGAGTCTGCCGAGCGTTTCGTTTTCGTGGAGGTTCGGCTGGGCCAGGGCCGCGGCGGCCACCGCCTCGGCAATCTCCGCCAGCGTGATCCGGGCCGGCGCCCGGGCCAGGGTGAATCCGGGCCTGGGCTCGACCGTGCGGGCGAGAATCTCTTTTTCGACGAGACGATCCAGGACGCTTTCTCCGAATTCGGTGGGGATGTCGAGACGCGTGCAGAGGCGCTCGGCCGGGATTGGACCCTCGCTGCCTTCAAAGGCCTCGGCGATCTCGCGCGCCATGTTGACGACGGTCAGATCGTTGGCGATGAAGTAGTCCTGATCCATCTTCTCGGCGGCGGCCATCTCGGCGGCGTCGAGCGTCTTGAGGTGCTGCGTGGTGAACGTCAGTTGCAGGCCGAACAGGGTGATCAGCCAGGTGATGTGAATCCAGAAGACGCCGAGCGGGATCAGACCGAGGACGCCGTAGATTTTGCTGTAGGGGATAAACTCGGTGACGTACTGGCCGAAGCCCCATTTGGCGAAGCTCCAGACCAAAGCGGCCACCGCCGCACCCCACAACGCCGCTCCGGGATTTACCTTCGTATGGGGCAGCACGAAGTACAGCAAGAAGAAAGCCAGCAGCGAGAGCAGATACGAAAGAACGAATGGCGCCATGTGGGTCAGCACGGTCGTTTCGAAATTCTTCAATGCAGCGTATTGCGTCGTCGTGTAGATGCCCGCGCCCAGCAGCAGGGGAGCCAGCGTCAACAGCGCCCAGTAATTGATCATCCGGTGCAGAAACCCGCGTCCGCGCGACACGTGCCAGATGTGGTTGAAAGCCCTTTCGATCGTGGACAACAGCGCCAATGCCGCCCAGATGACCAGCACGGCGCTGAGCAGGCTCAACGAGCGGTTGTTCAGGCGGCTGAAGAAGCCGCTGATAATGTTGTCGAGATAGTCGGTGAGCATCACCGTCTCCTCGGGCTTCTCCGAATCCGGGGCGTATTCGATCTTCGTCAGATGAAGCTGTTCGTAGGCGAAGTTCTTCAGGCGCACGCCGACGTCCTGATAGCCCGGCGCCGCCTGGAAGAGCAGCAGTACGACGATGGCCAGGGGGACCAGGCCGAAGATCGTGTAATAGGACAGCGCCGCGGCCTGCTGACCGGCGCGATTGCGCTTGAGCAGACGGATGCAGTGCGACCACAGCTTGATCTGAAATACCGCCAGCCGACTGGCGCGGCCCAATTGCGTAGTCGGTGTCATTCGCAGGTTCTTGAGCGCTTTCATGTGGCACCGTTTACCTTCGCAGCAGGTCTTCAAGGCCCTTGAAAAGTTGCTGTTGCAGGAATTGACTCGTGTCGATCTCCACCTTGTCGACGGTTCCCCGCACCGGGATGGTGATCCGCGCGCCGGCGTCGCCTTCCCGGCCCACGCGCGTGGTGCGCCCGCGCCACGTCCAGGGCAGCGTCACCGTCATGTTCAGGCGACCGTCGAATCCGATGACGCCGCCGAAGTTGAGGGGATTGTCGCCGACGTCTATTTGCATGTTCTGGTAAGTCACCGTGCCGTCGCGAACCACGATGCGCGTGGGACGGATGGTGGCGCGCTGCTGCCGTAGCGACTTTCCCGACGCCGTGAAGATCTGGTTCAACACACCCGAGGCGCCCAGGTCCAGGTTGTCGGCCCAGAAGGTGCCGACGATCTGGATTTCCTTCTCGTGCCCGGGCGTCAACGGAATCACGAGCGTTTCGCAATCGAAGCTGGCCTCGCCGCTGACGCTGGCCAGGTCGGCGAAAATGGGGTTGATGAATTTCAGCAGTTTCTCCGTGGTCTCGGTGTTGAGCCGGACGTTTTGGGCCAGAAGCAACGGTCCGGGCGTTTGCAGCAGTGTGGGGTCTTGCTTGAAATCGGCCTGGGCGGCGAAGCGCAGTTGTCCTTCGTTGACGGTCGTCTGGAAGGGCGCGAGGCGCATCAGGCCTTCCACGATGGCGACGTTGACGTCGATGGCCCCGAAGCTCAGTCCCATGTATTTGGCGCTGTCGCATCCGACCCGCCCCCGGCTGTCCAAATTGGCCAGCAACTGGTTGGGGTCCTCAGTGGGATACGTACTGGCGAAATTCAGATTCACCGTGCTGCGTCCGGTCAGCTCCAGTTTCTCCGGGAGGAAGACGGAAGCCACGGGGGAGATCACTTCACCGGCGCCTTCGCCTTCGAGGGTTCCTTCGATGCGGGTCTTGCCGTCCTGTTGACTCCTTTTGAGCTCGCCGCGTTTGATCTTTATTTGCTCGCTTGCCAGCTCAAAGCTCTTGATCGAGATGGACCCGTCGTTGGGGTTCATTTCAACATCGAGCAGTAAAGTGACGTCTTTCTGGGCGAACGGCTTTTCGCCGGGCATCTGCAACCGGAGGTTGCGAATCGCCGTGTCGTCCGTGCGAATCCGAAGCTTGCCGTTCTGTCTCGTGAGAGCCAGCTCCGAGGCGGCGATGCCCGACAACTCAGCTTCTCCGGGCAGCGAGCCGAAGAAAACGGCGTAGGGTTTGGCTTTCTGCAGATCGAGATCGCGCGCCGTGACGTCGAGCTTCATCGGCGCCGGGGACGCCTTGTCGAGCGGCACCGTGCCTTCCCTGACCGTGACGTTTCCGACGGTGCTCTTGACGGCGACGTTGTCGATGGCCAGCACCTGTTTCTCCTTGTCGAGGTTCAGGGCGAAGTCGATATCGGCGGCCGGCTCGGAAACGCTGTTGCCGTCGGGCGAGGCGAGCACGAACTGCTTGATCGAGGCCGAGCCGGTGGCCCCCACGTCGTTGGGCTCGATGGAGACCTGCCCCGTACTGGCGAGCTCGCCGGCCATTTCATAAGGGCCCAGGTTCGCGAACTGCCCCAGCTCCGCCTGTAGCTTCGCCAGGTCCACCTTGCCGTTGTAGTCGATGTTCGCGAAGTCGCCGCTGGCGGTGATACGGGCAAATGCGGCCGAGACGTCCAGCGATTCGAGCTGCGTCGTCTCGTCGTCGGCGGACAGCTTGAGGTTGGCCGTCACCGGCTCACTTAGCGAGAACTCCTTTCCGTCCATGGTTCCGGCCAGCCCGACCAGACTGGTCCGGGCGACGACGGTGGCCCGCCCGGCCTGCGTGGTCGTCTCGACGCTGCCGCTGGCGCGGCCGCGGGTGATTTGCATTCCTTCTTTGATGCCGAACGTGTTCGGCATCTGCGAGAGCAGGGCAGCCACGTCGCAGTCGAACTGCCCCTTCAGGTCGTAGGCGGCATCGCTTTCAAGCAGATCGGTCAGGCTGGTGACGCTGGTCGGGACGGCGCCGGTGGCCGTCAGGGAGGCCCAGTCGGTCTGCGCTTCCAGCTTGTCGACCTGGAACGTCTTTCCCTTTTGCGTCAACTTGGCATCGACGTCCAAGCGCGAGGTCTGCACGCGGTCGCCCTTGAGCCCGGCGCCGGTCACGTTGACATCCGTGGCGCGGACCTGGGCGGTGACGTCCTGGAGCTGCCCGTCCACGATGGTGCTCGCGACGTTCGCCGAGAGCGTGCCTTGGCCGCGCACGTCCACGCCCGCCAGCGCCAGCAGCGAGCCGAGCGATTCGACGTTGAGGTCGTTGACCTCGACGGTGAACTCGCCGGTGGTGCCCTTGAGGCTCCAGCCGGTGCCGGTCTTCTCTTTCGGGGGATCGATCTGGCCGCTGGCTCGAACTGTGCCCGGCCGGCCCGCATCGGCGACGACCATATCGACCTGGACGCTGGAACGCTGCCCCGGCGGACGCACACGCGCGGTGGAGTTGATCTGGCGGATCTCGACGGTCTTGCCGGCGGTGTCGGTGAGGCGGACGCTCCCGTCGTTGACAACCAAGTCCGTCGTGAGGACCATCGCGGCGATGGTCGACCGGGCTTGCGACGTCTTTCCCGCCGGCCCCGCTCGTTGGGCGGGCGGTCTCTGGCGCAGGTCGATCTCGACCCGCGGGTTGTCGATGACCGTTTCGCCCAGCGTCAGGTTGCCTCCGAGCAGAGCCGTGAGTCGGGGTTGGGCCGCAATCTTCCGGACGTTGACCGAGGTCCAGCCGGCCCGGTCGCGAAAGCTGAATTCGGAGATCCGCAGCCCCTTGAGCCATCCCAGGGAAAGGTCGCCGATGGTCGCGGTGCCTCCGGTGGAGCGGCTGATGCGCGCCTGGATCATTTTCGTGAAACCCTGGGTGGACAGCAGCAGCGGCGCGGCCAGGACCAGGAGGAAGATCAGTACCACCACACCGCCCACAAGCCAGGGCCATCTGCGCCGTCGTACCAATCGCTTCATCTTCAGTTTCTGTCTCTCTTGCGCATCCATGTCTGCACCTCAACATCCATACCCCTATCTCGTTCATCGGTCCATCTTCATATTGTAGTGCAAGGCATCCGGGACACAAAGTCAGAAATCGTCGGCTCGGCGGCGCGAGAGTTTCACCCCGTGGCTGGAACCGGAGGTTTTTTGTTTGCGAGAGTGGGAGAACCAACGTAGAATGCGGGGGTATCGATGGATACGGCGCCAGGGGAGCTGAGGTCGGATCGACCAAGGCTGAGAAATCCGCTCGTCGCGGATGACCCTACGAACCTGATCGGGGTAATGCCCGCGAAGGGAGGCAAAAGAGCAGCAGACGAGCGCTTCCTTCGCGGAAGCGTTTTTTTTGTTTCGGGCCAAAGCGCAATGAAGCTCGTGCCCAAGCGAATCTGAAAGGATTACGAATATGATCGAGACGGACATTTCGAGGGCGATTTTAGAGACGTACCATCGCCGGGAGCTGGCGGCGTTGGAGAACGACGTGGTGATCGTGGGCGCCGGTCCGGCCGGTCTGGCCGCGGCGTACTACCTCGCCAAGGCCGGGGTCAAAACCACCGTGCTGGAGAAACGCCTCTCCATCGGCGGCGGCATCTGGGGCGGCGCCGCCGGCTACAACGTGATCGTCGTCGAAGACTCCGCCATCCTCGACGAGCTCGAGATCACCGCGACCAAAGAAAAGGGCCTGTACGTGGCCGACGCCGTGGAATTCGCCACCGGTCTGGCGTATCGGGCCCGCAAGGCCGGCGCCGAGATCCTGAATCTGAACCAGGTCGAGGACGTCATCATCAAGACCGAGGGCATCGAGGGTGTGGTCGTCAACAGTACGCCGATCATGATGGCCGGGCTGCACGTGGACCCGTACTGCGTCGCCTCGAAATGCGTGATCGACGCGACGGGACACGCCGCCGAGATGGTGGCCGTGCTGCTCAAGCGCAAGCCCGACCTTCTCGAAGGCCGCATCCAGGAAGGCTTCATGGACGTGCGGACCTCGGAGGCCGGCGTTGTCGAGAAAACCGGGGAGGTCTACCCGGGCCTGTACCTGGCCGGGATGTCGGTGGCGTCCGTGTTCGGATTGCCCCGCATGGGGCCGATCTTCGGCGGCATGATCGAATCGGGCAAGAAGGTGGCAGAGCTGATCCATGCGAAACTATGCGCTGCCTGATCGCGACGAGTGTCTCGCCCTGATCGCGGAGTGTCACGTTCCGGTCCATATCGTGCGGCACAGTGAGGCCGCCGCCAGGCTGGGCGTCTTTCTGGCCGAGCGGCTCAACGAGAACGGCGCCACGGTGGACGTGGCGCTGGTCGAGCGGGCCTGCCTGCTGCACGACCTCTTTCGCGTGTGTGATTTTCCGCTGGAAGACTTCAGTTGGTTCGAACCGCCGGTCAGCGAAGAGGACAAGGCGAAGTGGCGTCGGCTCAAGGCGCGTCACGGGGCCAACCAGCACGAAGACGCGGCCGCACTGTTCTTCGGCGAGAGCTACCCCGTCCTGGCCGAGACGATACGCAAGCATCGCTACACGGCGCTGCTCTGCGAGCGGGACCGGCCCGTGACGTGGGAGGAGAAGCTCGTCTACTACGCCGACAAGCGGGTGATGCACGACACGATCGTGCCGCTGCGCGAGCGCCTCGAAGAAGCGCACCACCGCAGCGGCATCGTCCTGGCCAGAGCGGGCAAGAGGCGCGACACCGATACTGAGCAGAAGGTGGACGCCCTGATCTTCAAGCTCGAAAAAGAAATCTTCGCCCACCTGCCCCTCGCCCCCGACGAAATCACCGCTGAATTCATCGACGGCTACCCGGGGTGACGCGGACGGTATCAGATCGGTGCAAGCGCGGGAAAGAAAGTGCGACAGCGCGTGTTGTTGCAATCATTTCGCGCTTATGGTAGCATTCGCTTTCACAGACGTGTTCGTAACCGTGTTGGTTCGATTTCACCGGGTCAGGAACGGTCGTTCTCGTGGAGACGACGATGCAAGGCAACCGCCCAACCAGATTCCCCTTGTCGGAGGCGCAGCTTCTCGATTTCTGCCGGCGCTGGAGTATCACGGAACTGGCGTTGTTTGGTTCGGCCCTCCGCGGCGAGTTGAAGCCGGACAGCGATATAGATGTCCTGGCGACTTTCGCGCCGGATGCTCAGTGGGGTTTGTTCGATCACCTGCAAATGGAGAAGGAGCTTTCGGATTCGCTGGGCCGAAAGGTGGATATCCTGACGAAACGATCCGTCGAGCGAAGTCCAAACTGGCTCTTGCGAGATGAGATTCTTAGCACGGCCGAGGTGGTCTATGAATCGTGACAACGCCTCGCTCCTGGATATTGCACGCGCAGCCCGTCTGGTGATTGAATTTGTCCGAGGTAGTGACAAAGCCGGATTTCTGTCGGATGTGAAGACCCAGTCTGCCGTGATGGGAGAGGCGGTCAAACGTCTTTCTGACGAGTTCCTGGAGGCCCATTCGGAGGTCCCGTGGTCGCAGGCCGCGCGAATGCGAGACAAGTTAATCCACGGTTATGACGTCATCGACCTTGAGGAGGTCTGGCAGACCGCTACGACGGACGTTCCCGAGTTTTTGTCCGCCGTGGAGCCACTCCTGCCGCGACAATCGTGAGACAGATATGCGCGACGCTGCCGTCTCTAACGGGTGACTGCTTGTCAGTTCTTCAGAATCTCGTTGATCGGTGGGGCGTGGTAGAGGGCGAGGTTGGCCAGCGTGGGGCAGACGCGGGAGTCGAGGATTCGCAGACGCAGGCGGCGCGTCGTGACCGTATCGAAGCGGAGCAGACGCTTGTAGCCGACCGTCGTGCCCCGGGCGAATTCCTTCCACGTGCCGTTGTCTTGAGCGTCGAGGGCGAACTCGGCGATGCGCTGCCCGATCTCGATCTGCTCGGCCAGCTCTGCGACGTTGAACGTGCGCGTCTTACCCAGATCGAATTCGACGGTCGCAGCGGTGGTCCAGTCATCCGTGGTCCAGTAGGTATCGGGATCGCCGTCGGTGATCTTTTCGGCGGCGAAGGCGGGATTGTCGCCCTTGACGTTCGAGGCGGTGGCCTTCGCTGAGGCCGCGAGGTTCTCATCAAAGATCGCATCGAGTACCTTGCGAAACTCGCGGAGCCGCCGCACGTCGTTCTCGTGGATCAGCCCGCGCCGATCGGGCGGCAGGTTCAACAGCAGAACGCTGTTGTACCCGACCGAGCTGAAGTAAATGTCGAGAAGGTGCTCGACCGATTTGACCTTGCCGTCCTGGCTGGCGTGATAGAACCACCCCGGGCGGATGGAGACGTCGGTCTCAGCGGGGTACCAGATCAGACGCTCCCCGTCGCCGAGCGCTTCGAGGCTGCCGAGATCCTTCGCGGTCGCGTTGATGAAGCCGAACGGCTTGTCGTTGCGATTCATGACGCTCCATTCGCTCTCGCGGGCGTAGCCTCGCTCGTTGCCCACCCAGCGGATGTCGGGACCGTTGAAGATCACGGCACCGGGTTGAAGCTCACGCACGGTGGCGTAGTAGCCCAGGAAATCGTATTCCATGTCCTTGGCGTCCCGCCCCTTGGCACCGTCCATCCAGACCTCCGTGACCTCGCCGTAGTTGGTGAGCAGCTCGCGGAGCTGGTTCTTATAAAACTCGTTGTAGCCCTCGGTGTCGCCGTAGGTCGGCTCGTGGCGGTCCCAGGGCGAGAGGTAGAGCCCGAGTTTCAGACCCGCCTCGCGACAGGCCTCGGCCAGCTCGCCGACGATGTCGCCCTTGCCGTTCTTGTAGGGGCTGTTTTTGACGGTGTGCTCGGTGTACTTGCTGGGCCACAGACAGAAGCCGTCGTGATGCTTGGCGGTGAGGATGATCATCTTCATGCCTGCGTCCTTGCAGGTTCTGACCCACTGGCGGACGTCGAACTGCGTGGGGTTGAAGATCGCGGGGTCCTCGGTGCCGTCGCCCCATTCCCTGTCGGTGAAGGCGTTGACGGTGTAGTGGATGAAGGCGATGAATTCCAGCTTTTGCCAGGCCAGTTGCTGCGGGGAGGGCCTGACGTTGGCGGCCCGGGTGATCAGCTCTTTGCGCCGGTAGACCTCGGCTGGCTCGGTGGCGCCGGCGACGTCATAGACGCGGACGTAATCCACGACGAAATGATCGGGCAGCTTGGCCTGGGTGATGTCTCCTCCCCACTTGCCGATTTCCTCGGTGAGCTTGGCGTATTCGGGCACCTGCGAGACGCCGCCGGCGGCGGTGCGCCAGGTCTCCTGCCCGTTGACGTAAAAGACGTATTCTTGGGGCGTCCAGAGCAATCCGAACGTGTGAAAGCCTTCGCTCAGGCCGGGGACCATGAACCGGGTGCCGGCGGACTGGTGTTCCTTGCCGTACCCGTCCCAGTGCAGGTTTTGCGTGGTGCGGTCCTCGCGCCAGGGTTTCTCCATGATGTCGATTTCGGTGCCGTCGCGTCCGCCGTCGCCGATCTTGCCGACGCCGGGGGCAAAGAGCCAGAAGGCCGGCCAGTGCCCCGGCTCCTCGGGGAACTTACAGCGGCAGACCCAGTATCCGTAGCGATGCTCGAACTTGCCGCGCGTGCGGACCGCGCCGCAGGTGTAGCGGTCGCCGTCTTTCTTCGTGCGCAGGATCAGATGGCCCTTGCCGTCGACGTAGGCGTCCTCTTTGACCCAGAAGCCGTCGCGTCGTTTCCAGTCGCCGCAGATTTCCCACTTGGACTGGTCCACGGCGTCGCCCTCGAACTCGTCGCTCCAGGCGAGTTGCCACCGCTGTCCGGCGGGCAGGGGCGGGAGAAACTCATCGGCGCTCCAGATCGGACCGGCCACCGAAAGCGCGATCAGGGCAACTGCGATCACGAGGATAAAGCTACGTTGATGCTGTCGAGGGCTCATGTGTTCCTGCCTCCTCTTTTTTGAACTGTTTCCAACTGGGCCGGCGCGTGGCTAAGAAGCCGGAGACGATGGTGGCCCCGACCATGAGGGCGAAGATGGCCGCGGTGAACCAGTCTCCCCAGGCGGCGTCCGGCACGTGGGCCGTCTTGATCAGGACCGTTCCGATAGCGAAGACCTGCGTGAGCATCTTGAACTTCCCCGACTTCGTGGCGGCGAAATTCACGCCTTTGGCCTCGGCCACGTGACGCAGGACCGTGACGTACGCCTCCCGGGAAAAGAGAATCACAACCACCGACCAATGGATCACCGCCAGCGTCCCGGCACCCCAGCCGAAGAGAGCGGGCACGCCGATGACGGCGAAACAGGTGAAGGTGCCGCAGACGAGGACCTTGTCCACGAGGGGGTCGATTATGCGTCCAAACTTGCTGGTGGCATCGAAGCGGCGGGCGACGTGGCCATCCACCACGTCCGTGACGCCGGCCACCACGAAGAGAACGAAAGCCACGTCGAGAAACAGCGCCTGGCGCTCTACCTGCGGACTATAGAGAATCATCAGTAGAAAGACGACGGTCAGAACCAGACGCCCCAGGGTCAGGATGTTCGGAAGCGACTTTATCATAGCGATAAGTGTACCGACGGGGCGGCGGAGCTTCAATATCAAAGAGGAGTTTTGCCAAAGTTCAGATCAAACTTGCTCGAGCAGCAGATCGTAATCCTGCGTTCCGGTCACTTCGGCGGTGATGAACTGGCCGGGCGCCGCCGAGCAGCCGCTGACGATGCAGAGGCTGTCGATGTCGGGGGCCTGGCCGTAAAAGCGGGCGAGGCCTTGTCCCCGGCTGTCGAGCGAGTCCACCAGGCAGGTAAGCCGGGAGCCCACCCGCCGGCGGTTTGCGGCGAACGCGATCTCCTGCTGCGTCAGCATCAACTCTTCGAGCCGCTCCTGCTTGAGTTCCTCGGGCACCTGATCCGACATCTCGGCCGCCGGCGTGCCGACCTCGGGATAAAAGGGAAACGCCCCCAGCGCCTCGAAGCGGGCCCACTTCACGAAGTCGATCAGCTCGGCGAAGTCCTCGTCCGTTTCGCCGGGAAACCCGACGATCAGAGTCGTGCGCAGGACAATATCGGACATAGCCGAGCGGAGCTTCTCGATCCGTTTTTGCAGGCGGTCCCTGGTGTCGGGACGCCGCATGGCCCGCAGGACCACGTCGCTGACGTGCTGCATCGGCAGGTCGAGATAGTGCACGATTTTCTCGCTTTGGCCGATCGCCTCGATCAGGCGGTCGGTCACGCCGGCCGGGTAGGCGTACAACAGCCGAATCCACGCCACCTCGGGGATTTGCTCGAGCTGCCCAAGTAACGCGGCGAGCCCTTCTTCGGCTTTCACGTCCCGCCCGTACCGGGTCGTATCCTGGCCGATGACGTTCAGCTCCACCGCCCCGGACGAGGCCAGCTCGCGCGCCTCGCTCAAAACCACCTCCGCCGGTTTGCTTCGAAACGGGCCCCGGATCAGGGGAATGGTGCAGAACGAGCAGCGGTGGTCGCACCCCTCGCTGATGCGAAGATAGGCCGAATGGGCCGGGCCGATGCGCAAGCGCGTCCGGTCGTCCGCAATCGTGGCCGCCGGCGGGCTCAGGCGGATGACCAGCGCATCGGACGTCAGGGTCTCGCGAATCACCTCGGCGATGGCGTCACGCTGCTCCAGTCCCAGGATCGCATCGACGCCCGCGACCTCCTCGATAATCTCTCGGCCCAAATGCTGCGACATACAGCCGGCCACGATCACTTTGTGGACGTGCCCCGTCTTTTTGTTCGCCAGGGCCTGCCGGATGGCTTCCAGCGACTCGGCCCGCGCCGGCTCGATGAACCCGCAGGTGTTGACGACCACCACGTCGGCTCGATCCGGATCGGCGGCGATCAGAAAGCCCGCCTGGGCAATTTGGGCGAGCATGCGCTCGCTGTCCACCACGTTCTTCGGACAGCCCAGCGCCACGAAGCCAACGGTCACATCTTTCTGCGTTTTTCTTCTCATAGGCGCACAAGGTAGCAGGAAAGTGGCATTTGTCTAATACCACAGCGCGACTTACTCACAATTCACCCGGTATACAGGACTTCAGTTT
>CAYPZL010000092.1:0-21865 GCA_964415045.1 uncultured Pirellulales bacterium | reverse complement strand
GGTTCCTACAGATGACTATCGGCCAAACCGGCCCTTTTGAGATAGTTACTAAGAGAAGGATTATTCGATTACATCTGTGCGATCATCGGCAAACGGAGCTGAACGCAAATACTAAGTGGCCTCTCGCGTGGGCAATGGAGACGAGTATGCCAAATAAAACGATTACCGCGCCGAAAGGGTTTTTGGCGGCGGGGTTGAGTTGTGGGATTAAGGTTTCGGGGAAATCCGATGTTGGTTTGTTGGTCTGTCCGGGTGGTGCGACGGGGGCGGCGGTTTTCACGACGAACCGGATCGTCTCGGCGGCGGTGCAGGTTTGCCGGGAGCACGTGCGAAGCCGGAAGGTCTATGCGGTCGCGGTCAACTCGGGCAACGCCAACGCCTGCACCGGCAAGAAGGGCCTGGCGAATGCGGCGAAGATGTGCGCCGCCGCCGCCCGGCACGTCGGGGCCAGGCCCGAGCAGGTACTCGTGGCCTCGACCGGCATCATCGGCGAACAACTGCCCGTCGAGAAGGCCACCGACGGAATTGCGAAGGCCGCCGCCCGGCTGTCCGACTCCCCGAAGGCGGGTCTGGACTTTGCGAAGGCCATCATGACCACGGACACCCGTCCCAAGCAGGCGGTTCGCCGGCTGCGGATCTCGGGCCGGGACGTCACGATCGCCGGCGCGGTCAAGGGCGCCGGCATGATCGGGCCCAACATGGCGACGACGCTGCTGTTTCTGACCACCGACGCGGCGATCACGAAACCGCTTCTGGCGGCCGCTCTGAAGGAGGCCGTGGGCAACTCGCTCAACAAGCTCACCGTCGACGGCCACCAGAGCACCAACGACACCGCGATCCTGCTGGCCTCGGCTCTGGCGGGCCACCGCCCGATCACGAGCCGGTGCCCGCGCTACCGAAAGTTCGCCGGAGCCCTGCTCGATCTGTGCACCGATCTGGCGCGGCAGATGGCCCTGGATGCCGAGGGTGCGACGCGCATGTTCAAGGTGGTGATCCAGGGTGCGGCCTCTCAGGCCGACGCCGCTCAGGCGGCGCGCGCCGTGGCCGATTATCCGCTCGTCAAGTGCGCCGTCCACGGGGGCGACCCCAACTGGGGCCGGATCATCTGCGCCGTCGGCTCGGCGGGCGTGCGACTCGACCCCGCCAGGCTCTCTTGCAAGCTCGACAACCTGTACGTGTTTCGCAACGGCAGCCCCGCCAAATTCGACGAGAAAAAGGCGACCCGGATCGTCTCCCAGCGAGAGCACACCATCACCGTCAATTTAGGCGCCGGCCGGGCCGGCGATTTCTGCTACGGATGCGACCTGACCGCCGAATACGTCCGCATCAACGCCGAATACCACACATAATATATATTCTGGTTCATTCGTGGGTGGTATGTCATCCTGAACGCAGCGATTTCTATCCGCCGTCCGCGAAAAAGAGTTGAAAAAGGACTTCATTGCGTTACACTGGCGGGAATTTTGCAGTGAGTCTGTGCGCAAAGATAACCGGATCATTCGAAAGGAGTGAACAAAGTGAGAGCGCTGAAGAGAATTGTGGGGTTGTCGGTGCCGATTCTGGCCATGAGTACGGTGGCGATGGCCCAGGCAGCCGAAACACCCGAGGCGGTTGCGGCCTCCGGCACGCCCTTGACCTGGTGGATCGCCCCGGTTGGATCGCTTCTGGCCCTGGGATTTGCCTTCTACTTCTACAAGAAGATGATGGAAGCCCCCGAGGGCACGGAGAAGATGATCGAGATCGCCCGGCACGTGCGCGAGGGCGCCTACGCGTATCTCTTCCGCCAGTACAGCGTCGTTACGGTGGTCTTCATCGTCCTGCTGGCGATTTTCGCGTTCCTGGCCTACAAGGGCGTCCAGAACCCGTTCGTCCCGGTGGCGTTTCTGACCGGCGGTTTCTTCAGCGGCCTGTGCGGCTTTTTGGGCATGAAGACGGCCACGAACGCCTCGGCCCGAACCGCCCAGGGCGCCAGCAAGAGCCTCAACAGCGGCCTGCAGGTCGCCTTCCGCTCCGGCGCCGTGATGGGTCTGGTCGTCGTAGGCTTCGGCCTCTTCGACATTTCCATGTGGTACCTGATCCTGGACAAGGTCGTTTACACCGCCGCCCACATGAAGGAGGGATTGACGCTGTTCGGCCTGCCGCTGGTCAAGGCGGGGATGGAAGCGGATCACAAGCTCGTGGAAATCACCACGACCATGATCACGTTCGGCATGGGGGCTTCGACCCAGGCGCTGTTCGCCCGTGTGGGCGGCGGCATCTACACCAAAGCTGCCGACGTCGGCGCCGACTTAGTCGGCAAGGTCGAGGCCGGCATTCCGGAAGACGATCCGCGTAACCCGGCCACCATCGCCGACAACGTCGGCGACAACGTCGGCGACGTCGCCGGTATGGGCGCCGACCTCTACGAGAGCTACTGCGGCTCGATCCTGGCGACCGCCGCCCTGGGCGCGGCCCTGGTCCTGCCCCAGCAAGGTGACGTTCTCAAGGCCGTCCTGGCGCCGATGGTCGTCGCCGGTCTGGGGATTCTGCTTTCCATCGCCGGGATCTTCCTCGTTCGATGCAAGGAAGATGCCAGCCAGAAAAACCTGCTGCGGGCCCTTCTTATCGGTACGCTGGGCAGTTCCGTCCTGATCATCGCGGCCGTGGCGATTCTCGCCGGCTTCGGTTGGATTACCTGGGGCATTTTCGGATCCGTCGTTTCGGGCCTCGTCGCCGGTGTGTTGATCGGGCAATTCACGGAATACTACACCTCGGACGAATACAAGCCGACGAAGGGCATCGCCGAGCAGGCCAAGATGGGCCCGGCCACGACGATCATTGACGGCCTCGCCACCGGCATGTACTCGGCCGGTCTTCCCGTCATCACGATTGTAATCGGCATCCTGTGTGCCTACGGTTTCGCAGGCGGTTTCACGAACATGGCCATGGGCCTTTACGGCATCGGCTTTGCGGCCGTCGGAATGCTCGCGACCCTGGGTATCACCCTGGCGACCGACGCGTACGGCCCCATCGCCGACAACGCCGGGGGGAACGCCGAGATGAGTGGTCTGGGCGAAGAGGTGCGCAAGCGCACCGACGCCCTGGATTCTCTGGGCAATACCACCGCGGCCACGGGCAAGGGCTTCGCCATCGGCTCGGCGGCCCTGACCGCCATGGCGCTGCTGGCCGCCTATATCGAAGAGGTCCGCATCTGGATCGGCCGACTGGCCAGCGAAAGCGCCGACGGTCTCTACCGGGTCGGAAACGTGGTCTTCTACCGAGGCTCCGAAGCCAGCGCAGAGGTCAAGGCGGCTTTCGGCGCCCTGCAAGAGGACGGATTGAGCCTGGTCGGTAACGCCAGCGCTTTGATGACGCATTTCGTTGAGGCGTATAACCTCACAATCATGAACCCGAAGCTCATCGGCGGTCTCTTCATCGGTGCGATGATGGCCTTTGTCTTCAGTGCGATGACGATGAAAGCGGTCGGACGAGCCGCCGGCGCCATGGTCAACGAAGTTCGCCGGCAATTCAAAGAGATCGCCGGGATCATGGAAGGCACGGGCAAGCCCGACTACGCTCGCTGCGTGGCGATCTCCACCAAGGGGGCCCAGAAGGAAATGCTTCTGCCCTCTCTGCTGGCGATTATCGTTCCCGTCGTCACCGGGTTGCTGCTGGGCGTCGCGGGCGTCATGGGCCTGCTGGTCGGCGGCCTGACGACCGGCTTCGTGCTCGCCATCACGCTCAACAACGCCGGCGGGGCCTGGGACAACGCCAAGAAGTACATCGAGAAGGGCGCCCACGGCGGCAAAGGCTCCGAGGCCCACAAGGCCGCGGTCGTCGGCGACACCGTCGGCGACCCCTGCAAGGACACGTCGGGCCCGAGCCTCAACATCCTGATCAAGCTGATGACCATGGTCAGCGTGGTCTTCTCGGGCGTGATCGTCAAGTTCGCCCCGCAGATCAGCGAATGGCTGCACCTGGGCGGTCAGTAAACCGTTCGTGATCCGTTGCGCCGGCGACGCCGTATCCGGCTGCACGGTTGACGCAACGGGTCAAAAAAGGTAAGGTACGAGGGTGGCCAATCTCATGCTTGGCCGCCCTTTCTATTTCCCCGATGAGGATGACGTCATTGACTGGTGAAGGTAACAAGCAGGCAAGAGAGTTCGCCCTGGCGGCGGCGCGGGTGGCCGACAGCCGGCACTGCACCGATATCGTCGTGCTCGACCTGACGGGCATGTCGCCGGCCACCGATTACTTCGTGATCGCCACCGGGACCAGCGACCGGCAAATGCGCACGGTCGCCGACGAGATTTCCGAGGCCGGCAGAAACCAGGGATTCCAGCGCTTCGGCCGGGCCGGCTACGAACAGGCCCGATGGATCCTCCTCGATTTCGTCACCGTCGTCGTGCACATCTTCGACGAAGAATACCGCGACTACTACGACCTCGAACTCCTCTGGGGAGACGCAGAGAAGATCGATTATTGATGATTGATTATTGATTATTTGATGAAAACGACGGTTGATATTCTTGAAGAGAGATTTGCCACTGCGATGGCGGCGGTTGCCGGGCAGGATGATTGCGCGGCGATTGTGCGGCCGGCTACGGATGCGAAGTTTGGGGATTACCAAGTCAACGGCGTCATGGGATTGGGCAAGAAGCTCAAGACCAATCCGCGCAAGCTGGCGGAATCCGTGGTCGAGAAGGTGGACGTCAGCGATTTGTGTGAGCCGCCTGAAGTGGCCGGACCGGGATTTATCAATCTGCGGCTCAAGCCCGACTACGTCGCCACACAACTGCTGCGGATCAATGCCGACGGCTCCGGCCGGCTCGGCATCGAAAGCGCCGACGACGCCCAGACCGTCGTCGTCGATTTCTCCAGCCCCAACGTCGCCAAGCAGATGCACGTAGGACACCTCCGCAGCACCATCATCGGCGACGCCATCTGCCGACTCCTCGAGTTCCTCGGACACAAGGTCATCCGCCAGAACCACATCGGCGACTGGGGCACGCAGTTCGGAATGCTCATCAACTACATGTTGCATGTTCATACCGCCTCGAGAATGGAGAAGGTCGCCGGAAAGAAGCCCGATGACGCGCTGGCCCTGGAGGACACGGAGGAATTGTATCGCCGTGCCAAGAAGGAATATGACTCCGATCCTGAATTTGCGAAGGATTCGAGAGAATACGTTGTACGTCTCCAGCGAGGGGAAACGGACGTGCGAAGGCAATGGCAGGAAATCGTCGATCTTTCGATGACTGAGTGCCAGGAGATCTACGACCGTCTCGGGGCGACGCTGAAGAAAGAGCACGTCTGCGGCGAGAGTTTCTACAACGACAGGCTTTCGGACGTGGTCGGGACGCTTCAGGAAAAGACGCTGGCGGTCGAATCGGACGGGGCGATTTGCGTGTTTCCGGAGGGGTTCAGGAACAAGGAGGGGCAGGCGCTGCCGTTTATTATTCGCAAGAGCGACGGGGCCTATTTGTACGCCACGACGGACTTGGCGGCGCTGCGCTATCGCGTCGACAAACTGCACGCCGACAAAATCTTTTACGTCACCGATGCGCGGCAGAGCCTGCACTTCGAGATGCTCTTTGCCGTGGCGGCTATGGCGGGCTGGGACACGCGCGACGGCAAGAAGATCGAGCTGTCACACGTGACATTCGGCAGCGTCCTGGGCGAGAACGGCAAGCCGCTCAAGACGCGCTCCGGCGAGAACGTGAAACTGAAAGACTTGCTGGATGAAGCAGTCGAACGAGCGAAAGCCGTGGTAGAAGAAAAGAATCCCGACCTGCCTGCCGAGCGAAAGGCGGAGATCGCCAACGCCGTCGGCATCGGCGCGGTCAAGTACGCCGACTACTCCAACAATCGCACGAGCGATTACGTTTTCAGCTTCGACAAGATGCTGGCGATGGACGGCAACACGGCCCCCTACATGCAATACGCCTACGCTCGCATCAAGTCCATCGAGCGCAAGGCCGAGAGCAAGGGCGTCAGTATCGAAGACGAGCGCAGGAACATCCGCGACCTGGACCTGAGCGAGCCGGCCGAGCTGGACCTTGCCAAACATCTCGTGCGCTACGCCGAGGCAGTCGAGTCGGCGGCGGCCGACTATCGTCCCAACTACCTCACGTCCTACCTCTACGAGCTGGCGCAGAAATTCAGCGCGTTCTACACCAACTGTCCCGTCCTCGACGCTGCGCCCGAGAAGCGTCCGACGCGACTGTTGCTTTGCGACCTCACGGCCGGGACCATACGTCACGGTCTCAGCGAGCTGCTGGGCATCGGCGTCGTCGAGCAGATGTAAGAAGGAGCCGCCATGAAAATCATCCAGAAGGAGTTCCCGGTCAGCACGCACAGCCGCACCGAGATGATCGACATCACCGCCCAAGTAGACGCGGCCGTCCGCGAGTCCGGCATCCGCGATGGAGAGGTCCTCGTCTTCTGTCCCCACACCACCGCCGCCATTACGATCAACGAGAACGCCGACCCCTCCGTCCCTCACGATATCCTCCTGACGCTCGACGATCTGCTGCCCCGCTCCCGGCGCGGTTATCGGCACTCCGAAGGGAATTCGGACGCACATTGCAAAAGTTCGATTATCGGGTGCAGCGAGCGCATCGGCGTCCACAACGGCTCTCTGGCCCTAGGGACCTGGCAAGGAATCTTCTTCTGCGAATTCGATGGAGCCCGCAGCCGCAGAGTCATCGCCCAGATTAGAGGACTCTGAGGCACTGCAACCGGGTTCTGTCTCGCTCTCATTTTGACTGTTTTCCCGCGCAAAGCGCGGAAAAATGGCGAGGTGGTGGGACCGGCTGGGGGGGAGACCGGTGGACCACGCTGCCTCGCCGAGGTTTATATGCTAAAAAGCAACCACTTTTCGCAACTCAAAGAGCAAAAAAGTAATCTGCCGGCTTGCCAATCCAACCACACTCCACAACGCAAGGGGAAGAACCTCCACCCCTGCCACCGTCCATGACACTTGATTATATCGCCCAAATCAGGCCAATGCAAGATAAAAGACCACTGATTTCGCAAATTTTTTTGGCGCCGTTAGGGCCCTTCCGCCGGCGCTAAGGCCCCGCACGTGCACCCTTTGCGCCCAGAAAACGGGGGGATCGTCACTCATGACGCGACATGTGCCGGGAGGATTTTTCTCGTTCGCAAGCGCAGCGACCGTCCTTGCGTGCCGTCCTCCTGCAAAGCCCGACCCGGCGCCGCATCGCCCCGGCAGTCTCTCCAGCGTCGCCCTTCTTCCACGCCACCGCCGTTGCCTGTCGGGCTGGATTGCCGACATACGGACCCTACTATCCGTCGGCTGCCACGCAGGCGTTCCGCCCTTCCCGTCATACACAAAGGGAGCGAAATTTTCGGCGGCGCTCTTGTGCGACTCGTCAAACTGCCATAGACTGACGCCGGTAGGCACGTACGTGCCAAACGACATGGATGTTCCGGGGTTCACTTATGGTGCTGGCACATGGCCAAAATCGCTGACAAAATCAAACGCGTTGAGGAAACGATCGCTTCGGCCTGCGCCCGTTCGGGCCGGAAACCGAGCGACCTGAAACTCGTCATTGTCACCAAGTCGGCTGACATCGAGCAGATCAAGGAAGTCGTTCGGCTCGGCTACAATCATCTGGGGGAAAACCGCGTCCAGCAGTTGAAGAAAGTGGCGGCCCAGGTGGCGGAGTTTACCGGACGCCAGGCCGCAGACTCTCATCTTCCCCAAGATATTCACTGGCACATGATCGGCCATCTCCAGCGCAACAAGGTCCGCCAGCTCCTCCCGGTCGCCTCGCTCATCCACTCGCTCGATACGCTTCGTCTGGCCGAGGAGATCAGCGGCATGGGGGAAAAACTGAACCTGTCCCCCCGCGTGCTTCTCCAGGTGAACACGTCGAACGAGCCGCAGAAGTACGGCGTCCCCGTCGGGGCGGCCACCCACCTGGCCGAACAGATTGAAACGCTGCCGAACCTGCAACTGATCGGGCTGATGACCATGGCGCCGCTGACGCGCAACCGGGACACCATCCGCGACTGCTTCGTCCGGGCCCGCGAGCTCTTCGATGAAATGAAAGGCGAACGAATCGTGAGCAAGCGGTTCACCGAGCTGAGCATGGGCATGAGCTCCGACTACGAGATTGCGGTCGAGGAAGGCGCCACCATTCTACGGATCGGCTCGGCCATCTTCGCCGGTTGAGGAGACTCGGTCCCCGGCGGCCAGTAATCACCACATTCCCAGAGCACAAATCCCCAAAGTGACGGCCCGTTCCGGACGAAGATAGATATGCTGACAGGGGCCACATGGATGTATGCCGTGCCGCAGCGCACACGGCAAAAGGAAGAAGGCAACCGCTATGGGAATAATGCAGGCAACGAGACGTTCCGAGGCGCCGGAGAGTTTTACCGACGTGGTCTTTCTGTCCGATAAGGCGGAACTGCCGGCGGAGATGAAGCGACTCTTCCGCCATAAGAAGCTCTCGTTCCGCGTCCTGCCTCCGGACGACCACGAGGCCATCAGCCGGCGGCCCGACCTCATCGGAACCGCCATCATCGACGCCCAGGGAACGGACCTCTCCCAGGACCCGAAACTGGGGCGCATTATCGAATCGCTTGAGAGAAACAACATCGCGGCCATCTTCCTCACGCAAAGGATCAGACGACCGGTCCGGAGCTTCTCGCTGATGCCCTCGGACAGCAGCTTCTCGATGACCAGCAGTGTGGAGAGCATCTCGCTCGATGACCTGTGGGCCTGCATCAGCGTCAACCTGACGCAGCGCAAGCATCAGAACCTGGGGATCGCGGTAAAGCCCCCGGCCCTGACGAGCTCGTCGGAAAGGCTCTGGGGCTCTCGCATGGCCGATGAGTCGCAGCCTGAGGGGGCCCTGGTCAACAGTCTGACGGAACAGCTCCGCTTGGCCGGACTGGTCCAGCGCGATTTTCTGCCCTCGCATCTGCCCAACAGCGAGGAAACGCAGTGGGCCGCCATGTTCCTCCCGGCCGAGTGGGTCTCCGGAGATATCTACGACGTCACGCGGATCGACGAACAACACATCGGATTCTACATCGCCGACGCCGTCGGGCACTCCATGCCCGCGGCTCTGCTGACCATCTTCATCAAGCAGGCCCTGGTCATGCGAGAGACCGTCAACAACCGGTACCGCATTTTCACTCCCGCCGAAGCGATGAGGAACCTCAACGCCCGAATGGCCGGCCAAAAGCTCTCGGGCTATCAATTCGCCACGTGCTGTTACTGCCTTCTCAACGTCAAGACCCGGCAGCTCACCTTCGCCCGGGCCGGACACCCCTATCCCATTCTCCTGCGCGCCGGTCAGCCTCCGCAGCAACTGGAAACACGCGGGGCCCTGCTGGGCATATTCGAGAATGCCGAGTTCGTCCAGGAAACCGTGCAGCTCGAGCCCGGCGACCGGCTGTTGTTGTACTCCGACGGGGCCGAATCGTTGATCGGACATTTCGACGGCACCACGGACATGCGGTTCGCTGAGGATCTGGTCAAGATGAATGACGCTCCCGTCACGAAGATCATCGACAGGCTGACGGAGCGGGCGAAAGATCGGCGGATCGATCCGGCCGAACTGGACGACATGACGATCGTGGGGCTGGAAATCCTCTAAATCGATCCGGGACCCCGGCTCCGCGTCTATGCGGATGCCGGCTCGTCGGCGCCGTCAATGTCCTCAAAACACACCCCCGCGTGCTCCTTGAGAATCGCCAGCATCAGCCCGCACGCCCGGCGTATCTCCCACTGGGCCTTCGGCGACAGGCGAAGCGTGAAAATATGACGCCACTCCCGGAAATTGGCCGAGACCACAATCTCACTGACGCAGGCATTGGGCAGGACGAACCGCGCGTCCTCCTTTCGCACGCCCCGAGCCCGCCATTTGCGGTACATCTCCTGGATCACTTCCATGTCTTTGTGGAAGTCCTCGACGAACTCCGGCGGGATGCCCTCCGGAACGACGTAGGCGAAGCCCTTCTCGTCCACGTAGCGCTGGGACTGCTGTGAGACCGCCATCAAGCGGTGCCTCACGAGCTGGTGGGTCATCGCGCGAGAGCAGTTCCGCACGCGAAAGGTCGCGTAGGCGTGTTCCAGCGGCGATTCGTGTCCCATCTTGATCAGCCGGCGGATGAACTCCTCATGAGAATTCGCCTGCGCCCGGTCGAAGCTCAGATAGCAGGTCCTGCCGGCTTGCTCGATCACGCGCTGCGCCTCGGGCGTAATCGCCACCAGCTCGACTTCCAACTGACTTGCACACGCTTGCTGCGTCATACAGGTACCCTCGTGAAACCGGCACTGCCGGGCCTCAAATGGCGCCGATATCCATCTTCCCTAAAACGGCCAGAGCCACCTTGACGTTGCCGAACGGCGCACTGACGGCAAAGCCGGCCACGTGATCCTGGACCCGGGCCACCAGCTCCCGCGCGATCTCCACGCCCAGCGCCCGCCCCTGCGCGCGCGTCTCGGCCGCCCTCATCCGCTCCAGCAACCGCGGAGGAACCACCACCCCGGGAACCTCATTGGCCATGAACTCGGCATTCTTGTAGCTGGTAAACGGCCAGATGCCCGCGACGATCGGGACCCGGAAATCCTCAATCGCCTCCAGGAAACGAAACAGGCTGTCGGCGTCGAAGACCGGCTGGGTGACGGCGTATTCCGCCCCCGCCAGGACCTTCTGGCGAAACCGCTCGATCTCCCGAGGCACGTCGGTGGCCACGGGGTTGGCGCCGACCCCGACAACCAACTCCGTAGGCGGATCGATGCGGTTGCCGCCGATGTCGGCACCGCGATTCAGATTGTGCACGACCCCGGTCAGGGCGATCGAGTCCATGTCAAAGACGCCGGTGGCGCTGGGGTATTCGCCCAGCTTCGGCGGGTCGCCCGTGACGATGAGCAGGTTGCGCAAGCCGATGGCAAACGCCCCGAGGATGTCGGATTGCATGCCGATCAGGTTTCGGTCGCGACAGCAGAAATGCAGAACGGCCTCGATGTCGGCCTCCTGCTGGATCCGAACGGCCGTGACCATGGGAGAAAGTCGCGAGCTGGCGCGCGGCCCGTCCGGAATATTGATCGCGTCGATGCCCACCTCGGCGCAGAGGGCGGCTTTCTCGATGATCGCAGCCACGTCCACGCCCCGCGGCGGTGTCACCTCGATGGTCGCCACTTTCTCTCCGGCCGCCAGCTTCGCCCCGAATCGGGACCTCTCCGCAAGCGGTCTTGCCTCGGCCAGGATGGCCGGAGCCGCACCCTTCGGCGTGGCCACCACCGAAACCGTTGTCCGGGACGCCGCCTTATCCATGGAACGGACGGCACGGCCAATCTCTCTGATATGGTCCGGCGTCGTTCCGCAACAGCCTCCGATCACCCTGGCCCCCTTTTCGAAGAAGCGCTTGGCAAACTCGGCCATGTATTCCGGGGTCGACATATAGAGCTGCCGGCCCTCGATTTGCCGGGGCATGCCCGCGTTGGGTTGAATCGAGATGGGCTTATCGGTGACCTGACGGATCAGCTCGAGACTGCTGAGCATATCCGAGGGCCCCACCGAGCAGTTCAAGCCCACCACGTCCACTGCCGGCTCGCGGGCCACTTTCGCGATCGCCTGCTCGATTGGCTCGCCGTACACCGTCTCCTGGTTCTCATTCGCCGAGAGCTGGGCAATCAACGGAACGTCGGCAATGTCGCCGGCGCCGGCAAGAGCGATCAACAGCTCGTCGGGGTTCGAGAAGGTCTCGAGAATCAACAGATCGCAGCCGGCCTCGATCAGAGCCTCACCCTGCTCGCGAAATATCTCCCGGGCTTCCGGGGACGTCATGGGACCGTGCTCGGTGAGCTCGCAACCTAACGGGCCGATGGACCCGGCCACAAGCACCTTGCCGGCCGCCACTTCCCGGGCGATCTCCACGCCGCGCCGGTTGATCCGGGCAACCTCCCCGGCCAGGCCGTACGCCGAGAGCTTGAGCCGGTTGGCCCCGAACGTGTTGGTCTCGATAAAGTCGGCCTGGACCTCGACATACGCATCATGCACTCGCTTGACCAGTGCCGGATCGCTCACGTTGAGCTCGTCGAAACAGCGATTCAGGAAGACGCCGTACTGATAGAGCATCGTTCCCATCGCCCCATCGCCGATGAGGACCTTCTCCGACAGCAACCGGGAAAACTCGGACCGTCTCACGATATTTTCAGCCTCCTTGCAGAATTCTCCGGGCGGGCGTTTCCGTCTTCCCCGCCGTATCGACCGATAACACACAGCACTGCCGGCAACACAGGCAGCGGAACCTCAGCCCCCGCGGGCCTGATGACCGGCATCATGCCTTCAAGCACATGGCAGGAACACTCCTGGGGACGATAATATGGGCAGAGTAACCCCAAGCGGTTATTGACGCAAGCCTTTTCGCTTTCGCGGTACGCCGGGCCTGAACTGTCCCGGCAGGCATCTCGTTATCGGACAGTGTAAGCGACCCGGCCGGCCCGCTTCAACATTGCGCGCACATAACCCTTGACTTCACAATAGGATATTTAGTATAATCAGGCAATAATAAGCAAGCGTCTCAGCTTTGCGCAAAAGGCACCCTATCGTATATTTTAAGTGGAAAAACAGCATGTTGGGCACGCCTGACTGCTTACTTGTGTGTACTGTCGCTGTCGCGAAACGCGTCAGTCGACGCTTCTCTGCAGTACGGAGGAAGGAGTATCAGACGATTGACCACAGAGGCGATAACGTCAGCATTTCTGGAAGCTCATTTCTCTTGCCATGAGAGGATTCCCGGGCCGCGGCCCGTTCTTGCGCGCGTCCAAAGTTGGATGTGAGCTTCAAGATGTGAAAGGAGCGGTGTGATGAAGAAGGTGTTGATTTTTTCATTTCTTGTCTTCGTGATGCTCTTGGGCGGCTGCAAGGGTACCGGTAAGGCACTGGGTCCGAACGAGTCCAAACCCGCCGTAACCACGGCGGGCAAGAGTTTCTTCTGGGACAAAGACCTGCGACCGGCCGTGGCGGTACCGTCCAAACTGGTCGCGCAGCCCAGGGTCGAACCTGCGGAACCCGCGCTGGAGGAGCTGGACATTACGACGGCGGCCCAACCGATGCGTGAGATGCAGCCCGTAACGGAGGCAACGACCGTCCAACCGATGCGACAGTTGGAGCCGATAGCGCCGGCGCGGACGGGGCAGCCGGAACTCGTAACGGCCTCGGTCGAAGAGATGCAGCCGGTGACAAGGGAGTTTGTGGCCCCGACCCGTACGTACGACAAGATCGTCCCGGCCACGGGCCTGATCGCCATGGACGGGGTCGACGGGCACATCCTCTCGATGACGTATCCGCGCCCGGATTACGGCATCATTCAGATCGAGAAGGCCATGCCCAAGGAGATCCGCCTCAACGAACCCTTCACCTACGCCATCAAGGTCGTAAACCTGACCGATATGATGCTCACCGATGTGGTCATCACGGAAACGCTGTCGAAGGAATTCGCCTTCAAGGGTTCCGACCCCACCGCTCTGACGCAGAACAACCAGCTCGTCTGGGAGATCAACTCGCTGGGACCGAAGGCGAACAAGACCATCAAGATCTCCGGCGTCGCCAGCGATACCGACCAGTTGGAGCACTGCACGGCCATCACGCATACGATGCGCGACTGCGCCATGGTGCGCGTGGTGCAGCCGACGCTGGAGCTGACGAAGATCGCTCCGGCCGAGGCCCTGCTGTGTGAGCCGATTCCGGTGGAGTTCGTGGTGACCAACACGGGCACCGGCGCGGCCCAGAACGTGCAGATCGTGGACACGCTGCCGGCCGGAATGCAGACGGCGGACGGCAAAGGCAAAGTGGTCCTCGACGCCGGGACACTGGCGGCCCAGGAATCGAGACGCTTCTCCATCAAACTCCGCGCCACGAAAACCGGCGTATACGTAAACAAGGCCACCGCCACCTCGGCCTCCGGTCTCCGGGCCGAATCGGATGCGACCCTCACGAACGTGCGTCAGCCGATTCTGGCCATCACGAAGGCCGGACCGCAAAGACAATATCTCGGCCGTCCCATCTCCTATGAGATCACCGTGATCAACAAGGGCGACGGACCGGCACGCAACACCATGATCGAAGACATCATTCCGCCGGGAGTGACCTCGATTGAAGCAACGGCCGGCGCCCAGTTGTCCACCTCCAAGCTGGTGTGGGAACTCGGCACGCTCGAGCCCAATACCTCCAAGAAGGTACGCGTCTCGTACGTACCGACAAAGGAGGGCGAGGTGATGGCCACGGCGACCGCCACGGCGTACTGTGCCGAGACCGTCACCGACACGTCCAAAACGAAGATCACCGGAATTGCGGCCACCAGACTGGAAGTGGTTGACCTGGAGGATCCGGTCGAGGTCGGCAACACTACGACCTACGTCATCACGGTGATCAACCAGGGTTCGGCCGCCGACACCAACGTGCGGGTCGTCTGCATGCTCGACGACAAGCTGCAATACGTCTCTTCGGCCGGCGCCACCGCCGGCTCCATCATGGGCAGGACCGTCAGCTTCGCCCCGTTGCGGAATCTCGAGCCGAGGACCAAGGCCACCTGGCGGGTCGTCGTCCGAGGAGCCCGGGCAGGCGACGTGCGGTTCAAGGCGACCATGCACACCGACACGCTGGCGCTGCCGGTGGAACAGACGGAAGCCACGCATGTGTACCAGCAGTACAACATGAGCAACTGACAGACTGGCAGGCGCCGCGGTCCGTGAGTGGCCGCGGCGTTTTTTTTCTGCGCCCACCCCGCCGCAATTGCCCCAGAGAGGCCTTCTCTCCGGCGCCGGCGCTCACACGCCGGGGCCTCGCATGAAGTCCTCCGATGCAACCGAAGTATGCTCTTGCGAGCATCCATCTGCCTGAAAATGCCCCAAGAGGGGCCAAGAGCGACCCTCCGACCTCGCACACCACACCCTGCGGGCTTCCGGAATTATATTGCAAAGACCTCGTCAGCAGGTATACTGGTCCGCTGGTAATATTGTCTCTTACGTCCCCTCAGGGGACTTTTTGTTAGACCCTGCATGCGATACCTGGGGTCTGGGGAAAGGACGCGGTAATGCCCGAGAACGATGCCGACGTTGCAAAGATAAAAGAGCTTATCGAAATAATGAAAGAGAACGACCTCGTGAAGATCAACATCCAGCACGGGGACGATCGCATTTCGCTGCGGCGAGCCGCGCCGTCGCAATCGCCGGCGTCCATGGGGCACATCATAACCACCGTTCCCGGAGCCGTCGCGCCGACGGCCTCGTCCGAGGCCCAGGTCCTCCCTGCCGGCCAGGCGCCCGCGGCGCAGGACAGCGAGGAGTACCTGGAGATCAAGTCCCCCATTGTCGGGACCTTCTACGAGGCGCCCAGTCCCGATTCCGACCCCTACGTGGAGATTGGCTCCTCGGTGAACCCCCAGACGGTGGTCTGTATCATCGAAGCCATGAAGGTGATGAACGAAATCAAGGCCGAGACCAGCGGCGAAATCGTCGAGAGAGTGGTCAGCAACGGTCAAGCCGTCGAATTCGGTCAGATCCTCTTCAAAGTCAAGCCGGAATGAGCCTGACAGACGAATCACGCGTCTCTTTCCACTTAAGTAGAAGAGTTTTGCAAAATGGAGATTAGGCTTATATTCTTCAAGGAAATCGTTGGTGTGATTTCCTTGAAGAAGGCTCATATACCTATACGAAAAGCACTTACGTTCTCGGGAGGAAAAATCACGAAGAAGATTTTTCCTCCCTAAAGTAAGCCTAATCTCCATTTTGCAAAAGTCCAGCTCGAGGTTACACTGGAGTGCACGTGGCAGGAAAGCGGCGTTCAAGAGAACGCCGCCATCCGACAGAACACGATCGACAGCGCGTGCCCCGGCACAGGGGTACGACTCGCTGGAACCGCTTGAGCAAGGGAATTCTCATGGCCATACAGTTCAAGGTATTCAAAAGACCGGCGTTCTCCGGAGACACGGAAGGGCTGAAAAAGAAAGTGACCCAGTACTGCAACTCCGAGCTGAAGGGGTTCAAAATCATCTCGATCTCGGAAGCGAAGGGCATTTCAGACGACTTCTACCGAATCACCATCTGGTATGACGACGAAGCCGAGAAGTTCGAGCACCTGATGACAACAAGCGAGAAGCCGGACGGGAAATAGAAAACCAGTACCACGTTTCATAGATCGCGCGATCATAGATTGCTTCGCTTCGCTCGCAATGACACGGAGGGCGTGCTATCTGGCCTCGAAGCGGCGGCTGGTAGCATAGACGTGGACGCCGAACCCGCGAATGCCGTCGCGGATCGTCGCATCGCTGACGATATGGCTCTCGTCCGAATACAGACGATAGAGCGTTTTGCCTTCCAACTCTTCGGGTAGGCCCGTGACGAAGAAAGACACACCCAGGGCCCATTCATTGACGGCCAGCAGGACCCAATCGTCTCCCGTCCGGCGCAGCATGAGCTTCGGGCCCTGGCCGTCGATGGAACCGTAGGTCTCCTCGGCGCAGGCCAGCGGCTCGACGCTTCCGGCCTCTGCGACAATGGCCGGCTCCAGCGCCCGCAGTTCCCGGGCCACTTTCATCAGGTCCCGCCAGAGGGAGCTGTCCTTTTCGATGGCATGCGTTCCCCAGTACAGGATCGCGTGAGCCCCGTGCACGATGGCGTCATAGGCCATGAATCTCGTTTCCCGATACCGCGGCCGGCGGCCCTTGGCCGGGTCAGGGTTGTCCCTGTCGCTCTCGCTGATGTCGCGCCAGCCGAATCCCTGGAGGACCATCCAGATGGACTTGCCCGGAGCGGTCCGGCTCATCCGATCCGTATACGCGCCGACGACGCTGAGGTTGAGGTCCTTGAGGTCGCTGTGACCCACTCCGTAATTGAAGGGCACCGGGTAGATGTCACAGCCGGCCGCATCGACCATCTTGTTGTACTCTTGCAGGCTGCCCAGGCAGTTGCGCGGCGCGTGGTTCTGCCAGATAGGATGTCTCGGATCGAGTCGGCGCACCACCTCGCAACCCCGGGCCGTGGCCTCGATCAGGCGGCGCGACTCGGCGGGACATTGGGACATCTTCCAGTCCGGATGCGGATTCTCGACCTCGAGCCGGGCCCAGAGAGAATCGTAGATCGTCTCGGCCCGTTCGTACAGCCCGCGTTCGTTATATTCGTTGGCCTGATGCATCAACGAGCGCCATTTGGCAACGGTGGCCGCGGGGACTCCGGTTTCGGCTTTCTTGATATGTTCGCGAAGCTGCCTCTGCTGACCCCCGAAGACCCAGGGATGCCGCCTCCACCAGACGTTCCAGAGCGCCTCGTCCGGCAGTTCCCAGACAAGCAGAGCGGGGTGTTCCTTGAAGGTGTTGATGATGCTCGCCAGTCTGCGCTCGCCGTCGGCGTCGGGCCGCTGGAGTTGTACGGAGCCGCCCAGGCAAATCCAGGCGTAAAGCCCGTGGTCCCGAACCCGGTCCAGCGTTTCCGCGTTCTGGGGGACTCGCACGAGGTTGAAGCCGGATTCCGCGATCTCTTTGAGTTTGGCGTCGTCCTCGGGCAGTTCATACAGGCCGATAACGAATCGCGGCGTCCCGTCGATCCGAACGAAGCCGTCCCTGCCGAAGTGGACACCCAGCGCGGGTGAACTGAATGCCAGAAAAAAGGCGAGCGCGGAAAGAATTACTTTGTGATTGGCCCTGCACATGGGTAGCTCCCTGATTGTCGAGTTCCGATCTGAGCCTTGCCGTACCCTGGGGAGTGTACCGGTTTTTCAACAGATCGACAACAGGAACATTGTCGCAAGACCCACGCCAATGCGCCGGCGAGAGGGCGATTGCAAACTTCCTCGCATGGCACTACAATCGCGTCGTAGCAACGGGGTGGCCTGCGGATTCGTCCGGGCCGGCCCGTTTGACGTGGTGACTGATTCGGAGAGTACTGATGAAACGGCTGGCGCCGGAAGAGCGAAAGCAGATCCTTCACCAAACGTTCGTGCGCTTGCAGAAGGATTGGACGTGTCGGTACGGGCAGTGGAACACGAGTAAACTGCTGCGCGAGTTCAGACGGTTGCTGCGCCGGGCCAATCAGCCGGGCGGGCTGGAGGCGCTCGGGGTCGCCGAGCCGCCGGCAGCTCCCGCGCTGGAGGAGTTGCCTCTTTTCGATCAATTAGTCGGCGCAGGAGACCGCACGGAGAGATGATGATGGCGAATCACACACGAAGAACGTTTGTTGGATTGCTGCTGACAGGGTTGTGGCTGCTCACGCTGACCGGCTGTCACGGCGGGACGGCCCGGACGCAAGAGCCGAAGACACTCCGCGTGCTGACCTACAACATCCACCACGGCGAAGCGATGGACAAGAAGTTCGACTACGAGCGGCTGGCGAAAGTCATCAACGACCTCTCGCCCGACGTCGTGGCGCTGCAGGAAGTGGACAACGGGACAAGACGCGCCTCGGGCGTCGATCAGGCGGCGCTGTTAGGCAAGCTCTGCAAGATGCACCACGCGTTCGGCCAGGCGATGCCCTACCAGGACGGGCAGTATGGCGAGGCGGTGCTGTCACGATTCCCGATAAAGAAGGCCGTCGTCCATCCGCTTCCTTACGGCATGAACCAGGAGCCGCGAGCTGCGTTGGAGGTCCGGATCGAGCCGGAGGGCTTGGGGCCGATGGTCTTTGTGGGCACGCACCTCTGTCATCAGAGCAACGAGACCCGCACCCGGCAAACGCAGCGGATCGCCCAACTGTTTGCCGGGGACGGTCCCCCTGTCATCCTGGCGGGCGATTTCAACGCCCGGCCCGGCAGCGAGCCCATGAACGTCCTTCTCCAAGACGGCTGGATCGACGTCGTCGCCCCCCGGTCCATCATCGACTACATCCTCATCCGGGCCGGCGACCCGTGGAAGGTCAAGGAAGTCATCATCGTGGACGAGCCGGTCGTCTCCGACCACGACCCCGTCCTGGCCGTCCTCCAGTGGCAAGGCGATTGACGATCCCGCCGCCACCCTTCAAACCCTTCTCACCCTTCAAACCCTTCACACCCTTCAAACCCTTCAAACCCTTTCCACCCTCCCCTTCCGTACGCCTGCGAGTCTGTCGCCTCCCTTCATACCTTTCAAACCCTTCACGCCCCCCTTTCGTCCGCGTCCCAACGTTGACGTGTGACTCGATCTCGCTCATCCGCCCGGTGTCCACGCGCCTCCGCTTCGCAGGGGCGGTGTTCCGATAATCGCCGCTTGCACGGGATCGGGGTTGACCGAAGGGTGTGAAATTGGTTAAAATAGCGTATGGCGGGTGCGGATGCGGACCATGGGCCGCCTGGGTCGGGGCGGGCATCGAGCTACCCCGGGACAACCAGTTTGAGAAAAGGAAGAGGACGAACCGTGTTCACATCAAAAAGACTCCCGTTCTTCGGTGTTCTGGCGGTTGTTTTCTGGTTCTGCGGGGTCTACGCCGCCTACCCCCTGGGCGATTTGACCAAAGACGGCACGGTCAATGCCGCCGATTTGCGGGCTCTTGCGGGCGCCTGGCTGACTTCGGCGCCCGGCCCGGCCGACCTGAACGGCGACAGCCGGGTCGATATGGCGGATTTCGGCGTCCTTGGCGACAACTGGCTCCAGGCCGGTGAGGCCGTCATCATCAACGAACTCCACACCAACCCGGACATCAAAACGGAGCTGGTCGAGTTCGTCGAGCTGTACAACCCGGGGCCGGCCGACGTCGATCTTTCCGGCTGGTACTTCAGCGACGGAATCTTCTACACCTTCCCGGCCGGAGCGACCCTGCCAACCGGTGGGTATGTCATCGTCGTTCAGGACCTCAACCACGTCGAGGCCAAGTGGGGAACCGGACGGTTCGGCATTCCCGAGGAGGCCGTCTTTGGCCCCTATGGAGGCAAGCTCAGCAACGAGGGCGAACGCATCGTCCTCTGCAATGCCGAAGGACTGGTCGTGGACGAGGTGGCCTACCGCCTCGGCTTCCCCTGGCCGACAGTGGGAGACCCCGTGCCGGAGAACGCCCGGGGGGCAGGCTGCTCGATGCAGTTGGTCAATCCCGCTTTCGACAATGATCTGGGCGGAAGCTGGCGCTCCGGCTTTCCCAGTCCAGCGGCGCAGAACCTGGCGGTCTTCGCCGAAAACATCGCGCCGCAGATTCGCCAGGTCCGCCACTCCCCGAAACAGCCCAGATCGGGCCAGATCGTGACGATCACCGCCAAGGTCACCGACCCCGACGGCGTCGAAACCGTTCGCCTGATGTATCAGCCTGTGAATCCGGGCAGTTACATCGCACTGGACGACGGGCAGTACCAGGCGCTGTGGTACGTGGAGGAAATGCACGACGACGGGCTCGACGGCGATGCGAGCGCCGGCGATGACGTTTTCACCTTCGAGCTGCCGGCGGCGCTGCAAACGCACCGTCGTCTGATGCGCTACAAGATCCTCGTGGTCGACAGTCTGGGCCACAACGCGGTCGTGCCCTACCCGGACGATCCGCAGCCCAACTTCGCGTATTTCGTTTACGACGGTGTGCCCGGATGGAGCGGCGCGGCGAGGCCCGGTGTCACGGAGCTGGTCGAGTACCCCGCTGAGGTGATGCGCAGTTTGCCCGTGTACCATATGATCGCCGATAAGCAGGACGTTGCCGACGCGTTCTATATGCCCGGGGCCCGGCAGGGCCAGTACTGGGGCAGCGACTATCCCTGGCGTTGCACCCTCGTCTACAACGGGGACGTCTACGACCACGTCCGGTTTCGGGCCCGCGGCGGCGTCTGGCGCTACTCCATGGGCAAGAACATGCCGAAGTTCGATTTCCTACGCGGCCACTTTTTCCAGGCGCACGACGACTACGGCCGGGAGTATGACACGACCTGGGACAAGCTGAATCTGTCGGCCTGCATTCAGCAGGGCGACTATCAACATCGCGGCGAGCACGGCATGTTCGAGGCCGCTTCTTTTCTGCTGTTCAACCTGATGGGCTGTGAGGCTTCCAAAACCAACTGGTTGCAGCTCCGCGTGATCGACGAGGCCGACGAGTTCGGGCCGACGCAGTACGACGGCGATTTCTGGGGCCTCTACATGACCATCGAGCAGATGGACGGGCGGTTCCTCAACGAGCACGGGCTGCCGGACGGAAACCTCTACAAGATGGAAGGCGGGTCCGGCGATCTGAACAACCAGGGACCGACCCACGTCACGGACAAGTCCGACCTGAACGCGTTCATGGGCGGTTATCGCAGCCGCCCCCCCGAGAGCTGGTGGCGCCGGAACGTCAATCTCCCCGGATACTACGGATATCGCTGCGTCGTCGAGGGCGTCCATCACGGCGACATCGGTTACGGCAAGAACTGGTTCTTCTACCTCCACCCCGAAACCGACAGGTGGTCCATGCTGCCCTGGGACCTCGATCTGACCTGGGCCAACAACATGTATGGTAACGGGGAGGACGACTTCAAGCAGGACGGTCGCATCTTCTCCAACGACAATATCCTGATCGAGTATCAGAATCGCCTGCGAGAGTTTCATGACCTCTTGTACAACGCCGACCAGGCGTACCAGATGCTCGACGATCTCGCCGACATCATCGACCCACCCACCGGCGGCCCCACGATGGTGGACGCCGACCGGGCCATGTGGGATTACAACCCGATCATGGTCAGCGGCTACGTGCGATCCAGCAAGGCGGGCCAAGGCCGGTTCTACCAGAGGGCGGCGACCAAGGATTTCAGGGGGATGGTGCAGATCATGAAGGACTACGTGGTTTCCAGCAACCGCGAGTTCGACACCTACTTCGAAGATCCGCAGATTCCCGGCACGCCCGCCATCAGCGCCACGTGCCCGCCCGACTTCCCGATCAACGCCCTGACCTTCCACACGAGCGATTTCAGCGATCCGCAGGGGGCGC
>CAYPZL010000091.1:0-22173 GCA_964415045.1 uncultured Pirellulales bacterium | reverse complement strand
CGATGTTGGTCAGCTCGACGTACTCGGTATTCGGATCGTCGGGACTGCCGGTATCGGTCGGATGATACATAATCTCACTGATCCGCAGACTTTCAGCGACCGGTCCCACGGCAAACACCGCTTCGCTCAGAGCACTCCACTGCCCGCCGCTCAGGGCTCGGGCTCTTACCCGTGCGCTATGCGGCAATGTCACCGGGCCGGCGTATCGGACGGCCGACGGAGATGTGCTGCCTCCTCCGGAAGCGCCGCCGCTGCCGGCGATCAGGGCGGCGGAGATCAGAAGATCGGAACTGGTCGTTGAGATATTGAGTCCGTGGATGGCGAGGATGTTGGTGCCCGGTCGAAGCGCGTCTTTGGCCCCGACGAGCGTGATGTTCTCGAGGTTGACCGCGTCGACGTCGGAGTGCTGGTCGCTGGCGGCGGAGTTCCAGGCGGGCTGTCCCAGGAAGTTGCGCCGGGCGACTTCCACGCCGTTGAGATAGGCGATGAAGCCGTCGTCGTAGCGGATTTGCAGCGTGAGCTGGTCGGATTCGTCGAGGCTCTCGCCGACGGTAAAGGGGATGCGTATGTAACAGGAGGGATTGCCGTTGTACATCAGGTTCTGCACGTTGGTGGTGATGTAGCTTTCGTATCCGGTGCTTCTCTCGTAGCCGACGCCGCCGGTCGAGGGTATCCAACCGGAATCGTCGAGGCGGGGGTCGCTCTTCCAGGCGTCATCGACCGGACCGGTGGGAACGAGCACTTTCTTCAATGCGTCTTCCGGCACCAGGACGACGGTGGTGTCGTCGCCGTTTTGCGGCAGCCCGGTGGCGGGGATGCGCGGATCGGCGCCGTCCAGGGTGTACCAGAGGGCGCCGCCGCCGGTCAACGAGAGGGCGTCGGTTGTGCTGATGTGTCCGCCGGGTTGTTGACGCCCGTTGACGTTGAATACCGGCGCGCCTACCTGGGGATAGAGTGACGCGTTGCGAAGCTGGTCCAGGACGATGCCCGGACGCTGGGCCATGTAAGTGTGCAGGATGCGATCGCGCTCGGCGCGCCACTGCTCCACGGTGCGGGGGCTGCCGCCGTGGACGTCGCCCCAGCGGGCGGATTCCGCGACCATGGCCCGCTCGATGATGTCGGCCAGCTCTGCGTACAGGGCGGCGCAGCGGTTGGTCTCGGGTCGATCCGGGTCCCAGGCCGGACGGCTGAAGTCCACGTGCATCGGCCCGTTGTTGAAGAAGGCGCGATGCACCTGGTCGGCGAACTGGAGGCGGAATTCCGGGTTGTTGCGCAGGCGGGCGTACGCTTCGCACATGCTGTTGCCCACGTTGGTGCGATTCTCGTAGAGGTCGGAATCGAGGCCGTGGCCGACCTGGATCCAGAGAACCCATTCGGCGTCCCACATGAAGAAGTGGAAGCCGGTGCTGTTGACGCGGTTCATGGCGCCGTACCAGTTGTGTCCCGGCCAGTCCGTATTGCCTACGAAGATGTTGGCGAGCATAAAGTCGATGTAGGACTCGACGTCGAGGTAGTCCGTGTAGGCGGGGTTGGGCGTGCCGTCGGGATTGTTGCCCTGGAGGCGCTGGTAGCCCTCGTTGGTCTCCAGTCCGGATCGAATGGCGTTGCGCAGCGCGTTCCACGACTGGGAGGTGCTGTCGCCGGTGGGGCTGCCCGAGTTGTAGGCGTCGTAGTCTTCTTTTTCCCCGCCGAGATACGAGGCGGCAAACGACGCATCGGGCCTCTCCGTGGGATTGTAGAGGCCCCAGTACAGCCCGTTGACGTAGAGGTGGACGAATGTCCCGTGCGGCGAGGGATGGCCGAGGGCTAATTGCAGCCGCCGGCAGTACTCGTCGCGAATGTACTGGGAGACGTCCCGGCCGAAGGGGTAGCCGTCGTTGAAGTTGGCGCGCAGGATAATGGTGTCGAACTCGTCGGTGGCGTCGTCGCCGAAGAGCCGATAGCGCAGCTTCGTGGTGCCGTAGGTCCCCTTGAAGAGCAGGCGGAAGGATTTTTTCTTTTCGCGCCGGCCGACGCCGCCGTAGATGCGGACGCCGCAGTTGCTCTGGAATCCGTCTTTGCCGTCGGGATAGATCATCTCGATGGAGCCCGGATGCTCCCACGAAATGCCTTCGCTGTGCGGGTTGGCGTAGATGCCGTGCTCGCTGCTGAAGAGGTGGTGTACGTTCATCACCAGTGACATGCTGGGCAGCGATTTGAGATCCTCGATGATGGTCTCGGCGTGCGGAACGACGATGTCCGGGTCCATCATGTAGTCGGCGCTGGTGCCTCCCCAGGACGAGGGGAAGCCGGTGGGCCGGCTCGACTGGTGGATGACCTGCTCGAGAAAGATATAGGTGTGCGTCGCGATGGGGCTCGGCATCCAGCCCGGGATGACGGCCTTGACGCGCAGGACCCTACTTTGGTCGATGCGGATGGGAGCGGTGTAGCGGGTGCCGGTGGGGACGCGGCCGGCGGTGAGGTACGGTTCGCTGCCGTCCAGCGTGTAATAGAGGGTCGCACCGGGCGTATCGCAGGTGAGGGTAACGTCGAAGGGCTCGTCGTAGAAGCCTCGTTCGTGACTGAGCCTGGGAGGAGCCACGAAGCCCTGGTACATTTGCACGTTCGGCGCCGTGGGGGTGGGCATGCCCATGAATCGCCAGTCGCCCGCGCCGTCGGGATAGCGGCCGATAGAGAGGTTGGGCACCTGCTCGCGAAATTCCACGCTGTCGATCACGGTGCTGCCGTCGGGCTCGATGAGGTAGATGGCGTCGCCGCCGGAGGCCAGGCCGAAGCTCGCGTGCAGGCCCGAGTCGCCCACGTCGCCGTCGGCCCAGACCAGCAGGAAGCCGCCGGCCGGGATGGTCGTCAGCGCCGGTTTGTCGGCCGGGAAGCGCCATTGGGTGGGTGCGTCGAGATCGTCGGTCAGGTAGAAGCCAGCCACGTCTATGGGCACGGCGGCCTGGTTGTGAATCTCGATCCAGTCGTCGTACTGACCCTGCGAGTCACGGACGAAGTCGCTGTTAGAGGCCATGAACTCGTTGATCGACAGCGGGTTGCCGCTGTCCCGCCAGGATGCGGCGAGGATGGCGAAGTCCTTGAGCGCGACCTTCCCGTCACCGTCGAGATCGGCCGGATCTCCCGTCGAAGCCAGCCATTGCTCGCCCAGGATCTGCAGGTCCTGAAAGTCGATTCGGCAATCCCGGTTGAGATCGCCGACGGGACAGCCCCCCCGGGCGGCCTGCCAGAACAACGGGACGGTGAGCAACAGGAAAAGCGCGTGCTTCATCGATCTGAGCATCTTCACATCCTTCCTCACAGTGGTTCTCGCGGAACCGGATTTTCCCTCCGTCTTGCTGTTGTGCGCACGACGGTGAAAAGCGTGCCAATCTATCGTGATTATAATCGATTGGAGCCCCCGGCGTCAATGAGCTTTGCGGCGGAATGAAACGATTGTCGTCGAGACTGGCGATGTGTTATACTCGGGAGCTGCGGCTGAATGTATCGAAGGCTGGGTAGGTGTCCGTGCGTGACGTTATGGAAATGGACCGCGCCCTTTCGATTCTGAAGGAGAAACTGTCATGAAGCGATCTTTGTCCCGGCGGGGGCTTCTCAAAGCGGGTGTGGGCGGCAGCGCCGTCCTGACGTTTTCGGCGGCCAGCTACGCGCGGATTCTCGGCGCCAACGACCGGATCTCGATCGGTGTCATCGGTTGCGGGAACCGGGGGATCAACGCGCACATGGCCGGCGTCAACAAGCACGCCCAGAGTCAGAACATCGAGATCACGGCGGTGTGCGATCCGTGGCGTCTGCGACGGGAGATGGCGTCGGCCAAGGTCAAAGAGTGGTACGGCCGGCCCGCCCGGGCCTTCGTCTCCTACCGCGACCTGCTGGCGCTGGAGGACGTCGATGCAGTCAGGATCGCCTCCTGCGACCACCAGCACACGACCCACCTGAAGGCGACGGCCGAAGCGGCCAAGGACGCGTATTGTGAGAAGCCGCTGGCCATGCGCATGGACCGGCTGCGCGCCGCCTGCGACGCCGTCAAGAAGGCCAATATCGTGGTCCAGATCGGCACGCAGTTGCGCAGCCTGCCGAGTTTCACCGGCTGTCGCAAGCTGTACGGCACGGGTATCCTCGGCACGGTGGGGCGCATCGAGCAGTGTCGCAACGGCGAGCGGCCCTACTGGTACGGGTACGTCAAGGACGTCAAGGCCGAGGACGTGGAATGGAAGGAGTTCCTGATGGACCGGCCGGACCGGCCCTTCGATCCCGTGCAGTATTCCGGCTGGTACGGATACCGTGACTTCTCCGACGGCCCCGTCCCGGGCCTCGGCAGTCACTTCATCGATCTCGTGCACTACATCACGGGCGCCACCTTCCCCAGCAGTTGCGTCTGCCTGGGCGGCACGTTCACCTACAAGGACGAGCACAAGTTCACCTGTCCCGACCACGTGCAGGCCCTCTGGATTTATCCCGAAGGATTCATGGTCAGCTACTCGACGAACTTCGGCAACGGCAGCGGCAACAGCTTCAAGATCTTCGGCGACCGGGGCGTGCTGGATATGGTCAACTGGACCTCTCCGGTCCTGACGGCGGAGGGGGCGCCCCGGAGAAGGGGCGAAATCCGCGGGCGAAAACCGGTGGAGGATGTGCCGCGACCCGATCATTTTCTCGATTGGCTCCAGTGTCTGCGGTCGCGCCGGACGCCGAACGCCTCGATCGACGCCGGTTATCAGCACGCGGTGGCGGTTCTGATGGCGGTCCGCTCGTTCGATACGGGAAAACGAATGGTATACGATGCGCAAACGCGGGAAATTCGCGAAGGCTGACAGGTGCGGCTATGAATGAAAGTGAGAGGTTTATGATGAACTGCTCAGATCATCTTACGCGACGGACGTTTCTCCAGCAGACAGCGAAGGTCGGAGCGGCCGGCTGGACCGCGGCGCATTTAGGAGCACTGTCGAGAGATGCTACGGCGGCGGACGAGTCCGCCGAGTTGTGGCAGATCGGTTGCTACACGCGCCCCTGGGCCAAGTACGAGTATCGGGTTGCCCTGGACGCGATCGCCGAGGCGGGCTACGAGTACGTCGGGCTGATGACGACCAACTCGAAGAGCCACCTGGTGATTTCGGTCGCGACGCCGCTGGAAGAGGCGGCCCGGGTCGGCGAGGAAGTGAAGAAACGCGGCTTGCAGGTCGCTTCGGTCTACGGCGGCGGGATCCCGGTGGCCACGTCATTGCAAGTGGGCATCGACGGTTTGAAGAAGCTGATCGACAACTGCGCCGCCTGCGGGGCAACGAACCTGCTCATGGGCGGGACCGGCAGCAAGGAGCTCTACGAGCGGTACTACAAGGCGGTTGCCGAGTGCTGTGACTACGCCGCGGCCAGGGGGATGGGTATCAGCGTCAAGCCGCACGGTGGATTGAACGCCACCGGGCCCCAGTGCCGCCGGACGGTCGAGATGGTGGGCCACGAGAATTTCCGCATCTGGTACGACCCCGGCAATATTTTCTATTACTCCAACGCCGAGCTGGACCCGGTCGACGACGCCCCGAGCGTGGACGGTCTGGTCACCGGGATGTGCGTCAAGGACTACAAGCATCCGAAAAACGTCAGCGTGACGCCGGGGGACGGGCGGGTGGACTTTCCCGCCGTTTTCGCCAGGCTGCGGGCAGGCGGTTTCAAAGGCGGGCCGCTCATGGTCGAATGTCTCGAGCCGGGCGACCTGGCCCACACCCTGGCGGAGGCCAAACGGGCCCGGCGCTTTCTGGAGCAGCTTACGGGGCAACAGCCGGCCGCGGCCGCTGTTTCTCCTGCATCTCGTCTGGAAGCGGGCGTGGCGGTCGTGGATATTACGCCGCCGCTCGGGTATCGGATGAGCGGCTACTTTCGCGAGCGTTTGAGCACGGGCGTCTCGAACCCGTTGCAGGCCAGGGCCCTGGTGTTGCGGCAGGGCGAGGTGCGCGCGGCGCTCGTCTTTTGCGACATCATCGGCCTGTCGCCCGACGTTTCTTCGCGAGCCCGAAAACGTGCGGCCGAGCAGACGGGTATTCCTTTCGAAAATATCCTGATCGCTGCGACCCACACGCATACGGGCCCGCTGTATTTCGGCGCGTTGCGAAACCATTTTCACGCCCAGGCGCTGGCCGAGCACGGGGAAGATCCGTGTGAGGCGACGGACTATCCGTCCGAACTCGTTGCGGACATTACGGAGGCTGTCAAAGCCGCCGCCGGCAAGGCCTGGCCCGTGCGGCTGGAGACCGGCGCCGCGCGGCAGCAGGGGTTGTCCTTCAACCGTCGCTTCCACATGAAGGACGGGACGGTTCGCTTCAATCCGGGCGTGCTGAATCCTGACATCGTCCGGGCCGCCGGGCCGATCGACCCGGAGGTGGGGATCGTCCTGCTCCGCGATGTCACGGGTGACATCGCCCGGGCGGGGCTGGTCAGTTTCGCGCTGCACCTGGACACCGTAGGCGGCACGCAGTACGCGGCGGATTATCCTTACTACCTGGAGCAGACGCTGCGCGAGACTCTCGGTGCGGACTTTACGCTGTGTTTCGGCACCGGCACCTGCGGCGACATCAACCACATCGACGTGACTCGCAAAGAGCGCCTCAAGACCGAGTACATCGGTCGAACCCTCGGGCAGACCGTCGCGGCGCAGTTGGACAAGCTCGAGGCGGTCGCCTCGCCATCCCTGGCGGTGCGGCGTGCGGTGGTGGAGGTGCCGATGCAGAATTTCACCCCGGCCGACGTCGAGCAGGCCCGCAAAGATATTCACAAGGTCGGCACGCGCGAGCTGACGTTCCTCGAGCAGGTCAGGGCGTATAAGATTCTGGCCGTCCAGGGGCGGGGCGGTGCGACGATTCCGCTGGAAGTGCAGGTGTTCCGTCTCAGCGACGAGGTGGCGGTGGTGGGGCTGCCCGGCGAGGTGTTTGTCGATTTAGGGCTGGCGATCAAGAAGGCCAGCCCGTTCGCGACGACCCTGGTCGTCGAGCTGTGCCAGGATGCGCCGGGGTATATCCCGACCCGAAAGGCCTTCGTCGAGGGCAGCTACGAAACGGTAAACTCGCGCATCGCCCCCGGCGGCGGCGAGAAGATGGTGGAGGCGGCAATTCGACTGCTGCGGGAGCTGGGACCGACCGACGGGAAACGCCTCGCTCGTACCGGCGCCTGGGATGCCTGACGAGGCGATGACGGTGCCTGGGAAGAGATTCCCGCATGCGGCAACCGGGATATCTCGTCCACAAACACCGAATAGGCCGCGGGAATCGTGTGATGAGGCCAAAAAATGGGCGGTAGCAGGGATTCCTGCTACCGCACGCACAGGTTGATGGATGTGTTTGTGATTCCCACATCAGTCCGCCTCGGCTCGTCCGTAAGCCTGGGCCTCGGCCCGCCGCAAGCGTACCTGGGTGAGTTCTTTACCCTAACCTGCATGTCGGCTGCCATAGTATTCTCAAAAAAATGGATCGACCCGGGTAGGACGGGGTGTCGGCGGTGCCGGGAAAGGGCTGAGACCCGGCTTTGTGGTCCCGAAATCGCCGATTTGCCGCGGAGCGGCCGGCGCATAAGCGGTTGCCTTTCGCTTGCGCGGCTCCGGGCAAAAGTAACAGATTTGCGGTTAGTACTCCCGTCGTCGCCGTTTGCGCCTGTCGGCTCGACCGTGTTGAGACCACGACGGAGTCGATTATTCTCACAAAAAAAGAGCGGGAGGGAATTTTTGTGTCGACATTTCGGCCGTGGCAAACGCCAATAGAGCAGCCGGGAACCTGCCGATGCTCGCCTGAGGTGTGTGGCTTCTACGCGTGTTCCCGGGGCATCTATGACGATCTCCGGCTTTGACGGGTTCTTTCTTATGTTTGCAGTAGCCTCGCTCCCGGCGAGGTAGACCGATCCCGTTCGACCGAGGGCGTAGTTGGCCTGGCGGGGGAGGCATCGAGGCGGAAAGGCAGGCTGTGAGGCGGAATCAGACGACCGATGATCCCGGAATATCGCTGCCGGCGACGGCGAGAACTCGGCCGGACGGGCAGAGAAAGGAGGTGCTTCGACAGAAACGGTACCTCGGACGTTCGAGGAGACGAAACCAGAAAGACATTGCACGCACGAGTGAGAGCAAGGAGCGTTGGCACACGGCTAACCGATGTCTGAAAGGAGAAACGGTTATGAGAGGCAAAGCGACGAAACGGTCGAGCGGGAAGGCGGGTCCGCCCGCAGTCCGCAGAATTGTCGTCGACGAGCGCTTCGGTCCGGACGCGATGCGCTTGTTGACCGCCACGTTGACGGGCTCCGTGCGGGAGATCACCGACGGATGCTGCCGGTGGAGTGCGGAGAAGGAGGTTATGGTCACTCCCAAAAATGTATCACGCAAATTGCTGCCGACGGGGAAGGATCGCGAGCGGAGGATTCTACGGGAGATCATGCGGGGCGCCTGGGAGCCCAAGGCCGAGGAACTCAAGACCGCCAAGCGCGGGGCGCTGACGGCGCTGCTGTGGAATGAGCTCAAAGAGGGACAGGTGTTTCTTGAGGGCACGTTCAAGATTGTGGGCGAACGTCACGACCCCACCGCCATCAAGGCCGGGGTCGGCGCCCGTGATTTTCTGGAGGTGGATCGCATTACCTTCTTTGAAGAGCAGTCAAAGACGCTGTACTCCAGGACCCTGCGCGGCAAGGAGGTGTCCCATGCCTGACATCAGAGACGAAGAGCTCGTACTGCACATACTCAACGTGGGATTTGGAGACGCGATCCTGGTCGAATTCCCGACGAGCGACGGCCGGCCCCGCAGGCTGGCCGTGGTTGACTGTTACAAGTCGAGCAAGATGACGGCGTACCTCGAGAAACTCAAGGACGTACGGTCGATTGGCGGGATGGCTTTCGTGTGCGCCACGCATCCTCATTACGACCACGTCGCGGGCATCAAGGCCATCCTGGACGACCAGGACTGGGAGCCGGAAGAGTTTTGGGACAGCGGGTTCCGACACAAGTCAGCCACGTATGCGTCGATCCTGGAGACGGTGCGCGACGCGGGCATCGAGATGGTGCGGATCTCCTCGGGCATAGAAAAGTACTTCGGCAGCGTCCGCGTGACGGCCCTGTCCCCGTCGGTGTCTCTGCGCAACCGGTACGCGACCTTCGGTGTCGATATGAACAACGCCTCCATCGTGCTGCGGCTGGAGAACTGCGCCGATGACGTCGTGACTACCCAGTCGCAGAGATATATCGGAACCCGGGACCCGGAGATCGACCGGCGGTCGGGTCCGTCCGTGACCGTCGTCATTCCGCCGGGCGGACGGCCCAGGGTCGCAAAGCTCGAAGATGGGGCCGATGACGTCCCGGACCCGCTGACGGCGGTGTAACGTTCTCCTGAAGACAGACGAGGCAGAGCGCATCGTGCCGGAAACGCTTCGGCCATGCTCTATAGAGCCGAGGCGCAGGGCATGCAACCGGCCGTAAGCGCGGTCCGGCCGAAACTCGCTCGCGCGATCGGGGCCCGTAGCGGTACAAAGCCTCACGGTCTCGCGGCACGCGCCCGGCGTACGCGGCCGGAAGGCAGAACGTATCCGGATTTCACGAGACTTCTCCGTTCCGATCTCGCCGGTCCGGGTCGCTCGGTCGTACGGTCTTGCTGGCCGAAACTGGTCAGCAAGACTTGCTTGGCGTTGTCGTGGCACACCGGTTCAGCCCTGGTGCCGAAGATTTTGACTTTACCTCCGCTCTTTCGAGCCTGCCGTCGAATTGGCTTATCTGCCCCCGGAGTACTTCACGTCGGTCATCCTGGCCCAGAGATACCAACGATTCGCCAGTTCCTCGGCACGCTGGGGAAAAGCGGAGGACAGGTCGCGCGTCTCGCTCTGGTCTTTCGACAGGTCGTACAGCGCCCAGCGCTTGTACTGCTTGTCCCACACGAGCTTCCAATCGTCCACGCGGACGGCGCGATTGCCCGCCCAGTGCCAGGCCAGGTAGTCGTGAGGCTCTCGCTTTCGCCCCAGGAACACCGGCACCAGCGATTTGCCTTCCAGCGGGATGATGTCGTTGCCCTTGTACGTCTGGGGATACTGCGTGCCGGCCAGATCCACGAAGGTGGCCATGAAGTCGATGATGTGACCGGGCTGGTGCGTAATCGTATTGGGTCTGACCTTTCCCGGCCAGCGGACGATGAGCGGGGTGCGCACGCCGCCTTCATGCGTGTTGGCCTTGTAGCGCTTGAACGGCGCGTTCTGGGCCCAGCCCCAGGACGGTCCGACCGTCATATAGGTGGACGCGCTGCCGGGGTCGTCCACGGGATGTCGCTGGAGCTTCGATCCGCCGGGTTCTTCGGCGCAACCGCCGTTGTCCGAGAGGAACATCACGATCGTGTTGTCTTTGATGCCCAGATCGGCAAGCGTCTGCATGAGCCGGCCGATGTTCCGATCCATGGAATCGATCATCGCGGCGTACACCGCCATGCGCATGTCCTCCCAATCCTGGTCGGCCTCCTCCCAGGAATACATGCGGGAATCCTGACCCGACAGCGGACAGGTCTTCGGGTCGATCAGCCCCATTTCGATCTGACGCCGGTAGCGTCGTTCGCGCATCGCGAGCCATCCCATCGTATACTTGCCGCGGTACCTGGCGATGTCCTCGCCCCTGGCGTGCAACGGATAGTGCGGGGCGGTGTAGGTCAGGTGCAGAAAGAACGGCTTGCGGTTCCCGGCGTACCGTTTGATCGTCCGGATGGCGTGGTCGGTAAACGCGTCGGTCGTGTAGTAGTCCTCGGGGAACTCGGTGATGCGTTGATCGTTGTGGCCGAAGGCGCGAACGCGTCCTCCCTTGAATTTCGGGTCGGGTTGCGCCGGGTTGAAGAAGTTGCAGCATCCGTCCATGAGGCCATAGTACTCGTCGAAGCCCCGGTCACAGGGACGGTGCGGGGGCTGAGAGCCCAGGTGCCACTTGCCGACCAGCGCGGTCTGGTACCCCGCTTCGCGAAGTACCTCGCCGAACGTGACCATGTGCTCGTCGAGCAACTGCTGGCCGCGACCGCCTTTCCGCGGGTAGAGGCCGGTCACCAGCGACGCGCGCGTCGTGGTGCACTTGGCGTTGTTGTAGAACTGGCTGAAGCGCAACCCCTCGGCGGCCAGCCGGTCGAGGTTGGGCGTGCGCACCTCGCCCCCGTAGCAGCCGATGTCCGACCAGCCCATGTCGTCAGCCATGATCAGGATGATGTTCGGTCGGGACCCGTCGGAGGCGTACCCGACCGCCGCGACGGCAAGAATCGTAAGGCTCACCACACACAATCTGACACATGGACTTCGCATGTCTTCGTCTCCGGTATCCTGATGAAATCCGTCGTTGATGAGAACTGCCGTGACAGCGGTTACCGCCGGGTGTTCTATTTTCGTAACTGAACTTTTGCAAAATGGAGATTAGGCTTACTTTAGGGAGGAAAAATCTTCTTGTCGATTTTTCCTCCCGAGCACGTAAGTGCATTGGGTATTGGTATTTAAGCTCCGTCTTCAAGGAAATCAAACCAACGATTTCCTTGAAGAATATAAGCCTAATCTCCATTTTGCAAAACTCTACTTTCAAGTCACGCGTTCATTTGGCTTTGGATAAAGGTTGGTCTGTCTTGCCCTCGAAGAGGGCCTTCATTTCGTCGTCGGAGAGGGACCGGTCGTAGATGCGCAGATCGTCGATGGCGCCCCGGAACCCCCGGCCGATGCGGACGTTGAATTCGCTGCCGGTCTGGAGCGGCCACAGGTCCAGCAGGCCGATGTCGTGGATCTCCGCCGGCGCCCCGTCCAAATAGAGCTTCACGTCGTCGTACAGGTTGGGCAGCTCGGCCTCCGTGACGACCGCGCCGACGTGGTGCCATTCACCGTCGTGCGTCTCCTCGTTCATGTAGAGGTAGCCCCCGTGGGGGGTAACGCCGACCCGGCCTCGAACGAAACCGAAGTTGAACATCTGCCCGAAGTCGTCGGCGCCCCAGGAAACGATCTGGCCTCGAGATCGCTCGGTCTTTATCCAGGCCGCCACCGTCCGGGGCCGCGTACCGACGACACCCTTGTACTGCTCCACCTCGACCAAGGAATCCTCGCCGTCGAACTGGAGGGCCTTGCCCCGCCGACCGGCGACGGAGTTCTTGGCAAACGAGAGTCCGCCCTTGAGGGTTCCGTTTCGCTTGTGCCCGGAGGCGTCGGCGGCCGTGGCGCCGGCGGTCTCATCGAAGGTCCACCGTGCCGCCAGGTTGGGATCGGTATCCAGGGTTGCAGGTTTCTCGGCCCCGGCCGTCAACGCAAGAAGCGCCACGAGGGCCAACGATGCAATGAATGTCCGGACCATCATCGTTCTCCTAACTCCATGATATTCCTTCATTCCAAAGCCCCAACCATACCATAAATCTCGCGCCCACGCCAGAGGCTGCCCCGACGAATCTGAAGTCGGCCGCGACTCCCGTGCGGAGTTCCGTGCCGCGATCCGGTCCCTGTTTCCTGCCCCGCCGGCAAATTGGCTTCGTTTCGCACGGTGTCCCGCTGTTTGCCGCAGAGGTACAGAGGACTCAGAGTATACGCCGTAATCCCTTTTGAGAATTGCGCTTACACCGTTTTCGGCGATCTCCTCGCCTCCGTGGCAAGTCCAGCGCCCCCGCGAATTGGCTTTGTTTGACATTCCATGCTCGGGTGTTTCGGCCATCCACGGCCGCGAATCCGCAATCCCCCTGTTTTTTCCGCCCGGATTGGCTTCATTTCTTCCGCCGACCTCTATTTTCAGCCGCGAAACGCAGAAATTGGCTTTGTTTGACGCAGTTGGCCGACCGACGGCACGCCGACTGCCCACAGATTGCCCATGCCGGCCATCAAGCAAAAAATCGCCCCGGCCAAGTCGCGTGTGCGAGAGCTTCACGGCGCCCGGATACGTCCTTTGCAGGCCTCCGGGGGCGACAGCGTCGCGGCCGCAGGCCCGGGCGATGGCGCAACGCCGCGCGAACCGATATCCGCAGGTGAAGCGAACAACTCCGCCGCGGATGATCTTTGCGAGACACTCAAGGTCTCCTCATCGGTGTTGGTCGGCGGTTCCGTTTTGTCTTTTGCTTCGTCGTTTTGCTCTTTGCTTTCTACTGTTTGATTTTTGGCTCATCGCCGCTCGTATGCGTGTTTCTACAGGCGCCAGGGGCTTCGCATGGGTTTCGAGAGCATCTGGTTGGCCTCGTCGCTGTTGGTGCAGCGCTCCGCCGCCGGGTCCCAGCGGAGCTTCGTTTTGAGGCGCATGGCGATGTTGCCGAGATGGCAGATCGAGACTGAACGGTGGCCGACTTCGACGGGGGCCGCGGTGCGCTGACGGCTTTTGATACTGTCGATGAAATTGCGATGGTGGTCGTTGCTCTTATAAAGGTGGATCTCGTCCGGGCCGATCACCGTGGTTCGTAGCGACTTGGGATGGCAGGCGAACTCGTTGGCATACACCGGCAACTCGATCCAGCCCTCGGTTCCCTCGAAGCGGTACCGTTCGTTGGTTTGCGTCTTGCAGATCAGTTCGACGCCGTTGGCGTAGCGGGCGCGGAAATGGACCTTGGTCGCGGTGGTGAACAGGCCGTCGCTGGGAAATTCGCCGCCGAGGTCCTCAATCTCGACGGGGCCCGTGCCGTCGGTGCCGTTGGCCCACTGGACGATGTCGATCCCGTGGGCGCCGAGATTGGTCGTCTGGCCGCCGGAGTAGTCCATGCCGAAGCGGAAGGTGTAGAGGCAGCGGTCCTTGTGGTAGGGGGCCCAGGGGGCCGGCCCGAGCCACATGTCGTAATCGAGCCAATCGGGCACCGGCATCGGCTGCCAGTCGCTGGGCGGGGCCTTCTTGTTGTTGGCTCCGATTCCCACCACGGCCCTTTTGAACTGGCCGATGCGCCCGTTGCGAATCAGCTCGCAGATGAAGCGGAACATTTCGCTGGAACGCCGCTGGGTGCCGGTCTGGAAGACGGTATTGTAGCGTTGCACCGCGCGGACCATCGCCCGGCCCTCTGCGACGGTCAGGCTCATCGGTTTCTCGCAGTAGATGTCCTTGCCGGCGGCCGCGGCCATGATGGCGGGAATCGCGTGCCAGTGGTCCGGCGTCGTGATGCAGACGGTGTCGACGTCGTCCCGGGCGATGATCTCGCGGAAATCGACGCAGGCGTCGCAGCCTTTGTAGCTGCCCGAGGGATTCTTCTGGGCGTAGTCGTTGTCGACGATCTTGCGGGCCGGCTCGCGGCCGAACCAGGCTCCGTTCCAGCCCTTCTTGTACCAGTGGCCGTATTGATCGCTGGCCTCGACGACGTCGCAGACGGCCAGAACCTGCACGTCCGGCTGGGCCAGAAACGCCCTCATGTTGTTCGTGCCCATGCCCCCGACGCCGATACATCCCATCGTGATGCGCTCGCTGGGGGCGGTGGCGCCGGCTTTGCCCAGCGCCGAAGCCGGCACGAAGGCCGGGACGCCCAGTGCTGAGACGGCCACTCCGGCGGTTCTTCTAAGGAACGTGCGGCGTTGCATCACCTTCTTACGCATAGCGGCCCTCCAGATTCAAGATACAGTTGCCCGGTGCTTCTCTGATTGACTCTGTATTTGCCATCGATGTCGCGAGATATTATATAGGCGTAATGAGATGATTGTAAGGCGGAAGCGAAAGTGTTGTGGGAAGACAGGAAGGGCTTTGGCATGGCAGAAGTGCTCACGCGACGCGGTTTTTTGGTGCGAAGTTGTGGATTGGCGTCGGCTTTGGCCGGGCTCGGCGGCTGTCGCAGTGTTGGCCAAAGCGCAGCGGGCCGGCCCAATATCGTCCTGATCATGGCCGACGACCTGGGGTACGGGGACCTCGGCTGTTACGGCTGCGAGGACATTCGCACGCCCAATATCGACCGAATCGCCGCCGATGGTGTGCGTTTCACGACGTTCTACGCCAACGCGCCCGAGTGCACGCCGACGCGGACGGCCCTGTTGACCGGCCGGTACCAGCAGCGCGTCGGCGGGCTCGAATGCGCTCTGGGAATCGGAAACGTCGGGAGGTATGACGACGCCGTCCGGCTCAGAGAAAGCCATGACCTCGGCCTGCCGGCGTCCGAGACCTCTATTGCCCGCCGGCTCAAATCGGTCGGCTACGCCACCGGGATCTGCGGCAAATGGCATCTCGGCTATGAGCCCAAGTTCTTCCCGGCGAATCATGGCTTCGACTACTGGTTCGGCCCCGTCGGCGGGGCGGTGGATTACTTCCATCACTGCGAATACACCAGCGAAAACGCCCTCTACCGCAACGGACGCAAGATCGAGCGCGAAGGCTATCTCACCGACTTGATCACTGAAGAAGCCGTTGATTTTATCGGGCGTAACCGTTCGCGTCCGTTTTTTCTTTACACGGCCTTCACCGCGCCGCACACGCCATACCAGGGGCCCGGGGATAAGCGGCCCGATCCGGTGCCCCAGGAGGACTACAACAAGGGCTCACGCGAGACGTTTGTCGCCATGGTCGAGCGTCTGGACGCCGGCGTCGGGGCGATCCTGAGGGCTTTGCAGAACGCGGGTGTGGCCCGGAACACGCTGGTGATCTTCATGAGCGACAACGGGGCCAATCGCACGGGAAGGAATGCGCCGTTCTCCGGCTACAAGGGGAACCTGTTCGAAGGCGGAATTCGCGTGCCTTGTGTGGTGAAATGGCCCGGCGTGCTGCCTCGCGGGGCGGTTTCGGCGCAGGCCTGCCTCACGATGGATTTCTCCCGGTCGATCGTTCGTGTGGCCGGGGCGCCGATGCCGACCGAGCGGCCGTTCGACGGCGTCGATCTCCTGCGGCACGTGGAGCAGGGCCGGCCTGTGGAAGATCGCACCCTGTTCTGGCGGGCGCGCAGGGGAGAGCGGACCCGCAAGGCCGTCCGCGACGGCGCGATCAAGTACATCGCCTTGTTCGATGGAGACCGGTGCGAGGAGTATCTCTTCGATTTGCAGGCGGACCCGGCCGAGCGCGTCAACTTGATCGAGAAGCGGCCCGAAACCGCCTTACGCATGAAAGAACTGCTACACCGCTGGGAGGAGCAGGTTAAGCCGTCGCGGTAGTCTGGACAAGGCGATGGCGGTTGGCTGGCGTGAATTTGGGATGTTGCTCCGGCGTGGGCGTAGAAAAAGAGCCCCTGTGCGGCAGGACGAGGGTATTCTGAATGTTCTCTCTCATCCTTTACAATACTCGCCTGCTACTTCACAGGGGCACAACTGAGTTATTTGTGGCTCTTTCCTTTTTGTTCCTAGCCGTCCTTCGCGCGGCCCCTAGTATGGTCTGACATGTCTGCGAACTCGAGATAGGCGGCGCAATTTCAGGCTAAGAGGACCTTGCCGGCCTTTGGCTTAGAGCCACTCATTTTAGCTCACGTTTCCCTGCATCGGCATGTCAAGCGGATTCTCTTGAGACTTTTTCGAGCCAGGCGAATCAGGCTTATCAATACAGTTAAGGGGCAGGACCGGCGAAAAGATATGCCTCCGAGCCAGCTTGTGCAGTCTCGCGCCCCGGTGCACCGCAGCGACCGGCCTGCGCTGAGCAGATTGCCTGGCTTGGCCCCGATAACTGCGCCGCAGCGTGCGAGAGATTTTTTTTGCTGGAGGCCGGAAAATGACTCCTCCCGCGCGTATGCCGATGAGGCTGCGCAGCTCAAGAGCGTCCTGCCCCGGACCGTCCTGGCGGCCGGCGGCAGGGCCCGGAGATTTTTTTCTCAAATTCTCAGAACTGGTGTCTACATCAGCGCGTCGGCAAACGCCTGTTCCATAAGATGGTTCTCTCAGGGCCCGATCGCAATGGAGACCTTCGTGGAGAATGGAGCACCGCCTTTCCTTCCTCAGCCCCAAGGGGCGCCAGCTCTGGGATCCTGCGGCGGCGGTGCTCCGTCCTGCCTGTCGTGATGACACGGAGCGGCAGTATAGGTCAACAAAGACGGGTCATCAATTAGGGGAAATACGTATTTTTGCGAGGTCGGCGCGGCCAGCCGTTGTCCGCGGCGCACCTTGACAAGAGGGGGCGGAAAACCGATAATAATGATCTGGAGAGCCAGTGCAGGTCGCTTCGGCGGACCTGCCAAAAGCACGGAGGTTTTACCGGAGTCATCGTGCATGGCGGACCTTGCGCTGTTTGTGCGGTCGCATACGCGGATTGAGGGAAAGGAAGGGGTGATGAAGAAGCTCGTTTTGATTGCACTTCTGGGGTTCGTTCTGCTGTTTTGGGCCGGCTGCAGGAGTTGGTGGCCGGGCCGGGCCGGCGATAAGGCCGCCTGCGCCGGCAGCGACCTGGCCGGGGCCGCCATCGATGGCGCCGAATCCGCCGTTCGCCTGGAGCGGGAGGGCTTTACTGTGCTGGATTTTCGTGCCCGGCGCGACGAGTACGACAGGGTGTACGTTGTCGGTGAGGTCAAAAACACCGGCCTGGGCGCCAAAGGCGTGGAACTCCAGGCCTCGCTGCGCGACAGCGACGGGCGGCTCTTGGCGGTGGGCCATTTCTATCCCGCCTCCTACACCAACATCGGGCCGACGGAGACCTGGCCTTTTGCCTATTCCTTTGGCAAGCACGAAGATGCCGTGCGGGCCGAGCTAAGGATTGTCGGGGCGTTTCGGGCGATGGATGGTCTCGGCGTCGCTTTCCTGCCCTGACCGGCCGATCCAGAGCGAAACGAATCGTCGCCGGAGCTGTCATACCCGGCCTGTGACGCGTCTCCGGACCGCTCCAGCCGCCGGTGCGCGGACCCCGAGACCGTGCCGCAATTCTGCTGCAACACGTTCGGGGGGACGGTTCCACTCCGGAGGAATGGAGCCAATGGGATTCGAACCCACGACCTCTTGCATGCCATGCAAGCGCTCTCCCAACTGAGCTATGGCCCCGTTTGATTCAATCCTACCAGAGAACCGGGCGGCGGGCAAGCACTTTTTACGAAGGATTTTGGGCTTGCGGCCTCCGGCGCCGGGATTAGACTCCGTTGGTTCCGTGATTCGTGTGATATCGGAAACTCCGCGCGTCCATCGGCGCTAGTAGTAAGTGACGGAACTTCTGCAAAATGGAGATTAGGCTTGCTTTAGGGAGGAAAAATCTTCTTCGTAATTCTGCCTCCCGAAGACGTAGGTGCCTTGCGCATTGGTGTGTAAATTCCGTCTTCAAGGAAATCACACCAACGATTTCCTTGAAGAATATAGGCCTAATCTCCATTTTGCAGAAGTTCTCTGAGTGAGCAGGAAAGGGTCGAATCCTTGATTGAAAGACAGCGTATTGAGATAACCGGGCAGGTCCAGGGCGTGGGCTTTCGGCCCGCGGTGTACCGGCTGGCACGGGCCCTCGGGCTTACCGGAACCGTCTGGAACGATACGCGGGGTGTTACGGTCGAGCTTCAGGGCCCGAAAGAGCAGATCGATGCGTTTGTGGCCCGCCTGCAATCGGGCCCGGACAAGCCTCCCCTGGCGGAGATTCAATCGTGCCGGGCGGTCGCTGTCGAGCTGCGGCAAAGCGAGGCGGGTTTCACCATCGAGAGAAGTGACTCCGAGGGCACGGCTCTCTCGCGGGTGACCGCCGATATCGCCACCTGCGCCGATTGCCTGGCCGAATTGAGGGACGCGCGGGACTTTCGGTACCGCTATCCTTTCATCAACTGCACTAACTGCGGGCCGCGATACTCCATCGTCAAAACGATCCCCTACGACCGGCCCAACACCACGATGTCCGTGTTCCAAATGTGCGAGCGCTGCGCGGAGCAGTACGCCGATGTGACGGACCGGCGCTTTCACGCCCAGCCGGTGGCGTGTCCGCAATGCGGACCCCGTATCCGGCTCACCGACCCGGCCGGCGCGACCCTGCAAAGCGGAAATGACGAGGCTATTGCCGAGACGGGGAAGCTGCTGCGCGCGGGCAAAATCGTGGCGATCAAAGGCGTCGGCGGATTTCACTTAGCCTGCGACGCGCTGAACGAACAGGCCGTACAGCGCCTGCGCCGGCGCAAGCGGCGCGACCACAAGCCTTTCGCGCTAATGGCGGCTTCGCTGGAAACGGTACGCAAGTACGCCCGCGTGGACGATGCTGCCGAGGCGACGCTGACGAGTCCCCAGAGTCCCATCGTCCTGCTGCCGAAGAGGCCCGGCGCTGCGATTGGCCCTTCCGTGGCCGAGGGCATCAGCACGTTCGGCTTCATGCTGTGTTACGCGCCGCTGCATTACCTGCTGTTCGCCGAGGGCCTTGACGTTCTGGTGATGACCAGCGCGAACATCTCCGACGAGCCGCTCATCTGCAAGAACGAACGGGCGCTGGAGCGGCTCGGGGACGTGGCGGACGCCTTCCTCATGCACGATCGCGAGATCTATCGGCAGGTTGACGATTCGATCGTGCATTTCGTCGCCGGCGGTCCCGCGCTGTTGCGACGCGCGCGCGGGTACGTTCCGACGCCCATTCTCATGGAGACCTCTTCGCCGCAGGATATTTTCGCGGCCGGCCCGGACATGAAGAACGCCTTTTGTTTTGCAAAGCAGAATCAGCTCATTCTGAGCGAGCACATCGGCGACCTGGAGGACGCGGAGGTCTACCATCATTACGTTCGGTCCGCCGAGCACCTGGCCGGACTGTTCGAGGTCGAGCCGAAAGTGGTAGTCTGCGACATGCATCCGGGCTATCTGTCCAGGCGATACGCGAGCTCGCTTCCGGGCGCGCGCGTCATCGAGGTCCAGCATCACTGGGCGCATATCGCCTCGGTCCTGGCCGAGCACGGGCGAAGCGGGCCGGTGATCGGCCTGGAGTGCGACGGGACCGGGTACGGCACCGACGGCGCCATCTGGGGATGCGAATGCATGATCGCCTCTTTGACGCAGTTCGAGCGATTCGCACACTTAGCCTACTATCCGCTGGCCGGTGGGGACAAGGCCAGCAAGGAGGCAATTCGACCCGCCTTGAGTCTGCTGAAACACGCATACGGGGACGAATTCGCGCTGGCGGATCTTCAGTGGCTATTGCAGCGGATCGAGCCGGACGAAAAGAAGCTGCGTTTCATCCTCGAACAGATCGAAAAGCGCGTCAACGCCGTGAACACGTCGAGCCTCGGTCGAGTCTTTGACGCGGTCGCGGCCTGTCTGGGCCTGGGCTCGTACAATCATTTCGACGCGCAACTGCCGATGGCGCTCGAGTCCGTCGCGGATGCAGATTGTGCCGACGCCTACGAGTTCGATTTGCAGGAAGCCGGCGATAGACCGCTGCAATTAGACCTGCGCAGGATGCTGCGCGGGATCGTCGCGGATGTGAAACGCGACATCTCGCCTGGAATGGTCTCAGCGAGGTTTCATAATACACTGGCCGAGGCGCTGCTGGCCTTGACTCAAAAGGCCCGAGAAAGAACGCGCCTGGAGGTCGTGGCCTTGAGCGGCGGCGTCTTCTGTAACCGCTATCTCCTCAATCGCCTCGTCGAGCGCCTGCAAGAAGAACGTTTCACCGTATTACTGAACCGCGCCGTCCCCGCAAACGACGGAGGCATCGCCCTCGGCCAGGCCGCCATCGCCGCCCGCCTTATTGAATCCGTGCCCTGAAGTATAGCCCTGTCCTCCTCGCAGTTAAAGTTGCCCCCCAATCTATCCGATGTAGAGTCGGGTTCATAGCCATTGTGCATGTAGAGGGGAGAGTCTTTAACTTCGACGATCCAGGTGAGACGATGAATACCGCGACTGAAGCTGCCATTTGCGCTGCACCGCAGGAATCCTCGAACGGAGAAGGGGTTGATATCCGAACGGTGCTATCGCGCCGTTCCGATTTGAGTACTTTCATAGTACACCTGACGCGAGACGACAGCGGGAAATCGGCGAAGGATCAGTTGAAATCGATTGTCCAATCTTGGGGAATCCAAGCCAGAAACCCATTCGGTACGGCGGTGAAGGAACTAGAAAAGGCCGGTCAGCCAGGAAATTCGCAGAAATGTGTCTGTTTTACCGAGACTCCCCTGGAATACCTGCACCTCTTGCTCGGCACAATCAAGGGAAGAAGTCGCGATCTTGCTCCGTATGGAGTGGCAATTACGAAGAAACTGGCCCGAAAGAAGGGCGTCAACCCAGTGTGGTACGTTGACCAGACTCCTGGTCATGCCTGGCTGACAAGAGAGATCGACAGGTTGCGAGATAGTGCGATTGCCTCGTTGAATTTTGATGATACCCCTTTTGCAAAGATTGCGCCTTTCATTGAGCAGATGGGAACAGGCAACGGGGCCAAGTTCTACCGAAAGGAATTCTGGTGGGAACGAGAGTGGCGCCACGTGGGCTCTTTTAAGTTGCCCCATCATGTGATCCTCATCTGTCCGGATAACGATCACAGTACGTTCGAAGATTTGGCGAAGAGCCAAGATCGTTCGGTAAAATGTGTGGACGCAGACTGGGGTCTTGAGCAGATCATTGCCAGGCTTGCAGGTTTCAGCAAGGATGATATCGAGATATTCTGAGTGTCGGTCCGTTTTCTGTTGGACGATTTGACGGCAAATAGGCGGTGTCGTCTTTCATAGGGGGATGGCCTCGCGAAGCACCTGGTCACGGAGGTACGGGTTGAGGCCCCGGTCCGTGACGATTTCGACGCGTCTGCCGAGCGTCTCCTCGAGATCGAGGATGAGCCCTGCGGGAAACCATGAGCTTGTCGTCGGCCCCGCCTCCACCAGAAAGTCCACGTCGCTGTCGGGTCGGTCCTCACCGCGGGCAACGGAGCCGAACAGCCGAACGTTTCGCGCCCCGTGTTTGACAGCAAGACGTAATATTTCGTCTCGCTTTTCTTCGATGAGTTGTCTGAGCGTCATGGATACGTTCGTTTCTCCGAGGTTGCAGTTTCCGGCGACACGTTTCGCTGACTGGTATGAAGAATAGAGGCGCCCCGGGGCCCTGTCAAGCCTTGTGCGTGCGTCCTTCTTGTGGGATATCTCCGGCCGTTGCCGGTTTGGGAGGCACAGGGCCGCGCGCGTCTGTAGGGGCAACCCCCTGTGGTTGCCCTGGTTGCCCGTGCCCAACACCCGATAGCCATCGAGGAGGCGGGCAGGCACCCCGGCGCGCCGGGGCCCCTACAGGGTTTCGGATGAGACGTGCATGCCGGGGTGTCTGCGCAGGTGGCGGGGGGCGAATTGGGGCTCATCCGGTTTTTGGGTACTTCCGTACTACAATCCTTCAGCTTCTTGTTTTTTGTGCGTGATTTTCATGCTGCGATTTTCGTAAGTCCTTTGATGT
>CAYPZL010000090.1:0-22242 GCA_964415045.1 uncultured Pirellulales bacterium | reverse complement strand
CTAAAGTCATGTCCTTTTTCATGCAATCCTACCTACCCATTCCTCGGAAGAGCCTGTTTTTTTTGATCGCGATAGCATTCGGGACCCCGGCGCGCATAGAAAAAGCCGGGGTCGTTGCTCCCCGGCTTGACAGGCGTGTAGGGTTCCGGCTTCAGTCTTGCGTTGGATTGCCGACAGACCAGATGACTTCGGTTCCGTCGCTTAGGACATACCGCTGCCGGACGAAGGAGAACGCGTGGCCCTTTACCGTTTCCTCGTACGTGCCGAGCTCTTCTCCTTCTCCTGCATTCTTGAGGCCAAAACGCCGGCACTTGGCTTCGTTTGACGTTTCCCGCCCGGGTGTTCGGCACCTTGGCCCCTCCGAATCCCCAATCGCAGGTCTCTCGCGCGTCCAGATTGGCTTTGTTCTGCGTCTCGACCCTCATTCCTGGCCCAATACGGCGGAAATTGGGTTCGTTTGGTAGAATCCTCTCTCGCATCGGCGACCGTTTTGGCATCGATCCCGCCGGCGGCGTGAATTGTCCGCCGCGCAGACGTCGCGGGCCGGCCGGGCGGGAGCCGGGTCATTTCCGACACAAGCGGTACGTCTACCGCCGCACACCGCGTCTCTCGGTCGGGGCGCGGCCGGGCCTGACAGGGGGGCGTTGGAGATGTGCGACTGGCGATTTCCCGTATTGCGACAGCCTGCTTCCTGTTGTCGTCACCATCGTATTAGTTGTATGAACATTATACCGCGTGCGGTCACAAGCCGTCAATCGCGAATTTTGGAAAACGCTGCCACGCGCGTGGCAGGGCATTCTCCCAGGCACGATACCGCGGCCGGTCGCCTGGGCAAATTGGCCGGAAAGCGTTGAGATTGTCGCGGGGCTGTGGTATCATAAGTTGATTAGTGTGTCGGAGGCCTCCGTGAGAAGATGTTCGGGAGGTGCCGGCTTGATTAAGGAGCAGATTGCCATGAAGAACGCGTCACGAGGTTTTACCCTGATTGAACTTCTCGTCGTGATTGCCGTGATCGCGGTTTTGATGGGGATTTTGATGCCGGCGCTGCAACGCGTGCGGGAGCAGGGCCGGCGTCAATCCTGCGCCAGCCAGATTCGCCAGCATTGCATGGCGTTTCTGATGTACGCCGATGATTACGCGACAAAGCTCCCCTTGCCCGATACGCCCGGAGGCTGGCTGTGGGATCTGGACGTGGACGTGGTCAACTTCATGCTGCAAACGGGAATGACGCAGGAGATGTTCTACTGCCCCTCGAACCGCGTCATGCACCCGAACATGGACCACTTCTGGACGTTCCAGGCCACCGTCGTCAATGACAAGAAGCTGACGGGCAATTTCATCGTGTCAGGGTATTGTTATATCCTGCAGATGGCTCCGGACAGGACGGAGCGTCCCGAGATTCAGAACAATGTGACCGGCAGTAAGATGTGGCTCAAGACGACGATGGAGAAGCAGCCGGCCCTGCGGGAGCTCAGCGTGGACGCGACGCTCTGCGCCTGGGACGAGCGGGGCGGGAACTACCCGAACGGCAACTTCGGCCTCGTCGCCGGCGGCACGCTCGGCCAGGTCGGACTGTATGACCGCACCAGCCACCTGAAAACCGACGCCCAGCCTTCCGGCATGAACGTCGGTTTCCTCGACGGGCACGTCGAATGGCGCCACTTCGAGCCGGGCTGGGAAGCGCCCGAGTACGACAAGGCCGACGACATTCCCAAGCCACGCTACGGCGGCAATCGCCGGTTCTGGTGGTAGAAGAGACGACGCGGCCGTGTCGGATTCGGACCGGCGGATAAGGATTCTGCAGACCAACACGGCAGAATCGCACGTGCTCGTATAAACAGATCGTTGCGATTCATGCCGGCGACCGATGCCGCCTGCCCCAGGCAAAAGAAGGGCTGCGATGTGGTGGTCGCAGCCCCATTCGTCGGTTTTGCCTCGAACGGCCTCATACAGATTCGGAAAAGTCCTTGGGCGTTTGTCATCCTGAGCCGCAGGCGAAGGATCTGGGCCGGGAACGAAGCGATCTCAAGCCCGCAGGCCGGATCTGGACGACGAAATCGAGGTCGCCGTCATGGTCAACGTCCTCGAGTGAGCCAATCCGGCCGCTCTTGCCTTTTTCTTTGGCAAGGACGCCTTCGAGTGCTACCGTCGCAGGATCGACGGTAGTTGCATCGAACGTATCGGTCGTCAGGATCGCGACGGGAATGACGCCGCCGGTATTCGGATGGATGCCGTTGGGCAAGCCTGTATCGCGAGCAAACCTCCCGCTGTCAATACATAGAAACGCGTATTTTGCCCGGCAGACGTGCGGGTGTGGCTGACGATATTGACTTCATCGGAATTGCTGACGCAAAATCGCTCGGTTTGCTATTGACACAGGCTCTTCGTGAGCGAGAATTCGTAGTAGTTGTGTTTCGTTGGGGTGCACCTATTGCCGGCCCGAAGTCTGTTCTCAGCGATGATGCCTACGACGGATCGATTAGGCAGGGAACTACGATGGGCGTGTGTGTGCCAGTAGATGGCGTGAGGAGCCGCGCAAGGCGGCGCCGCGTTCGGTGCCACCCCAAGTCGCTTCCCAGGGGGACCAATGTTCCTGTCACGCAATTTCGTCCGAGCCATCCGTTTCCAGAGTCTGCCGGGAGAGGCCCCGGCAGGCCTCAACTGCCGAGAGCCGACTGCCACAGGGGCACCGATAGAATGCAATGCGTACCTTCAACTCAGCCCCCGTAAGTCCCCCGTCGATTCCATTCCAGCGCGGCGTGGAATATTCGAGTCGATACAGTTGGACGCAGGGTGGGGATATGTGGCGAACATCGTGTGGTAACCGGACGTTGAAGCGGGCGGAGGCGAGGCTGTTTGCCGAGGCCCTGCTGAGCCTTCTCGACCAGGAGGATGCCTTGCGACACGAGGACTGTCCCCTGGGGATCGAGTGTTACGACAGCCTGACCTACGGTCAGAAGATATCGGTCCTGGCAACGGTAGGAAAGGGTCTGCTCCGCGAGGATGTACCGGCCGTTGGGTTGACGGCGGTTGTCGAGGCAGCGATTGCCGCGGTCTTCGAGCACCTGAAGAGCCTGGTGGAAATCGGGCTTGACGAGCCTGCCTGGTGGAGCGATTGGAGGAAGCTGATCGTCGCGGCCGGACGAGAGATGGGGGCGGAGAGCATACCCGATCCCACGTGTGATGACCTCGAGGAGTGGGAGCTGACGATACAAAAATTGAAGGATGGAATCCTCTCGGACACCGGCCGGCCCCGGAAAAAGGCTGTCTGGATGAATCACGCTGCCGAGGACTCCCTCGTCGCAGTTGTGGATGAGCTGAATGACGAGCAGATCGAGGCGAGAGTCGCGGAGTTGAGGCAACTGTGCCGGTTGGCCATCGAAGGGCGCTGATTGGTCCGAAGCGAGCATCGCCCGGTCCGTACAGACGCGGGGCGGAATTGAGGGGCTTTCGAATTGTCCGTAGTGACGCTCAGAGCGTTCCACGTCTACCCATGCGGCCGACACGATCCGCGCGCGGTTTTCACTTCTTGTGGTTCTCGTTGCCGCTGCGCACCGCGGCGGTCAGGTGAAGGATCAATTCCGCCCGGTCGTGTACGTCGAACTTGCGAAAGAGCCCGCTCAGATGGGTGCGCAGCACAGCCATTGAGATGCCCATTTCGCCGGCGATCTGCTCGTACGGCCTGCCGTGTACGACGTGGGTTACAATCTCCGTTTGGTGGGGAGACAACTTGAGACGCTTTCTGAGTTCCGCCAACTCCTGCGCGGAAATGGGGTCCTCGTCCGCATTCACCCTCATCCTGCCTTCTGCTGACTGCCTCTCTTCCCCCCAAAAGAGGAGCAACCGCACGATTTCTCTATCTACCACCAAATCCCAGTCTACGGACGAACAGGCGGTTGTCAAGAACGAAGCGCCAAAAAAAGAGGGAGACACAGGCGGAATCAGAAAGCTCCTTTCGTCACCCTGTCTCCCCGCTGCCAAGTGCCTCGATGTCAGTCCGTTGAACGGCTGATTCCAATGAGGTCGTTTTGCACTTGCAGCGTACGTATTATGTAGCTTCAAGAGCCAGTTTGTCAATTGGGGGAAATACGTATTTTGCATGCTCTGCGACAGGCCGAAGCTCACCGCGCATCGGGCCCCCGGTCATTTCACGATCAAGTGTTCTTGCAGGCCTCTTCGCAGCGGTTCTTCCAGCCGTATAGGGAGAAGTTGCGGTCCAAGCTCGATGAAGAAGTATATCCGGCGATGCCGCCGTAGTTTCCATTCGTGCCCGGGGCGAGCTTGACCGACGCCGCCAGCGTGAAGTCGCCTGTGATCCCTTCGGCCACACACCCGCGCGTCCACTCATTGATCATTTCCACATGGCAATTCCTTGTTTTTGGACGAAATGTCTTTCCCCTTCAGGAATTGGACCCTGAGCGAGCACGTAGCCAAAACAAGAACAAATGGGTCACTGCTTGACGCGTGTTCGTCCTCCTTTCGGAACAGGCGTCCTTGTAGAGATGTCGTGGTCGCGTCCCCATACGCCTCCGTCGCCAGACGTACAGTACCCGACTGTGTGGGGTGGTTGCCAGGGTAGACGGTCAGCACGCGTGGAAAAGCTACACAAGTCTGCCACCGCGATGCTGAACCGCGTTATTAGGCGGGTTCTCCATCGACTCGGTTTTATGGCATCACTTTATCGAAGAAAAACGGCGCGCACTAAAACTGCACACCGAATCCTCGAACCGAGAGACTTGGTGTACCACTCCTGCACCTCCTTGCATGCCGGAGTCGGCAGTATATGGCTTTCCGGGAACGAAAGCTCACAGGTCAAATATCATTGTAGCAGGATGTCACCCCGACGTCAAGAACAAGTGCGTTTTACGTCAACGGGACAAATCCATCAACGCCGTCAAACGGCGGCGCCGGGGCTTCATTTTGAACATGGAAGGCTGTGGTTGCGCCAGCCGGACTGGCTTTTGGCATGGAAAAAGCCCGATTGGCGCCGGGTGAGAGGAAAGGAGGGAAAAGGCGGCGGTCGGATTCGAACCGACGAATAACGGTTTTGCAAACCGTCGCCTTAGGCCTCTTGGCTACGCCGCCATGCTGGATAGGCCAATGTATAGCGTATTGGCGCCGGTTTGGCAAGAAGAATTTCGGGGTTTGGGGCACTGTTTTTCGGCCGTGGGCCGAGAGACCGCGACCGGGGCGGTTCTCGGACCCGAACCCAGTGGTGGCAGGGCGGCTCGTTCGGGCACGCCGCTAAGGTCGGGCGGTGAATGTGTCGATACAAGGGGGCAGTGGCATTGATTTGGAGTATGCGCGCTTATGAACGAACATGACGCGACCGTAGCCTTCCTGAAACGGGAGAATCTGCTGGCCGAGGCGGAACTGGCTGCGCTGCTGGAGCGACAGGCCGAAAGCGGGCAGAGCCTGCTGACGCTCATCGGCGAGCGAACGGACCTGGATGAGGGCGAGAAGGCCCGAATCACCGCTGCCGCCCGGGGAATCGAGTTTGTGACGCTGGCCCCGGAAACGATCGATCCCGTGGTCGCGCATCTGATTCCGCAGGCGGTGGCCTCCCGCCTCGGTGCGATTCCGATTCGCCGGGACGGCGGGGCGCTCACGGTGGCGATGAGCGAGCCGCTGGACCTTGCCGCCCGCGACGAGATCGAGCTGAAAACCGGTTACAAGGTCGTTGCCGTCGCCGCGCTGCCCGAGGCCATCCAGCAGGCGATTCATTACCATTTCGACGTGGCCAGCGTGACGAAGCAGGCGATTGCGTCGATGCGGCTCAAGGGCGACGGGACCGGCCCGGCCGGCGGCGGCACGCCTCGCAGCGAGCGGCTCTTCGACGCCAGCGACGACCCGATCACCAAGCTGGTGGCCTCCATCGTGAAGGGCGGCATCGAGGTCGGCGCCAGCGACATCCACATCGAGCCGCAGGAGTCGAAGCTCGGCGTGCGGTATCGCATCGATGGCATGCTGCGGGACGCCCTGGAAGTCCCGGTTTCGGCCCAGCTCGAGGTCGTCTCGCACATCAAGATTCTCTCAGACATGGACATCGCCGAGAAACGACTTCCGCAGGACGGGCACATCACGCTCGGGCACGAGGGCCGGGAGTACGACCTGCGCGTCTCATCGCTTCCGGCCGTGGGCGGAGAAAAGATCGTCCTGCGCATCCTCGACAAGAACGCCGACCGTTGGGTGCTCGACGACGTGGTGGCCGACCGGCGCGACCGGGACACATTCAAAAGCCTGGTCGCCAACCCGTACGGGATGCTCCTGCTGACGGGCCCGACCGGCAGCGGCAAGACCACGACGCTGTACTCGGTGCTCCAGGAGGTCAACGAGCGTCAGCGCAACATCGTGACGGTGGAGGACCCGGTCGAGTACCGGCTCGCCGGCATCACACAGGTGCAGATCAACCCGGTGGCGGGGTTGACCTTCGCGCGGGCTCTGCGGAGCATCCTGCGGCAGGACCCGGACGTCATCCTGGTGGGCGAGATTCGCGACCGGGAGACGGCGGAGATCGCCATCAGTGCGGCCCTGACGGGGCACTTCGTGCTGAGCACCCTGCACACCAACGACGCGGCCGGCGCGGTGTCTCGTTTGGTCAATATCGGCATCCCGCCCTTCCTGGTGGCCTCGGCCCTGCTGGGCACGGTGGCTCAGCGTCTCGTGCGAACGCTGTGCCCGCACTGCAAAACGCCGTATGAAGCCCCCGATGAGGAAGGCGGCCTCGTCTGGGGCGACACGGACGGGGGCGACGGGCGGCCCTTGTACCGGGCCGGCGGATGCCGGGCGTGCTACGAGAGCGGTTACCACGGGCGGCGCAGCGTCTATGAAATCCTCTGCATCTCGCCGGTGATCCGGCGTATGATCGTGGAGGGACGAAGCGACGCGGCCCTGAAGGAACAGGCGGTGGCCGAGGGCATGCGCACCCTGCGGACGAGCGCCCTGGAAGAGGTCCGCCGCGGCGCCACGACGGTCGAAGAGGTCATGAGGGTAGTGGATTTGACGAGAGGGTGATGGCTTCCTACAAGTATACCGCCAGAGATGCCGCGGGCAGCGAGCTGGCCGGCACGTACACCCACGTCGCCAGCGTGGCGGCGCTGCGGCAGGAGCTCAAGAAGCTCGGGTACGTCCTGATCCGCGCCGAGCCCCAGCGGGACACGGCGACGTCCTTCGGCCCGGTACGGGCGCGCGACGTCGTGACCTTCGCCTGCAAGTTCGCCGGCATGTACTCCGCGGGCCTGCCGGTGCTGCGGTGCCTCCAGACGCTCGAGCAGCAGACGACACACCGGGCTATGAAAGCCACGCTGGTCGATGTACGCCGGCGGGTGGAGACCGGCTCCTCTTTGAAACACGCGTTTGAGCCTCACCGCAAGGTGTTTACCGATTTCTTTTTAGGCATGGTCGAGGCGGGCGAGTCGGCCGGCAAACTGTCGCAGGCGCTCGAACTCAGCGCCCGCTATCTGGAAAAACGTTTGGATCTGCGCGAGAAGACCCGGGCGGCCTTCGTCTATCCGCTGGTGGTCGGCTTCGTGTGCTGCATTGTCGTTACCTGTCTCCTGATCTTCGTCGTGCCGACGTTCTCCCAGTTGTACACGCGGCTGCACGTGGACATCCCCGGTCCGACCCGGGCCTTGTTGGCGTTGAGCTCCGTGCTCAGGCACCGGTGGTGGGCCCTGTTGGCGACCGCGGCGGCTGCGCCCCTGGGGTTGCGCTGGTTGATGAGGCACTCGGGCGCGAAGATGTACTGGCATCGCCTGCGATCGCGCCTGCCCCTGGTGGGCCCGTTGTGTTCGCTGGTGTCGGTTTCGCAGTTCGTACGCACGCTCGGGATGCTCGTCTCGGTGGGGGTCCCGATCATCGACGCCCTGGCGGTGGCCGGCAACGTGGCGGGCAACGAGGAAATCTCGCGCGTCATGGACGATTTGCAGCGAGGCACGCGCGCGGGCCGGCCCGTGGCCGAATCGTTGGACGCCCACGATGTCTTTCCACCGACGGTGGTGCAACTGGTGGCCTCGGGCGAACAGGCCGGCATCCTTCCCGAAATGCTCGTCAAGAGCGCCGACCTGCTGGACAAGGATATCGACCGGATGACACACGCTTTGCTGGTCAAGCTCGAACCGGCCCTGACGATCGTTATGGGACTCGTGGTGGGCCTGATCCTGATGGGTGTGTATTTGCCGATGTTCGATTACATGGCGTGTCTGAAATGATGGTGCCGCTGGCGAAGCGTTGGTCGGGAGTTACGACCATTTGCGGTAAAGTGGGTTGTCTTGTTTGCCGATATCGTTAGCGAGTGTCGAAGATGCGGCAATACTGACAAAGGAGAGCAAAATGCATAGAAAGAAAGGTTTTACGCTGGTTGAACTTCTGGTCGTCGTCCTGATTCTGGGCGCTCTGGCGGCGATTGCCGTGCCGCGCATTATCGGCGGGGCCACGAACGCCAAGATCAACGCATGTTTAACCAACGTCGATCTGATCAATTCTCAGATCGAGCTGTACTATGCCAACGAGGGCAGTTGGCCGGCGACGTTGTCGGACGTGACTTCCGATCCGAACTACTTCCCGGACGGCGCGCCGGAGTGTCCGTTTGAGACGTCGTACAGCTACGACACAACGAAACACCGCGTATCCGACCATACGCATTAACAACACCTGATTCACCCGTTTTCAGGAGTGGGGTGCGTCAGAGGACAGAGGTGATGCAGGATGGCCGCTACCAGGGCGGCCATCTTTTGCACCTCAACCGGGTGTGGCAATGATGATGCGCGAGGGACACAGTCTCAGCGAGATCGTAGTGGTGGTTCTCATCCTCGGCGTGATGGCCTGCGTGGCGGTGCCTCGGCTGCAATGGGGCGCGGTCGATGACACGGATGCCGATGGCGTGGCGCGAAAGCTGGCGACGGATTTGCGGCGGGCTCGTGCGGCCGCTTTGCTGGAGGCGGCGCAGAATCCCACCGGGTTCGCCGTGGTCATGACCGGCCCTCCGGGTCAGTATGCCGGCTATCAGATCGTAAACCTCCAGGATTCAACTGTGGTGGACAGCCACGAGATTCCCGATTCGGTGCGCTGCAAGGGCGGCGCGCGGTTCGAGTTCGGCCCGCTGGGCAACCTGGCGGGTGGAAGCGACACGACGATCCAGGTTTCGGGCGCAGGCAAGACAACTACGATTACGATCGTATCGGCGACGGGAGCGGTAAAATGCGCTGGCAGCGATTGAGTGACAGATGTGACGCCCGGGTTGGGGTGCCGTCCGCGCGCCGGGGCCGGTGGGCCGGCGTGACGCTGACCGAGGTGGTGGTCGCCTCGACCTTGTTGCTCGTTGCGATGGTGCCCGTCCTCAGGGCCTGGACGGTCGCTCAGATTACCACCGGGACGGTGGAACGCCGGACGCGCAGCCTTCAGTTGGCCCAGCGGGAGCTGGAGCGGATCAAGGCGCGGTCGATTTACCATTACGACGACGGTTTTGCCGAGACGTCCCGCGCTCTGGAGGACGGTTTTCTCTGCACGGTCGACGACGACGGCGATCCGAACCTCAAGTCGATCACGGTTTCGGTCGGGCTCGATCACAACGGCGACGGCGTCCTGGGCGCCAGCGAGATCGACGTCCGCCTCTCCACCTGCCTGGCGAAGCGCTGGCCGGGACCATAGACGGTGCGGCTGCTGGCGCGAATCTCTCTCTTTCCCGTGGCGCCCAACCCCCGGCATTATGGGACATGTGTCACAGGACGGCGCATTTTGCCCCGGGGGGGCGGTTGCAGGTCTGATAAGAACGCGGCCGGGCCGGCACGCAGGGCCATTTCCGCTCACGTCGCCGGGGCGGGCTTTTTCGGTGCCCGAGGGAGCAATTGGCGTAACGAGTGGGTCCCCGTGTGCCGAGAATATGTACGTTGACCAAGGAACCGGTGTATGAAGATTGTGTGTCGAAACCAGGATGAAAACAGGCCGGGCGGGATGACCGTGGTCGAGCTGGTCGTCGCCATGGCGCTGATGGTCGTTGTCATGGGGGCCGTGCTGCCTTTGCTGGCGGGCATCCGCAACGGCTCGGACACGCAGCGCGCGCAGTCGGAGATGATCCAGAACAGCCGCGTCTTGAACGAGCATCTTCTGCGCCATCTCGGCCAGGCGACTCGCGTCGTGCAGGTCAGCGCTGCCTCGGAGACCGACGGGTACATCGAGTTCGAGGATGCCAACGCTGTGACCAATCGATACGGCGTCGGCACCGGCGACTACGTGCAATTCGGACCGGCAGGCGATCCCTCCGATCTGGCGGGGCCCGTGTCGAGCCTGCGGTTCGTGTGTTACGACGCCAACGACCTGGCCCTTCCGACGCAGGAACCGGCCGCCATTCGGCTGGTGACCTGGGAGGCCATCTTGCGCAGCACCGGCCGTCTGGCACGCGACCGCACCGTCACCGGCGCCTGCTATCTGCGCGCCAACGGGAACGTGCTGCGGGAAAGCGTCACGACTACGTACGACTTCGCGACGCGTCAGCAGGGCGTGGAGGTTGTCGCGTTTGCCGATCAAGGCAAGCCCCAGGTTCCCGATGATCCTGATACGCCGTCGGCGGAACTCAGTGCCGGGGAATATGACGCGCTGGAGCTGGAGGACAGCGACTCGCACACCGTGAGCGTCACGTCGAATTCGGAATACGCGCAGGCGCGATTCGTCTTTGTCATCGATGAGGACGAAGCGGACGTAGCCCAGATCGCGGCGACCTGGAACGGGCAGTGCATCAACACACATAACGCTCGCCTCGACGGGGCGAGCTTGTACCTGTGGAACTACGGCACCGCGAGCTACGAATTACTGGCGGCCTCGCCGAGCACGGAACTGGAGATCACCCTGAGCGGATCGCGCGACGACGCACTGGTCAATTACATCGGAGGGGTCGGGGACGATACGATCCTGTTGTTGATCGTTTCCAACGACAAGAAAACGAGCCCGCAACCCTGCCGGCTCTTTACAGATTACGTCAAGATCGATGTCGCGGTCCCGGTGGAGGCGGATCCATTGACGCCGTGAGTCCGTATGCGAAAAAAACGAAGTCAAACCGGTTCGGTACTGCTGATGGTCGTGTTCATTCTGGCGCTGCTGGCGGCGACGGTGATGGCACATTTGCAGATCAACACGGAAGAGATTCAGGTAATGCGGAACCACCTGTATGCGGCCGAGGCGCTGGCCACGGCCGAAGCGGGCCTGAATGATGCGCTGGCGCAGCTTCGCGCCGACGCGACCTGGACGACCGGCTACATCGACAAGCCGTTCAACGGCGGTTCCTATACGGTGGCGGTGGATGGATCGACCCTGACCGCCACGGGCGTCACGTCCCGGGGATTTGTGGCGAAAGTGGAAGCGGACGTGACCGTCTCGACGGACGGACCGCCTCATGTAGTGAGAATCGACGTGCTGAGGATCAACGAATGAAGCATCGCAGGAAGACAGCGTTGGGGATCGACGTGTGCCGGGACCGCGTGAGTCTGGCGCTCGTGTCGCGTTCGTCGGAGGCCCGCGGATGGAAGGTCGTTCGCGAAGCTTGCCTGCCTTTGCCCGAGCCGACGGTGGGCGACGGCGGCCTCGAAGACATCGCGGGCCTGGCCCGGACGTTGCGGAAGCTGCGCCGGCACGCGCGAATCGGCCGCATGAAGGCGGCGCTGACCGTGTCTTTCAACCCGCTGGTGATGCAGATGCTCGAGATGCCTGCGCCGTTGCCGGCGAACGTGGGCGATTTCGTCGCAGGCGAGCTGACGCAATACGTGGCCTTGTCGGGCCGGGACTTTGCATCGGATTTCTGCGCGGTCGGCGGCGGTGATGCCCGCCTGCTGTCGGTGGCCGCCGAAAGCGATACGATACAGAAGCTGGTGCAGGCCGGTGCGGCGGCGGGACTGACGGTGGAGGCGGTCGAGCCGGCGCTGCTGGCGCTGGCGCGAGGGGTCCAGCGCGACAAGGCGCCCGGCGCGCGTCCGGGCAACCGGCTGATCGTGGAAATCAGCGCGTCCCATCTGTCGGCCTGTTTGCTGCGCAAGGGCACGCTGGAAGCCGTGCGGGTCAAGGACCTGCCCCGGGACGAAGGAGCCGACGACGTGAGCGGCTGGCTTCTCGAACAGATCCGGATGATGATTCGATATTACGGGGTGAACGCCGACGCCGGCGAGGTGATGGTGGTTGTCCGGGACGCCGTGCCCCTGGAGCGGGAGGTCGTTGCGGCCCTGCGGAGCATGGGCGGGTTGGACGCCGCGGGCGGGCAAGCCCCGCGCGAGACCGGCCCCGCGTCAGGATCGTCGGACGCGAAGGCATTGCGTCCGCCCGCCTCGAAGGTGGCCGTGGGTCTGGCCCTGAAGAAACTGGACGCCGACGCCGACCCCTGGGCGGTGAACCTGCTGCCGGAGGAAGTCGAGCAGGCCAGGTCGTTCAAGAGGCACATGCTGGTGACGGGGAACATTGCCGCTCTGATCGTGCTGGGGATGCTGATCGCACCTCAGTTCATGATACGCACCGCCAACCGGATGCGTCACGATATCGAGCGGACGAAATCGTCGCGTAAGCTCTATGCCACCACGGCCCTGGTGAGTCGGGCCGATGCGCTGGAGGATTTGCTGGAACGCTCGCAGGGGCGGTTGCAGCGGATGCAGGACGTGCTGCACCAGCGAAATCAGGTGGACTGGTCCGTGTTTCTCCGCGCGATCCGTGACACGAGGCCGGAGGGAGTGTGTATCACCGAGCTCTCGAGTGACGACGCCGAAAAGCTCCGGGTCCAGGGACTAACTCTGTCCTACGAGGCGGCCCGGGCCTTCGCCCGGACCCTGGGGACGCGCGAGCCGTTTGTCTCGGTCTCTCTGACCCGGGTGGACAAGGCCGGCGGCGAAGCGGGCCTGTTACGATATCAGATCGATTGTTTGTTGAAGACGATGCCTTAGGAAAGACGCCGTGCTTATCCAACGTACTGCTACACTGAACCGGTCGGCGCAGAAGGCGATGTCCGTGGCTTTGATCGTGGCGGTGGCCATTGCGGGCTACGGGTGGATCCTTTCACCCCACCTAGCGTATCTCCAGGCGGTGCAGAGATACGAGCCGTTCGTCCAGGACATGACGGCGCGCAAGAACGACGTTTCCGCGGCGCTGGAGACGAATCGCCGGCGATTCGAGACCGTCAGCAGCGAGTTGGAGACGCTGCAGGCGAAGTTCTTCACCCCGACCCAGGCGACGGCTTTCTTCAGCGACTTCGAAACGCTGGCGGCGGAGACCGGCTGCACTGTGACTTCTTTGGATTTCGCCTTCGCGAAAGGCCTGTCCGGCAGCGGGACGTCCGCGCCGGAGCCGGCCATAGCCGTGCATCGAGCCAACCTCACCGTGCTGGGACAGTACAACGACTTGATCGGATGGTTCGAGCGACTGCAACATCGTTCGCAGGAGATCTGGATCGATTCCTGCCGGATGGAACTGGCCGACGTTCGTACGGGCAAGCTCAAGTGCAATGTCGCGGTTGCGATTTTGGTCCTCGACGAAGAGGAGGATGTGACGGATGAATGAATCGACGCGGACGATCGTTTTGTTGTGCTGTACTCTGAGCCTGAGCTTGACCGCTCTGCCGGTCGGGGCGGCCGAGCCGCCGGCCGCTGCCGGATCGCAGGCGCAGGCGAGCAATCCCTTTACCGCGCTGCTGGGCGAGCCCAAACCGCCGGTGCCCGTCCCGCAAGAGCCAGCGCCCGTCGAGCCGGCGGACTTGCTGCTCGAGACGGTGGTTCTGAAGTTCCTCGACGCCAAGAGCGTCCAGAGCGTGCTGCAGAAGATGGTGAGCGACCGCGGCATGGTGGCGATCAACGAGAAGAACAACTCCGTGGTGATCTGCGATGACGAGGCGAACCTGGCCCGCATTCTGGCCGAGATCAAGAAGGCCGACGTTACGCCGCGCCAGGTGATGGTGGAGGTGGTGATTCTCGACGTGAAGCTGGGCGACGACACGGAGATCGGGATCAACTGGGACCTGCTCTCCAGCGACAATTACGACGTGATCTACCGCCAGAATTTCACGACCGAGCGGCTTCAGTCCACGCCGGATACCGCCGAAACGCGAGGCTTCGCCACCGCCTTCAATACGGTCGGTCTGGGCGGCGATTTCAGCGTGGTCAGCGGTACCGTGCGCCACGTCCTGCACATGATCCAGGAGAAACGCGACGTGGAAATCCTGGCCAGCCCGCGCGCCCTGGTGGTCAGCGGGAAATCGGCGACGATCAAGGCGGTGGAGGAGATCCCGTACCAGGAGGTCATGGATACGGCCACGGGCGGAGCCAACGCGTTGACCTCGACCGAATTCAAGGAGGTCGGCGTCAACCTCCAGGTCTCGGCGACCGTAACCGATGACAGCAACATTTTCCTGGAGGTGGACACGCAACAGAACGTGCGTACCGGCGAAAGCGACCGGGGCATCCCGGTGGTGGATACGCGCCAGGCCACGACGTCGCTGTTGCTGGCGGACGGGCAGACGGTGATCATCGGCGGGCTGCGGCGGGAGGAGAAGACGGTATCGACCGACCAGATTCCGCTGCTGGGCGACCTGCCGCTGGTCGGCTGGTTTTTCAAGAGCCGCCGGACCATCGCCGCGCACTCGGAGCTGGTCGTGCTTCTGTCCCCGCACATGTACGCCGGCGAGCCGGTTCCCGAACATATTGCCGAGAAGGTGGATTCCCTGCGGCGGAGCAGTCTGCTGCGGAAGAAAGAGACGAAAGAGCCCGCGCCGGATGAGAAACAAGGGCGATGAGCGTCGACGACGCTCTCGAGTCGGACCAAAGGAGTTGCCATGTTGAAGCTATTTAAATCGAAGAAATCCGCAACGCAGGCGAAGGTGCTGATCGTAGACGACGAGCCGGACCTCGTCAGCACGGTGGAGTACCGCCTGAAGTTCGCCAACTGCGATGTAGTCACCGCCGCGAACGGACGCGAAGGCCTCGAAAGAGCGGTGGCCGAGAAGCCGGACCTGATTCTGCTGGACACGAACATGCCGGTGATGGATGGCCACGAAACGCTGGAATGTCTCCAGGCCGATCCTCGGCTCAAGGAGATTCCGGTGATCATGCTGACGGCGCGCTGCGAACCGCGTGACATCGCCGCCGCCTCGGCGCACGGCGTGGCCGACTACGTCACCAAGCCGTTCGATTTCAACCAGCTCATGGAAAAGATTCGCGAGATTCTCACCCATAAGAAATTGAAGTAGGCAAAGCGCGCCGGGGCGGCGACCGGGTGAACGGCCGCGCTCATGCGAGCCGGCAGACGGTTTGTCGGTCGGCGGGACGAGGCGTTTTGCCGGACTCCGGTTGCCGATCCGGATACGAAGGAGAAGGACATTGGCTGCACCGAAGGCACTTCGACTGCTTGTCGTGGAAGACGACGTGGTGGACAGGACCATGCTCAAGAGGCTCCTGTCGCGCTCTTCGCTGGCGATTTCGGAGGTCCAGTGCGTCGACCGCGTCGCGCAGGCCCTGGATCAGGTGTCGCGCTCCTGCTTCGATGTCATCCTTCTCGACCCCGGGCTGCCCGACAGCGAAGGCATGGACTCGGTGATCCAACTGCAGGCCGAGGCGCCGCACATTCCGATCATCGTCCTGACGGGATTGGACGACGAAGATGCGGCCGCGGAAGCCGTCCAGAAGGGCGTGCAGGACTACCTGGTCAAGGGCCAGGTGGACAGTCACATGCTGGTGCGCGCCATCCGCTACGCTCTGGAACGCAAGAAGGCCGAACGCGAGCTGCAAGTCGCCGAAGAACGCTATCGCACCATCTTCGAGAACTCCGCGGTCGCCATTATGATGGTGGACCGCGAGGAACGCCTGGTCTCCTGGAACCGGTACACCGAACGCCTCCTGGGCATGACGCCGGGGGACCTGCTGGGCCGGGACCTTGCCTCGCTCTATCCACCGTTGGTGTGGGAGAGAATACGCGAGAAGAGCGTGCACGAAAGCGGAGTGGAACACCATCTTGAGACGAAGATGGTGCACAAAGAGGGCCGGGTGATCGACGTCGATATCTCCTTGAGCATGCTCCATGATTCGGACGGCGACGTCACGGGTGCGATTTGCGTCGTGCGAGACATCACCGAACGCAAGCGCATGGAGGAGGCCTTACGCCGGTCGGAGAAACGCTTTCGCCAGGTGGCGGAAAACGCCAAAGAATGGATCTGGGAGGTGGATGCCGAGGGGTACTACACGTACACCAGTCCCGTCGTCGAACAGCTCCTCGGGTACACACCGGAGGAAATCCTGGGCCGCAAGCGCTTCCATGATTTCGTCCACCCGGACGATGCCGAGCGGATGCAGGCCCAATCGGCCCGGATCTTTCGTTGCAAGGACGTATTCAGGGACGTCCAGACGCGCGCAGTGCACAAGAACGGGACGGTGGTCTGGCTCCAGCGCAGCGGGGTGCCGATCCTCGGGGAGAACCAGGAGCTGCTCGGCTATCGGGGCGCCGACGTGGACATCACGGCGCGCGTGGGGGCGCGGGAGGCGCTGAGTTGTCACGTTCGCGAAATCGAGCGGTTCAACCGCCTGGCCACGGCCCGCGAGCTTCGGGTGATCGAGTTGAAACGGCGCGTCAACGAGCTGGCGCGTGCGGCGGGGCAGACGCCCCCCTATGAGTTGCCGGCCAAAGGCGCCTGTATGGAAGAAGCGGAGATAGAGGAATCGGCCACGCCGGCGCGGGTTCAGCCACAGCCGGCACGCGACAGCACCGAATATCGCCTGGAAGACCTGTTGGACCGGGATCAAATCCAGCGATTGCTGGACAGTTGCCGCGATGCGTTCGGCATCTCGGCGGCGGTCATCGACCCCCAGGGTGAGCTATTCGTGGGCACCCGTTGGCAGCGCATCTGTGCGGATTTCCACCGCGCCAATGAGCATACGTGCCGTCGTTGCATCGAGAGCGATACGGTTTTGGCGAACCGGTTGGAGGAAGGCGCGTCGTTTTCGCTCTATCAATGCCACAACGGGCTTACGGATGCGGCTTCTCCGATTCTCATCGAGGGAAGGCACGTGGGGAACATCTTCGTCGGTCAGTTCCTACTGGAGCCGGCCAACGAGGATTTCTTCCGGTCTCAGGCGGCCGAGTTCGGTTTCGATGAAGCGGCCTACCTCGAAGCGCTTTCGCGCGTCCCCATCGTACCGAAGGAGAGGTTGCCCGTGGTTCTCGGCTACCTCACGACGTGCGCGGTCCTGGTGGCGGAGATGGGGTTGGAGCGGATCCGAAGCAAGACGTATGAAGGGGATCTGATTCGGCGTGCCGAGGCCCTGGACCGCGCGAACCGGGAGCTGCGCGAGCAAAGGGCGGCGGCCCTGAGCCTTGCCGAGGATGCCAACGAGGCACGGGCGGCGGCGGAGTGGGCCCGGCGCTCGTTGCAGGACAGTGAAGAACGGCTGCGCAGCATGACGGCCGCCGCACACGACGCCATCATCATGATGGACGAGCACGGAGCGGTCTCGTTTTGGAATCACGCGGCCGAAATCATGTTCGGCTACTCGCAGAAAGAAGCGTGCGGCAAGAACTTGCACGCCTTGCTGGCCCCGGCGGAGTACCGGGACGCTTTCCGGGAAGGAGTGGCCCACTTCAGGGAGAGTGGTCAGGGCCGCGTTTTAGGCAAGACGTTAGAGTTGACTGCTTTGCGCAAGAGCGGAGAGGAGTTCCCCATCGAACTGTCTATCGCTCCGGTTCGGCTGCACGGGCGCTGCCAGGCGGTGGGCATCATCCGCGACATCAGCGAGCGCAAGCGCATCCATGAAATCCTGGACCGCAAGCAGAAGAACCTGGAAGCGATTTTTGACGCGGCTCCTTTCGGCATGCTGCTGGTCAACGAGGACCATGCCGTGGCACGGGCCAACGATGCGGTCCGACAGATGTCCGGGCAGGAGTACAAGGAGATTCTGGGCCGGGACGTCTGCCGGGCGCTGGCGTGTGTCCGCCGCCCTCTGGTGCCGGACGACTCCGGATCGTCCTGCCAGGAGTGTTCTCTCGGACGGTTCATTCGGGCCGCTCTCGAATCCGACACGCCCGTCCACGGTGTGGAGGCGCGTCCCGTACTCAATGACAGTGGCGAACGGGTGCGTCCCTGGCTGTCGGTGAGCGTGGTGCCTGTGGACATCGACGGCGGCAAACACGTCGTGGTCGCCCTCCATGACATCACCGACCGGAAACGCGCCGAAGTGGAGCTGCGGGAGACGATGGATCTGAAGTCCCAATTCATCTCCACGGTCTCGCACGAGCTGCGCACGCCGCTGACCGCGATCAGAGAGGCGGTCATCATCGTCGCGGACGAAGTGGCCGGAAAGCTCAAGAAGGACCAGAAGCACTTCCTGGGAATCGCCCGGCGCAACATCGACCGTCTGGCCCGGCTGATCGACGACGTGCTCGATTTTCAGAAACTCAGCGCAGGAAAAACGGAGTTTCTCAAGCAGCCGCACAGCGTGGCCCGGACGGTGGAGGAAATCTACGTCACGATGTCCCCCCACGCGCGCAAAAAGAACGTACACCTCGCCAGTGACGTCGAGGCCGATTTGCCGTCGGTCGTCTACGACAGCGACCGGATCGTGCAGGTCTTGACGAACCTGGTCAGCAACGCCATCAAGTTCACGCCGGAAGGAGGAACGGTCTCCATCTCGGCCCGTCGTCGTCGTGACCATCTGATCCTGCAGGTCAGTGACACCGGGATGGGCATCCCGAAAGAAGCGCTTCCGAAGATCTTCAACCGCTTTTACCGGGTGCACCGTCCGGGGCGGGAGATCAAGGGGACCGGACTGGGTCTGGCGATCGTGCACAAGATCGTCACGGCCCATGGCGGGCGGATCGACGTCGAGAGCGAGATGGGCCAGGGCACCACGTTCACCGTCACGCTTCCCCTGACCGCCCGGCAGCCGGGGGGTGATCCGCACGAGAGGGCGGACGGGCAGTTGGAAGCGATGCTGGCGGAGACCTCCGAAGCCTGAGCCGCGGCGCCGGCGACTTCAACGATTCACACGGAATCCTCGCCCACGGCGAGCGTCTCGCTTGCGTTCGTGCCGGCGCACGCACGGCCACCTACCCCCGGCGGGCGCACCGCGGTCCCGCACCAGGGGCGCTTGCCGGGAACCCGCCCGAGAATGCCGAAGTTATCGGTTTTTTTAGGTAATGCTCGTTCCTTCCGTGCGTCTTAGCTTACAAGACGTGAGGTACAGCGGCCACTTCGGGCAGACTGTCCCTGGGCAACGCGGCCGGCCTCGCTGGACGGGTGGAGGTTATATCGATTGTATGGGAAATGAGATCGTGCCTATGCGGAGGTTTGGTCATTCGCGGGACGCCGGGAGCATGCGGCGGGCAACAGCGGCCTCTCGGCCCGACGGGGCGGGTGTGTCCCCGCATCATCGCATCATCCCCATACGCTGCTGTGAACGGGGACGAATTTCGATCCGGAGAATCTGCACGCTGACGGTCCTGGCTCTGATCGCCGGATGCAGCCCCGCCCATTACAAGGCCGAAGCGGACAAGGAAGTGTACGGCATCATCGACAGCAAATGGGAGGACCGCTTCGGGAGCAGGGTCAACTACACCTTGAGCGATGCACCTCGGTCGCCGCACGATATCCGGATCGAGCGCAGCGCCACGGCGGGCCGGCTCTCGCTGGCCCGGGCCGTTGCGCTCGCGACCGCCCACAACCGGGATTATCGGCGTCAGAAGGAACTGCTCTATCTGGCGGGATTGACTCTGACGCTGGCACGGCACGAATTTGCCCGGCAGTGGTTCGGCACCGTGGACGCCGGCTACCTGAACGAGCGCGACGACGAGTCGCTCACCGGCGGCGGCGCCCTGGGATTCAGCCGGGCACTGGCCGACGGGGCCCAGATCAGCGCCGGCATCGCCCTGGATTGGGCACGCTTCCTGACCGGAGACCCCCGTACCTCTTTAGGCTCGGTCCTCAACGTCAGTTTCACCCAGCCCCTGCTGCGCGGGCGGGGGCGCAAGATCGCACAGGAAAACCTCACCCAGGCTGAACGCAATGTCCTATACCAGATTCGCTCGTTCAACCGATATCGCAAGACGTTCGTCGTCTCCATCGTGACGGACTATTATAATGTTCTGCGGCTGCGGGATACGGTGACAAACGCCCAAAACGACTACGAAAGAAGGGTCCTGTCGCGCGAGCGGCTCGAAATGGAAGCCGAAGCCGGCAGGCGGGATTCCTTCGAGGTTGACCAGACGGTGCAGGACGTTCTGCGGGCCCAGGACAACGTCGTCGCGGCGCAGGAGCGGTACGCCCAGGCGCTCGATCAATTCAAGATTCGCCTGGCGCTGCCCACGGATGCGGAGGTGGAGCTGGATCCGAACGAGCTGGAGGCATTGCGTCGGACCGAGGTTCTGGATCCGGACTACACGGTGGAGGCGGCGATCCAAACGGCGTTGAGCGAGCGTCTGGACCTTGCCAACAGCGCCGACGCCGTGGAAGATGCCGCCCGCAAGGTGATGGTGGCGGCGGACAATCTCGGTGCGGAGCTGAACCTGGTGGGCGGCACGGCCGTGAATTCCACACCGGATACCGATTTCGCCCGCCTGCAGTTTCATGAGGGCCTCTACCGGCTCGGCCTCGAAGCCGACCTGCCGTTCGATCGCAAGGCCGAGAGAAACGCCTACCGGGAGGCGCTGATCGCGCTGCAGCAGCAGCGGCGTACGCACGAGAACGAGGTGGATACGGTCAAATTGGACGTGCGGGAGGCGTATCGCCAGTTGCGCCGTCAGGCCGAGTCCTACCGCATTCAGAAGAACAGCATTCGCCTGGCTCAGAAGCGCGTGGAGAGTACCTCGTTGCTCCTGGAGGCCGGACGGGTCCAGACCCGCGACCTGCTGGAATCGCAAGACGCGCTGCTCCAGGCCCAGAACGACCTAACCGCCGCGCTGGTCGCGCACACCGTCGCGAAATTGACGTTCTTTCGCGACATCGGGCTCTTGCAGGTGCAGCCGGACGGCATGTGGCGGCACACCGAAATGCAGCCTCGGAGCACCGTACGCGGCGGGCCGGAGCCGTCTCGCCCCGCAACGCCCATGCCCGCGCACAAGGCCCGCAGCGATTTTCGTGAATTCCTTCCGGAATCCGACCGGCTCTGGAAGAGCTTGTAAGAAGAGTTTTGCAAAAGTTCAGCTTGTAAGCATCGCAGCGAAGGACAAGACGATCATGAAACGCAACGACGCACACACAGCACACTGCCGCCGAAGGGTTCGTGCCGGGCTGGCGCGGTGGTTCGTCGTACTGACGCTGGCGACGGTCGGAGTGGGAAGCCTGGGGGCGCTCGGTCTCTGGCGCGGCAGGGGCGGTGACACGGACGGCGCCGGGGGACGCTCGGGGTATTTCGCCGTCAAACGCGGCGATCTGACGATTAGTGTCGTCGAAAGCGGCGGCATCAAGGCGGTCAACTCGACCGACGTCAAATGCGAGGTGGAGGGGCGCACGAGCATCGTCGAGATTGTCCCCGAGGGAACGTACGTCAGTCAGGAAGACGTGGACAACGGCAAGGTGCTGGTGGAGCTGGATTCGTCCCAGATCAAAGAGGAGCTGGCGCAGCGGGAGATCGAGCTGGCCACGGCCGAGGCCAGTGACGCCGAGGCGCGGGAGGCCTACCAGATCCAGGTCAAGCAGAACGAAAGCGACGTCACGGCCGCCGAGCTGAAGGTGAAGTTTGCCTTGATGGACCTGCAGAAGTACGTGGGGGAGACTCTGGCGGCGCATCTGGTCGAGCAGACCGATCCGAAGGCCGACACCGACGAGTTGATCGCGTCGCTGCTTGACGACCCGAACAGTCTGGGCGGCGAAGCGAAACAGAAGCTCCGCGAGCTGACGGGCAGCATCGCCCTGGCCGAAGCCAATCTGCAAAACGCCATTTACACCCTGGAGTGGACGGAGAAGCTGCATCAGAAACAATACGTGGCCGAGACAGAGCTGCAACGGGACCGGCTCGACAGGCAGAGACTGGAGCTCGAGAAGGAGAAGGCCGGGATCGCCAAAGACCTCTTCATGCGCTACGAGTTCGTCAAGCAGGCCGAGCAGTTCCTCAGCGACTACCAGGAGGCGCAGCGCGAGCTGGAACGGACCGAAGCGCAGGCACGCTCGCAGTTGGCCCAGGCCAAGGCCAAGCTCACCAGCGCCGAGGCCACGCTGGCGCTGCAGAGGCAACGTCAGGCCAAGCTCAAGAACTCAAGTTGACTGACTTTTTCGATTGGTCTGGGGCGTGGGGAACAGGA
>CAYPZL010000089.1:0-22381 GCA_964415045.1 uncultured Pirellulales bacterium | reverse complement strand
GCGTGACCCGTAACTCGTACGGTGACAAGGGCTTAGACATGACAGTGCCATTGGAGCCTGATGGTTGTAATTCAGGTGGTAGTCTCCATTCCATTCCGGTCGTTCGCCGGTGATCCAGGTGCCGAAGATACCCGGGGGAAAATGAAGATCGCGCGAGGCGCTGCCCATGGTGTAAAGGGCACGGTAATAGGCTTTCTCCAGCACCGGGTCACCGAGCATGACAAACGATTTGTTCCAGTACCGGGCCCACCACTCTTCATGCGCGTCAAGAAAGTCAATGAAATCATGCTTCTTGATATCCTTGACACGCTTGACCACAGAATCACTGCAATCATCGGTTTTGAAGTTGCTGGAGGAACCGCCCGCCACGTACAGGGTCTTGCCGGCGCCCAGATAGAACCTGGGAGACGACACGTCGAACATTCTCAGGGCACAGGCCGCCTTGGTGGGAATGTCCACCTCGCGATCGAACTGGCGCGATATCCACTGCAGGTCGCCATCCACCTCTCGTGACATCGTACACGGAAAACCCGCAATCTCATCGCCCGGCGTCAGCAGGTTCATCTCCCCGACCAGCGTGTAGGACCCTCTGTTTTCCAGTTCCATGAGCAGGAGATCCTCGTTGGCATGGACATAGGTCTTGATCTCCAGACAATGGTCATCCTTGCTGAACGTCAGCAGGGAGGTCCCGGTATAGAGGTCCTGTTCGATAAGATAATCGGCTCCTTTCAGAGCGGGGATCTTTACCTCCAGTTTCCCCAACACACAGGGGAAGGACTCGTTGTACGAAGAGATCAGACGCCAGAAGTCGTTACGGGCCAGATAGAACAGAAGATGTCCGCTATCGCCGCCGATGGCGACCCCGAAACTGCCGTTGCCCATCAGGGGGGCGTCCACGGACACGTTTCCCGGAGTCTTTTTCGGAGGCTCTTTGAAGACGAGCTTGTAGTTCTGCACGACATCGGCGGCCTTCCTGTAGTAAAACCATCCTCTGTCGGCAGAACATCCGCAGGAGATGCAAAACAGTGTGACCAGCAGAGAAAGTGTCCTATTCGTCATCTCACCGGGATTTGCCATTTGCCTTCATATTCGGTACTCCTGCACGCGATGTGGCCAATAGTACCACAATCGGGGCCTCGATTTCAATGCGTCCGCTCACCAACATGGTCTTCTCCTCAAGTCCCGGATCGATCCTGGCTGGTGAGCCTCCTTTCTTGGGCGTCCGCTCGCGCTATGGTTCGGACGCCTGGAAGGCGTAGAGCTTCTTCATGGTTGCGACGTAGAGCGTGCCGTTGGCGGCGGTGGCGCTGCCGTTGATCGGGCTGTCGAGCCTCGTGTCGCAGAGGACCTTCTTCTCCTTGTCGGCGGCGAAGATGTAGAATTGCCCCCGGCGTGTCCCGATATAGACTTTTCCGTCGGCCGCCAGCGTCGAGGCCCACATTTCCCCGCCGCATTCGTGTGTCCAGTAGGGCTTGCCGGTCTCGGCGTCCACGCAGTGGACGTTGCGGCCGCAATCCGCGACGAAGGCCAGCCCCTTCCAGATCGAGGGCGTCGAGCAGCAGTGTCGCTCGACCGGATACGACCACAGCAGGGCGGTTTCGGTGACGTCGCCGGTGCCGGTAGCGTCGATGCACTGGAGCCACGCCTTCTCCTTGCCCCACCAGATGTCGCCGCCGACCGTTACGTAGATCCGATTCTTATAAAACACGGGCATGCTCTTGATGTTACTGGGGCTTTCCTGGCGGTTGCGGATGTAGTCGTGAATGTTCTGCTTGGGCGCCGTCGGGTCGCAGTCGAAACGCCACACCAGCTTGAGTTTGGCTGCTTCGCCTTCGGGGGGCAGGTCACGAACGGGCTCGAACGCGTAAGCCACGCCGTCGCCGCCGCAGAAGAACACCAGCGTCCTGCCGTTGACCTTGCCCAGAGCGGGCGAGGACCAGGTCGAATGAAAGATGCGATGCCCGATTCCCTCTTCTTCCCGGGCGACGAGCCGGCCCGTGATCTTGTCGATTACGATCAGACTCGGCGCGTCGGGGACGCGGACGGCCTTGTGCGAGCCGTGCAGGCCGCTGCTGGTGTTGACGTAGAGAAATCGCCCATGAATCAGGATCGAGCAGTGAGCGGAATCGTGCGGAAAGATCCCGAGTTCGGCGGGTACGTCGTAGAGCCAGAGGATGTCGCCGTCGGCGTCGTCGGCTTCGACCGGCTCATCGCCCGGCGGAACCGCGTGCCGCGCTTCGTCTCGAAAGGGCCCGTCGTTGCCGTCGGCCATGCCGTCGAGATCAAGGCACATCACCTCGCCTCGATTGCTGACCATGTAGACGCGGTCGCCCTCCACGGTGGCCGGCGAGCACATGCCGACGTGCGGCCAGTCCTTGTACCGGTCGTCGCTGAGCTTGGGCGCGACGACCTGCCAGCGAAAACTCCCGTCCTTTTCGTTGAAGCACATCAGAACGCCCCGGTCGCCTTTATGACGCGGATCGCGCGGCCGGTCGTTGTTGGTGCCGATCAGGATGCACCCGCCGCTGACCACGGGCGTGGACCAGGTCTGCGTGCCGAGCGGGGCGACCCACTTGACCGCCTGCCCGCTCTCGATGTCGATGGTGGCGGGCAGGCCCACCTCCGGAGAAATCATGTTTCGGCTGTGCCGCTGGCCCCATTGAGGCCGGTCCGCTCCGATCGCAGCCGAGGCGACGGTTGCTGCAATCAACAACACCAACGCGATGTTCCGGTGGGCGTGTCCGTCCGTTGCGTTCATGTCAACTCCATCCAATCGAGGCGTGTAAGCGTTTCGTCCGATTCGTGCCGAGATTCTATCCCACCAGCGGCCAAATCACAAGCCGGTGAATCCGCCGACCCCCAGACGTCGCTTACCGGCTGCCGGTCGATTGGCTCTGGACCCGATGCACAGGCCAATAGCGAGTCCGGGAGGTGTATTTTTTTCGTTGACTTGGGCGAGAGCTGTTGTATACTAAAAAAGACAGGGTGTGTAGCCGGAGGCCTTGCAGATCAAGGCACCTCGCATTTTGGGCCCGTTTCGCCGGGCCGGCAGCCTCCCGGTGCAAATCGAACGGAGAAGGGTCGAGAGCAAATCTGCATTGCGGACCCCTTTTGGCCGGTCGCACTGTCGCACCGAGTGCAGACCGTCCAAACAGTGGATAGGAGGACACTACGATGGTCGATCGAAGGCAATCCCTCACATTCCCATTCATTTTTGCGGCGGTTTTCATTGTTGCGCTTGGTAACGTCGCGGCCCTGGCGCAGCCGGACGGCTGCGAGTGGACGCGCGGCGACCCGCACAAGATGCACTGGCCGCAATTGCCCGACTTGAGCGACAAGGGTGTTGACGTCAGCCTCGCGGGAATCATCCTGGCCGACGACTTCAAGTGCACCGCCAGCGGGCCCATTCGCGACATTCACCTGTGGGGTTCGTTCTACAAGGACGTCTTGCCCGAAAACGGGCCGGACAGCCTTACATTCGAGCTGCGCATCTATTCCGACATCCCGGCTGAGAAGGACCGGTGGAGTCGGCCCGGCCAGCTCCTCTGGAGGCGAACGTTCAAGCCCGGTCAATATTCCGCCCGCCGGGTCCACGGCGGGCCCGAGGGCTGGTATGACCTCGTCACCAACGAGTTTATCCCCAACAATCACCGGCTGGCCTACCAGTATGACTTCTGCATCGAGGAAGAGCCCTACCTGCAAAAGGAAGGGACAGTGTACTGGCTGGCCGTCCGGGAGGTGCCCGAAACCGACAGCTACGTGTTCGGGTGGAAGACCACGACGCGACGGCTTCGTTGGAACGACGACGCGGTCTATTTCAACTTCGACGATCTGAGCTGGCTCGAACTGACCTACCCGAAGGAGCACAAATACGCCGGCGAGACGCTGGACCTGGCGTTTGTCATCACCAACGGTGAGGAGTCCCCGCCGCAGGCCGATCTCGGCGATGCCCCCGACAGCTCGACGAGCTGGCCGGGCCTGACCATGACGGCCTATCCCGGTGTCACGGCGCATTTCCCGACCGTCTATCTGGAGGGCTCGCCTCCCTACGGGCCCCTGCACAAGCGGCCTCGCGACATGTACTATTTAGGCCGATGGGTGAGCCTGGAGAATGAGGCGGACATCGGGCCCGATGAGGACCCGACAAACAACCTGGGGGACACTCTTGGTGTCATCTACGTCGCCGGCGCAGACGATGCGGTTGCCGCCGCGCCCTGGCCCCACCGTCCGGGCGACCTGGACGGCGCCGACGACGGGTTGCGGCTGCCGCTCTCTATGCCCGATTGCCAGGAGACGACGCTGGACTACGTCGTTACGGTGATCGACCCGTCGGCGCAGGAGGTGTATGTCAACGTGTGGTGTGACTGGAATCGGGACGGCGATTGGGACGATGTGTTGACGTGCCCGGACGGTGAGACGGTTCCGGAGTGGGCCGTCCGGAACGACGAGCCGCTCCTGCCCGGCCCGGGTGAGTACGTGTTTACTTCTTCGCCGTTCAAGTGCTGGCATCCCGCCGGAGACGAATCCGGTCCGATCTGGGTGCGGATTTCGATTGCCGAACGCCCCCACCTGCCGTTCATCCTCATACCCGGCATGGCACCGGGCTTCGAAGGCTCCGGGCCGATGGGGGGATACGAGTACGGCGAAACGGAAGACTACTATATTGAGCCGGAGATCGAGCCGACGCCCGCAGAGGCGAAACTGGACTGGGCGGATGCTCCCGACGATACGGACGCCCCGGGCTACCCGACCCTGAAGGACCACGACGGGGCGCGACACGTGATTGCCGGCCCCTGGCTGGGCAACGAGAGCGACAGGCCCGACCCCGAAGACGACGGGCAGCCCGATCTCAACGCCCTCGGCGACGACAACAATGCGAGCGATGATGAGAACGGGGCGTCGGTTCCGCCGTTGGTAGCTGGCGAGCCGGCGTGCGTGACGGTCGAGGTCCGCGGCGGAGGCGGCGTCCTCCAGGCCTGGATCGACTTCAACCGCGATCGGGCCTGGTACGACAGCGAGCGAGTCTATAACGGCTTCCTCCCGGACGGCATCCACGTTATCCACTTTACGGTGCCCGCCGACGCGGTCACCGGGCAGAGCTTCGCCCGGTTCCGCATCAGCCGGCGGGGCGGCCTGGAGCCGTACGGCGCTGCCGCCGACGGCGAGGTGGAAGACCACGAAGTCCGGATTCACAGGCCGCCGGCCAACGCGAAATGGTGCCAGTGGCCCGACCTGACGCCGTATGGTATCGACATCCGCGTCGACCGAAGCGACGACCACGTACGCATCGTGGCCGACGACTTCGAATGTACGAATACCAGCCGGCTCACCCACGTGCGCTTGTGGGGATCCTGGAAGCAGGACCGCAAGGGCGAGATCAAGATGATCCGGTTGCGCATCCATCCCGACGACCCCGTCGGATCCAAGGGAGCGGACAAGGAGAACAAGTACTCCAAGCCGGGCCCCGAGACCCTCTGGAAAATGGAGTTTCATCCGGGCCAGTTCGATGAGGAGCTCTACCACGTCGTCTCCATCGGCGGAGAGTGGTGGTGGGACCCGAACACGGGCCAGTCACGCCGGCCCGGCGACACGGAAGTCTGGCAAATCGACATCGATATCGATCCCGATGACGCATTTCTCCAGGAAGGCACGATCGATGAACCGCGCATCTACTGGCTGTCAGTGGACGTGGAGACGGCGGAAGGCTCGTTCGGCTGGAAGACGCGACAATGGCCTCAGCACTTCATGGACGACGCCGTCTGGGATGTCGAGAACATGGTGCCACGCATCTGGAGAGAGTTGCGTTACCCCGAGGGGCATCGCTTCCACGAGCACGAGAAGAATTCCATCGACATGGCTTTCTGCCTGGCCTTTGCGAGCGAAGGGCCGGAACCGGTGACCTGCATGCCCACCTGCATTACGCAGTGTCCCCCGGTGGAAACGACCTGTCCGGCGATCTTGACCGGCTGTCCGGCGGAGGCAACTCGGTGTCCGGTCGTGCTGACGAAGTGTCCGGCACAGGCAACCCGGTGCCCAACCGTGCTGACCGAATGTCCGGCCCAGGCGACCCGCTGCCCGCCGGTCGAGACGCGGTGCCCGGCGACCGATACGAAGTGCCCGCCGGCCCAGACGCGCTGCCCGCCGGTCGAGACCGAATGTCCGTCTGTCGCGACGCAGTGCTCGGGGGGGGTGACGCAATGTCCGCCGGTGGAAACGCGCTGTCCAGTTCAAGAAACGAAGTGTCCGGCCATCCTGACGAACTGTCCGGCCGTTGCTACGAACTGCCCGACATCCGCGACGCAATGTCCGCCGATGGAGACGCGCTGTCCGGCTCAAGAGACGAAGTGTCCGGCCGCTCTGACGAAGTGTCCCACCATGGCGACGAGGTGCCCGCCGGTCGAGACCCAATGCCCGACAGAGGAAACGCAGTGCCCGGCCGTCTCGACGGCCTGCCCGGCGGTTCTCACGCAATGTCCGGCCACGGAAACGCGGTGTCCGTTGGCCGAGACGAAATGTCCGTCGATAGGAACCCAGTGTCCGGCCGTCGCCACGGAGTGCCCGGGCGGCGTGACCCAGTGTCCGCCGTTGGAAACGCGCTGTCCGGCTGAGGAGACGAAGTGTCCGCCTATAAAGACGAAATGTCCCCCGGTTTCGACGGAGTGCCCGGGAGTCGAGACGCAATGTCCGGCGCCTCTGACGCAGTGTAGGCCCATGCAGACGCAGTGTCCGGCGGCTGAGACGATGTGTCCGCCGGAGGAAACGCAGTGCCCGTCGCTACGGACGGCCTGTCCTGTCGTAGAGACCCAGTGTCCCAGGTCTGAGACGAAGTGTCCGCCAGTAACCACAAAATGTCCGCCTGCCGAGACCCGATGTCCGGCTACGGATACCGCGTGTCCGGTGATTCTCACGCAGTGCCCGTGGCCGTGCAAGGTCGGACTGACGGACACCGGCGGCGCGAGCTTTGTCGTTGGGCCGTGCCCGATTGTGGAGACGCGCTGCCTCACCGTCAGTCAGTATCTGGCCATGGCGCAGACGAGAAGATAGACCGGACCGGCAGGCAATGGCGCCGACGACAGTCTCAGGGCCGGTTGGCCGGCGATGAAACGGGATGGACCGGAAGGCGTTCAGGGCGGCTTTGCTGTTGCCCTGCGGGACCATCTGGGCGATAATCTCGGCGTGCAGACTCACACGAACGAAACCGTTGGGCAGGGCGATGGGCCGGGACAGGCATTGGGTCGGGTGCCGCCGCCCGCGGGTGCCGTTGTTGCGGCGGTGGCGGCTCTGGCGGCGGCGTGGATCGCGGCCGGTTCGACGGGACTGCTCGGCGGGCCTCTGCGACGCGCCCTGACGCTGCTGGCGATCGGCGTGGCGGTGGTTGCGTGTCGCCCCGTGAACGCATCACATCTTCGGCGTCTCGCACACTGGCTTCTGATTCTCCCGGCCGCGTATATGGTCACGCTGCCCCTGCCGGTGGCCAACATCATGGCGCCGGCCATTCTGCTCGTGTGTCTGGCCTTCCTGTCCGCCGGACAACGGAAAGACACCCTGTTGACGGCGTCCACTGCCGTGGTGGTATTCGGCCTCTATCGTCTGGCGGTGACGTCCGTTCCCTGGTTCTGGCTGGCGGCCGACCTCCTGGGTCGAGGTTGTGGACAGGTGGCGGGCTCGATTGTCAGCAGGCCGCTGTGGGTCGGCGCCACCTTTGCCGGGCTGGACTTCCTCGTTCTCACCAGCGTCCTTTGGGGACTCTTTTTGTATCGCACGAAGCCTCCGCGCGCCCGGCGCGCGGTCTACGGCTTCCTCGGAATCATCGGCGGTCATCTCGCTTATCTTGTCCTGTTGTCCTTCGTCCCCGACATTCGGGCGGCGGCAGCGCCCGATGGTGGCAACGGCGCGCGGGGGTCGCTCGTGCAACTTCTACTGCCCTGGAACGTACCGGCCGTAGCAGGTGTCATCCATCTGCTGATTGTTGCCGCCATGTTCCGCTGGTCGGCGTGGGCATCGAACGACGGACAATCGGCAGGGAGCGGCGTATCTGCTGCGCCGCAAAGCTCTTACAGGTCCCGTTTGTTCCTGCCGGCTCTCGCTGTTGTCATGGCCGTGCTGCTTCCCGCGGTCGCGACGCTGTATCCTCACTCCCTGAGCCTGGGGGGAAAGAAGATCGTCTTTTACGAAAAGGGGTATCTGAACTGGCTCAAGCCGACGCACGGGTCGTACGGGCGGCTCTCCAGCGGTATGTACGGGATGCTCCCCGTGTTCATCGAGAGCCTGGGCGCCGAGAGCGTGGTTTCGCCCGATCTCGCGGACGCCGATTTGCAGGACGCCGATGCGCTGGTCCTTCTCTTTCCGGACGAGCGGTGGCAGGAAGGTCAGCGCGAGCGAATCGAAACCTTCGTCCGGCGGGGCGGCTCGCTGCTCGTCATGGGCGAGCACACCACGCGCGACGCGACGGGGACCAATCGTTTCAACGAAGTCCTGGCGCCGACGGCGATGCAGGTCCGTTTCGATTCGGCCACGTTCGCCGTGGGTGGCTGGCTGCAATCGTACGAGGCGATGAGCCATCCCGTCACCGCCGGTGTGAGCGACGAGCGCAATCAATTCGGCGTCGTCATCGGCGCTTCGGTCGAGGCGCACTGGCCGGCCCGCCCCCTGCTGATGGGGACGTGGGGCTGGAACGATCCGGGCGACGAGGCCAGCGCCCGGGCCATGATGGGCAACGGGCGCTACGATCCCGGCGAGAAACTCGGCGACGTCGTGCTGGCGGCCGAGCAGCCGCTGGGCAAGGGCCGGGTCATTGCTTTCGGCGACACCTCGGGTCTGACCAACGCCATCAACGTCAGCTCGCACGTGTTTACCTCGCGTCTCTTTGCGTATTTAGCCGGCGGCGGGCCGCGCATGCATCCGGCGTGGCGACAGTGCCTCGCCTTGCTGATCGGCGTGTTTTCAGGCGTTCTCCTGTGCCGTCGCCCCGGCATCCTGCGCACGGGCATTGTCGCGATCGCGCTGACGGCGTCGCTGGCCGTTTGCGCGCAGGTGAACCAGGCAAGCGCGCGGGTGCTCCCGGACGGACGCTTGCAGAGGCCCAACAACCTCGCCTACATCGACGCCTCGCACGTCGAGGCCTACAGCAGCGAATCGTGGCGCCCCGACGGGATCGGAGGGCTGGCCCTGACGCTGATGCGAAACGGCTATCTCACGCTCACCGCGCCGGATTTGACGCCGGAACGACTCGAACGGGCGAGCCTGCTGGTCTCGATCGCGCCGTTTCGACCGTTCTCGCAGACCGAGATCGAGACGGTCCGGGGCTTCGTCGAGGCCGGCGGTACGCTCATCATGACGGCCGGATACGAGGAGGCGGGCGAGCGCCGGCCCTTGCTCGATGCGTTCGGATTTGCCGTGGGCATCCGTGCGGACAAGACGGCTGAGCCCGAGCCCATGGGGCACTTCAAGGCTCCGTACCTCGAGTCGCGAAGCAGGCGCGTGTACGTGCGCTTCCACGCCGCCTGGCCCATTACGTGCAACGACGGCGGCGCCCGGGTGATTGCCTACGGAAAGAACAATCGGCCCGTCATTATGATGCGCGAAGTCGGCGCGGGCCGGGCCATCCTGATCGGCGATCCGTGTTTTGCCATGAACAAGAATCTCGAAAACGAAAACGGGGCGCCCTTTGAAGGGCTGCGCGAGAACGCCGATTTCTGGCGCTGGTTCATTACGCTGCTGCGCGACGAGGAGATCTGGGTTCCGCCGTCTCTGCGGAGCGAGCCGGCCGAGGGAGGGGCGCAACCATGAGGCGGGCGTGGGTCGGATTAGCGTTGCTCAGCGCCTCGTGGCTCTTCGCCCTGAGCTACTACCACGACGCCGATTGGTTCGTGTGGGTCGTGCTGATCGCGGCGGGAACGGGCCTTCTCTACGGGGTCGGCGTTCCCAAACCTGGATGGGGCGGCTTGGTCGCCGCCGCTTTGCTGCTGGTTCCGGCGGCGGTGCTTGCGCCGTGGCCCTATCGGGCGGCCGTCCTGCTCGTTTTTGCCGGAGCCTTGCTCTCGGCGGCGCCCATTCCGCGCCGATGGCCTGCGAGACTGGGAAGCGCAGCCGTAGCGGGGGGGACCGTTCTCCTCGTGCAGTCGCTGGGATTGCTGTTCTATGAGAGTGTCACGGCCAAGTCACACGAATTGCCACAGCCGTTGGCGTACGGCGTTTATGCGGTCGCGAAACTGTTGGGTATCGACGCGGCCCTGCATGGCTCGACAGTGGCGCTGCACTCGATGCGGCGTGTGCATCCTCTCGGCGCGACGTGGGAATTACTGCTGGACCCCGCGACGTTGTGCTTCCTGCTTGGCGGCGCGGCGCTGTTGTGTTTGTCGCGGGGCCGGCGTCCGCAGCAGCGGTCTCTGAGTTTGCCGAGGTCTCTGGCGGTCTTGCTGCTGTCGGTGGCGATCTGGCTGCCGGCGCGCGTCGGGATCTTGATGGCCGTGTTTATGCACCGCGCGCTGCGGACCGAATACGACGCGACGCTGAACCTCATGGGCCAGTTCTGGAGCCCGTGGGTGCATCTCTTCCTGCTGGCCGGCCCCGGACTTCTGGCCGTTTGCCTGGTTCGGGGACCCGCGCGCGTCCGGGCAAATTGCGGCGCCTCCTCCGGCACCAGGCTCTCTGGCCGGTTGATTCCCGCTGCCCTGGGCTTCTTCGCGGCGCTGCTGCTGACCGGAGCAATCCTGTGGGACCCGCCGGGACGGCGCAAAGGCGGGCGCATCCTGGTGGACGAGCATCGCTCCACCTGGGAGCGCACCGACCGCCCCTACGACACCGACTGGTACGGCCACGAGTCAGGCTACAACTACGCCTGCATCTACGATTACTGCTCCCGCTTCTACGAGATGGACCGGTTGAACGAAACCATCGACGCCAACGCGCTGACCGATTGCGACGTGCTTGTGATCAAAGTCCCGACCGCCCGATACGAGGCCGCCGAAATCGACGAGATCGAGCGCTTCGTCGAGCGGGGCGGCGGGCTGTTGCTCGTCGGCGAGCATACGAACGTCTTCAACACGGGGACGTATCTCAACGACGTCGCGGCGCGGTTCGGGCTGCGCTTCCGCTACGACTGCCTGTTCGATATCGACACGGTCTTCACCCAGCTCTACGAGCCGCCTCTCGTGCCGCACCCGATCGTTCAACACATGCCCGCGATGGATTTCGCGGTTTCGTGCTCACTCGATCCGGGCACGAGCCAGGGCCGGGCAGTCATTCGCGGCAAAGGCTTGCGGAGCCTGCCCGCCGACTATCATGCGAGCAATTTCTACCCTCAGGTCGAGGATCGCGCCGAGGCGCGCTACGGTGCGTTCGTGCAGCTCTGGACGATGCGGTGCGGCGCCGGCCGGGTGGTGGCCTTCACGGATTCGACGATCTTCTCGAACTTCTCCACGTTCGAGCCGGGCAAGCCCGAGCTGATGCTGGGCATGCTCGAATGGCTCAACCACCGCAACACATCGTGGGACGTGCGACCGCTGCTGATCGCCCTCGGTGTGCTCTCGGTCGTGTGTGCCTTGGTGCTTGCCAGGAAATGGCAGGGGGCGTGGCTGGTTCTCCTGGGTGCTGCCGCCTGCGGCTGGTGCGTGGGAGCGGTTGGCGCCGGCGCGATGCACCGGCGCGCCATGCCGCCGCCGGTGGCGGTGCGGCCTTTCACCCACGTCGTCATCGACCGCACGATTTGCGACGTCCCGCTGTCCAAGAGCGGCTTTATCGCCGGAAAGGAAAACGGCTTCGGCATCTTCGAGCGCTGGATTCTGCGGTTAGGCTGGTTCACCTCGCGGCGGCGCGGGCCGCAGGCTTTCCGCGGCGACCTCATCGTGTTCGCCTATCCCACCGGGCCGGTGAGCCGCGAGTTTCGCGAAGCGCTCGATGCGTACGTCACCGCCGGAGGCCACGCGCTCGTGCTGGACTCCCCGGCCAACACCGCATCGACCGCCAACATCCTGCTCCATCCGTTCGGCCTTCGCCTCGACCACGCTACACAGACGAAGGGCGTGTTGACTGTGCCGCAAGGCTGGCCCGCGGTTGCCGTCGATTCAGCCTGCGCCGTGGAGGGCGCAGCGCCCCTGATCTCGATCGGGCAAACACCCGTCGCGGCCACGGCCCGGTATGGACAGGGCACGGTGACAGTCCTCGGCTTCGGCTCCCGCTTTTCCGACACGAAGATGGGTGTCACCGGCGATGTGGTTCCCGGCGAGACTCTGCGAGACGTCTTCGAGCTGCAATTCACGCTGCTGCGATCCCTCCTGCCCGACGCGCCGTAGAGCCGGCGCGGTGCCCGTGAGAATATTGTCGCACGCGCGTGGCCGCGGCAGGGTGGGCCCTTGACCCACGCGGGACCTTTCACGCATGGTGTTTTGCCGGCCTGCTTTTGCCTTGAACGTTGCCCTGGCTTGCCGTAGCATGGGCCTGTTTCTCGCAAGGAGCCCGACGACGGTGATACAAGAGAATTCATCGGTAGATGCCGGACGGATATTGGGTCGGGACGGTCCCATCGCTCGTTCCCTGTCCGGGTACGAGGTGCGGCCGCAGCAGACCGCGATGGCCGCGGCGATCCAGCAGGCCTTCGCCAAAGGGCGGCATCTGGCCGTCGAGGCGGGGACCGGCGTCGGCAAGAGCTTCGCGTACCTCGTTCCGCTCGTCCGGCAGATCGCCGAGACGGGCGAGAAGGCCCTGGTCAGCACGTTCACGATCACGCTCCAGGAGCAGTTGGCCCACAAGGACATCCCGTTTCTGCTACGCTGCCTGCCGCAGTCGTTCAAGGCGGTCCTGGCGAAAGGCCGGGGCAACTACCTTTGCAGACGGCGCCTGGATTTCGCGTTGAGGCGGCAGCGCTGGCTCTTCGGCCCCACCAGTCAGGAGCTGGAGCGAATCCACCAGTGGGCCGACAAGACCGAGGACGGCTCGCTCAGCGATCTGCCCTTTTTGCCGAGCCGCCAGACGTGGGACGCGGTCAAGAGCGAGCACGGCAACTGTCGCGGCCGCAAATGCCCGCACTTCGGCAGGTGCCATTATCGCCAGGCCCGCAGACGCTGGAAAGAGGCCAACCTGATCATCGCCAACCATGCGCTGCTGTTCAGCGATCTCGTGCTGAAAGAGCAGAAGGTCGGGTTCCTGCCGGCGTACCGCTTCGTCGTCATCGACGAGGCGCACAACATCGAGCGCGTCGCCGAGGAGCACTTCGGCATCCACGTCAGCAGCCACCAGATCAAGTTCCTGCTCGACAACCTGTACAACCCGCGCACGCACCGGGGGCTTCTCGCTCGCAGTCACGCGGACAAGATCCTCGACCTGGTGACGCGGACCGGCAGGGAATCGGCCGCCTTCTTCCGCCGCGTGCGCTCGTGGTACGAGGCGCACAAAGAGGAGACCAACGGGCGCTGTCACCGCAGTTTCGTCGAGGAGACGCTGTCGTCGTATCTGCGCGATCTGCAGAAGGCCCTGAGCGGAATGGCCGAGGGCAGCGAAGACGACGACGAGAAATTTGAGCTGCGTCGCGACGCCGATCACTGCCGCGGTTTCGCGGACGACTTGAAGGCCTTCCTGGTCCAGGAGCAGAGCGACCGGGTGTACTGGATCGAGGCCAGTGAAAAGGCCCGGACGGCGATTCGCCTGCGCGCCGCGCCGGTGAACGTGGGGCCCGACGTGCGTCGCTGTCTTTTCGACAACTACGAGCCGGTGATTCTGACCAGCGCGACGCTGAGCACGGGCGGCCCCGACGCCGGCGCGGGCTTCGAGTTCTTCGCCGGTCGCACCGGGCTGGTCGATTTCGATGCGGTCCGCCTGGACTCGCCCTTCGATTACCGCAAGCAGGTCACGCTCTATATCGAGAAGGACATGCCCGACCCGAACACCGGCGACTTCGTTGCCACGGCCTCGGACGTGCTGAAGAAGTATCTGCTCCAGACTCGGGGCAGGGCCTTCGTCCTTTTCACCAGCTACCGGATGCTGCGCCTGATGGCCGAGACGCTCCGCGACTGGTTCGCCGAGAACCGTCTGCGCCTGCTGGAGCAGGGAGCGGAGCTCGACCGGCGGATGCTGCTGGAGCGTTTCAAGTCCGAGAGCGGCAGCGTGCTTTTCGGGACCGACAGCTTCTGGCAGGGCGTCGATGTCCCCGGCGCGGCACTGTCCAACGTGATCATCATGCGGCTGCCGTTTGCCGTTCCTGACCAGCCGCTGTTGGCCGGGCGGCTCGAACAAATCAAAGCGCAGGGCGGCAACCCGTTCTTCGACTACCAGCTCCCGTCGGCGATTCTCAAGTTCAAGCAGGGTTTCGGCCGGCTCGTGCGCACCAAGGCCGACAGCGGCATCGTCGTCGTCCTCGACAGCCGCATCATCCACAAACGCTACGGCCAGAAATTCCTCGCCGCCATCCCACCCTGCACCACCCAAATCGTCCCCGCAAAACCACCCTCGCGCGCAACCACCGCCCGACCCCCCGGCCCCGTACGCCATGACGCACCGAACAAGCCCAAGAGTTGAACGCGTCACTTGTTGAAGGGAAACCGATTCCGGCACGTCAGCGGGGCACGGTGTGGTTGTCACGAGCCGGTGAGCAGGAGGCAGGCGATTTCTTTCATGGTGCGGATGTAGAGGCGGTTTCCGACGAGGGCGGGGTGGGACCAGATTTCCGCGTTGTCGAAGAGCTGCAGGCGCGCCACCGGCGTGAAGCGATCCGGGGCGGCCTCAAACAGGCCCAGCCTGCCGTCCAGCATTACGGCCAGCACGTGGTCGTTGCCCGCGATCAGGGTGACGTACTCTTCGAACGTCTTGGTCCCGGTTACGGAGTAACGCGTCTTGAGATCGCTGTTGAGGTCGAGGCAGAACAGCCCGCCGGCACAGCCGAACGCCAGACCGTTGGCAACCACGGGCGTCGAGGTGTCGGGGGCCAGGTCGCGATTGGTCGCTGCGGGCGTGGTCCGGATGCGTCCGGTGCCGTCGAAGTCGTAGAGGCGGGTGCCGTTCTTTTCCGTGGCCACGAGGAGCCGCCCATTGACGTCGATCGGAGTCGGTACGTTGTACTCTCCCTTCTCCGGGGGGCGCAGCTCCCAGAGTCTCGTTCCGTCGTTGGGGTCCCAGCCGCCGAGCGAGACGGCGTCGTGGCCGACGATCTGGCGTTTACCGCCGAACGTGCCGACGATCAGCGAGCCGTAGGCGGCGGGCTTGCCGGGCGTCTTCCAGATGACCTCGCCCGCATAAAGGCCCAGCGCCACCAGCGAGGCGTCTTTCGCTCCGGGATTGACGATCAACTTGTCGTCCACGATCAGCGGAGTCGAGCAGGTTCCCCAAGGCGGCAGCTCGGCGCCGAAGTCCTCGATGATGTTCCGGCGCCAGATGATCTGGCTGTGCTCGAGGCTGACGCAGTGCAGATCGCCGAAGGCGCCGAGAAGGTATGCGAAACCGCGGTGGATGACCGGGGTGGCTCGCGGGCTGTTTGTAAACTCCAGCTTGGTCGGCGTGGCGTAGGCGATGGACCAGAGCTGCTTTCCGGTGTCGGCGTCCAGGCAGCGGAAGATGTCCTGGTCTTTGCCCTCGCTCTTGTCGGCGACGACCACATATCGAGCGGTGGCGGCGACTCCGGAGAGGCCCGCCCCCGTCAAGGTTCGTTTCCAGAGATACACGGCTTTGGCCGGCAGGGTGGCGGGCAGGCTTGGGCTGACGGCGTTCCGGCCGGGGCCGCGCCAATCCGTCCATTCCTCCATGGGTTCTCCGGCGCGCGGCAGATCCTGCGGCGGGGAAGGCTCGTTGGGTTCGGGAGAATCGGCTGGCGGTGCCGTACCCGGTGGTTCTGATGCCGCCGTGCTCACGGGCCGCGCAGTGCCGCCCATCGTGCCGACCATGCGCCAGAGGAACAGTGCCGGCACGGCAAAGGCCGCGATAACCACCAGGAACCAGAAAACGTGCTTCGACATCATGTTGGGTCTGCTTACGTCTTTTCCGTTGGGCGCGCCGCACGTCCGAGATTACCACGTTTGCGCCTGTAATGCCGGTACATAACAGCTTCGTTCACATCTCCTATATCGGCCAGGGAACGGGCCTCGGCCACAATGAAACCGGCCCGCCCGTCTGCGGTCAGAGCTGTGACATGCCCGAGGACGACATGGATACAACCGGATAGCCTCGTTCGCGCAGTTTCTTTTTGATCCGCAGCATGCGCCAGGCCCAGTTACCGGCCCATCCCTGTTCCTTGGCCCGCTGGCAGATCTCCAGGGCCTGCTCGTAGGCCTTGCGCTGCTCGAGGACGGAGGCGGTGCGTTGAAAGCCGAAATGGGCCGGCAGAGGTTGCTCGGGAAACGCCTCCTGCAGGGCCTCGGCGGCCTGCGTGGCGTACTGCACCTGCTTGTGGCAGGCGGCGAAGGCCAGGTCCAGGGCGTCCGGAAACGTCTGTCTCCATTTGTATTGCAGACGGATCGTCTCCTGGTAGACGAAATGCAGGCCGACGAGGTCCCTCTCGGCCAGCGCCCTTTCCTCGGCCTTCGACAGGACGCGTGCGGCCAGGTTCCGGTCTTCGGGCTTCCGGCTCAGGTGGGAGGCCAGCGCCACCAGAAGGGCCGCCGCGGTTGCGAAGGTGGACGGCTTCTGGCCCTTTGTCAGCGACCGCGAGCCGCCCGGGGCGAACGTCGCCTCCAGGTATTGTCGCTCGGCGCTGGAAAACGCCGACAGCCACCAGGTGCCCAGGCCGAAGTAGCCCAGATCGCCGGCGGTCTGGTCATGTTGCCTGAATATACGCCTGAATATGCCCATACCACAGAGACGGCTCCTGTTGTTTGCGGCTTCTGCCCGTAGTAAAGCATAGAGATTCCGCTGCGAGGTGCCAAAACCCGGAGGCGGTTGGATTGACGCCGGGGGCGCGGTATAATGGCGAACGAAACCATGGTATGCTTTTGGGGAATTTATTCCGTGTTGCAGGGGAATGATGAAAGAATCGATTCCGGAGAGAAACGGATGAATACGAGGCGGAATTTCGTATTTTGGTTTGGGCTGGTCGGCGTCGTTTTCGTGGCGGCCGGGCCGGTCTCGGGAGGGGTCCATTTCAGCATCGGGTTGGGCACGACCATCGGCTGCTGGCACCCGCACGACGCCTGGTGCGGGGACTGGCACCGGCATCGATACCACCACGTCGGATGGCCCTGGTACGGCTATCCGCACCGGCCGTGGTGCGCGCCGACGGTGGGTTTCTGGTTGGGCCACCGGCCCTCGGTCGTTGTCGAAACGCCGGTCGTCGTGAGAAAGAAACACGTCGTTGTGGAACACCATGTCTCTGACTGTCCCACTTCCACGGTCCCGAAGAGAAATGTCGCCTCCGAGGCCGAGAGTCGCCGGCAAAGCGAGTTGCTCAGGGTCCTGCGCATCGGAGACGTCCAGGGCCGCATGCAGTCGGCCCGGGAACTGGCCGGATATGCCGGCGACGCCAGGGCCCGCAGCGCCCTGGAGCGCGCCTTGCTTTCGGACCGCGAGGCCCGGGTGCGGCAGACCGCCGCCGAAGCACTGGCCGCGTTCGGGGACGCCAAAGCGCTGCCCGCACTGAAGCAGGCCCAGGCCCGGGATTCCGTCAGGGACGTCCGCCAGGCCGCCTACAAGGCGATCATCATGATCGAGGGATACTGATCGCGGGCGGATCGGACTTGACAAAACGCCGCGAATAAGCGATACTTCAAGGCAGGATTCGAGAGAGTCCTTTCGTCTCGATGCATGGGGGTGGGTCGTTCTGGTCTGGGCGGTGCACGCGGATTTTTTTTGCGTGTGCGGCACGTTTTCTATGCAAGCACGGACGTGTGTTGTGTCCCTTTCGGCCGGGGGCGCCAGGCCCACGCCCGAGTGGCCGGACCACGCCCGACGGCTTCAAGTTCTTTCGACACGACAGCGAGCACAGTCTGTTCGAGCTCTATGAGAATCGGACGGGACCCTATCCGGCGGGCAGTCAGGTCCAGTATTTCAATCCCCAATGGTTGCATCAACAGCTCGTCGCTCACGCAGAGTATCGGATGCGTTTTGCCGATCACGTGTACCGACACTTCTTCCACGACGGTTGCCTGACGCCGCAGGTCGCGGCGGGCTTGCTGTCGGCTCGCAGGGACACCATCGACCTGGCGGCGGGAGACTTCTGTCTGGTGGTTGCGGACGCGGCCGCCTTCGAGGCCAAATACGCGCCCGGGCTGCCTGTAGCGGGTGAATACGCGGGCCGGTTGGCCAACGGCGGCGAAAGGATCGAGCTGGTCGATGCGATCGGCAGAACGATCCACAGCTTTGAATACCAGGATCGCTGGCACGACAGTACGGACGGCCGGGGGCGATCCCTGGTGATTGTGAACCCTGGCAATCCCGATATGGACGCCTGGTCACAGGAAAGCGGCTGGCGGGCCAGCGCGGCTCTCGGCGGCTCACCCGGCCGCTGACGCAAGGAAGCGTTGAGATCCCGTACGGAACCGGTAGCCGATAGGGCTTCTCCGGGCCGGCCGTTTCCCCGTCAATGACTCTTCGTTTTTCTCGCGCGGGCGACGCGGGTGGTCTTGCCTTTGGCAGGCGCTTTGCGGACGGGCTTCTTCTTTGCCTTCGCGGCGCCTCTGGTTCTCGCGGTCGCACGGGCCGCAGTGCTGACTCGGGTCGTCTTGCGTTTAGCCGGTGCTTTGCGTACGGCTTTCTTGGGTGTCTTCGCAGAGCGGGCGGTTCCCACGCTGGTGCGGGCCGCAGCGGCAACTCGGGCCGTCTTGCGTTTGGCGGGTGCTCTGCGTACGGCTTTCTTGGTTGCTATCGTAGCGCCGCCGGTTCCCGCAGTGGTGCGGGCCGCAGTGGTGCGGGCCGCAGTGGCGACTCGCGTCGTCCTGCGTTGTGCGGGTGCTTTTCGGACGGGCTCCTTCGTTTCCTCCTCAGAGGCGTCGGCTCCCGCGGTAGCGGGGGCGTTGAGAAACTCGCCCACTCGTCTGGACCGGAAGGGCGTCCGGCACGTAGAGCATTGGACCCACTCGGATTCGGGCCCGTCGGCGTCCTCGGGCCGGGGGGCCGGGACGATGCGAACCTTCTCCTGTTTTTGCTCGAAGCAGCACGTGCAGTACGGCCCGTCCAGGATGTTGCCCGCCTTCTTCACGAAACAGGCGGGTCCCTCCACGATCATGTCGTCCTTGATGGCCCCGGCGGCCTGTAGCCTGGCGATCAGTTCGTCCTTTTCCCGGGACAGCTTGCGGGTTTCGTCGAGCCGTCTCCGCAGCTCCGCCAACTGCCCTCGGAGCTGCACGAACTGACTGGTCAGCGTCGGGGGCTCCTCCGTGAGGTCAAGCATCTCCTTAAAGGCCCGGATCGGTCTCAAAACAAGCTCAGGAAGTTCCATAAGGATTTCCTCTTAACAGAATTACGACGTATTCTCCTTCGGTGCCCAAGATGCACGTCAGACACCATCCCGCTTCGTTTCATCGGCCAGATTCCCATGCGTCTTCACAACGGCCCAACAAAACCCGTCGCACCCGGGCCGATGTCGCGTTTCGGGGGTGCCCCAGAATGAGTCGAACCGACAGGCGACAAGGTCCGACCCGGGATTACCGGACATCGTTCCGTGACTCACGCTGCGAAGGGGGCCCGGAGAACCACCGATGGTCGCACGGAGCTCGCCTCGATTTCAGTCCCGGGATGCCGGCTTCCTGCGCGTCGTATTTCTTGATGTCTCCTCGTTGCGCCTTACGTCGACAGCGGCAGCGGCACCGGCCGCCGGTCCCGGTAGCACTGCTGAGCCGCAAAAACGATCTCGTGGGTCTTGAGCGCGTCGGCCAGGTTGCAATGGGATTCCACGTCGTCTTGCACGCACCGGATGAAATGGTCGATCTGGCCCTGGAAGGGGTGATGCGCGACGTCACTGGAATCCGGGCAAATGGCGGGAATCTCAATCCAGTCGTTTTGGCCCGGGAAGGTGTGCGACCACAACCGGTTGTTCTTGACCGAGCCGCGATCGCCGAAAATCTCCAGCGGAAAGGTGTAGGGATGAACGCATTCGAAGTTCACCGACACCTTTCCCAGGGCCCCGTTGGCGAACCGCACCAGCGCGACCTCGAGACCGTCGTATTCCATGGGGGCGTATGTCTGCCAGGCATTGATCGTGGGGTCGTACTGAAGCGTCTTTCCCTTGCGCTTGCCGCCGGCATACGCGAAGACCTCCACCGGTTCGGCGGCCTCGAACTCGCCCGGCGCGGCGAACCAGCGCATGGCGTCGATGGCGTGACAGCCGGCCACGGCCATGGCGCTGACGGCGGTGTCCTTTTTGCGTCCGTCCTCCCAGCCGCCCCACCAGGCGCCGTTGTACGACTGGTAGTCCGTCTCCACGAAGTAGATTTCCCCCAGGGCGCCGTCGGCGATGAGCCGCTTGATCGTTCGAAAAAGCGGATTCCAGCGGAGCACGAAGCTCACGATGGTTTTCACGCCGGCTTTGCGAACCGCCTCTCGCATGCCGTACAACTCCTCGAGTGAATTGGCGGCGGGCTTTTCGATCACGATGTGTTTGCCGGCGGCAGCGATGGCCAGGACGTTCTCGCAGTGCACGTGCTGGGGAGTGCACACGGACACGATGTCCACGTCCTCGTGCTTCAGGGCCGCGTCCAGACTGTCGTAGCAGGTGACGCCCGCGAGGCCGTACCGATCGGCCAGACGCTGCGCGCTGGTCAGCCGCCGGCTTGAGATGGCGACTACTTCGGCGTGAGGGTTGTTCATGAAGGCCTGGACGTGCTGGGTCGCTACCCAGCCGGCCCCATGGATCAGAACTCGAAAGCGTTTGTCCGTCATCGTATCATTCTCCCGCAGTGGCTTGCCTCAGAGTCACGGCGTCCGTGCGCTTCTACTTTGCGTTGAAGATGTCCCAGTGTCGGGCGTACTCGGTGTCGGTGGCCTTGCCGCCGGCTCGGATCCATAGGCGGTACTGCAGCACGAGCGGCTTTCCCTTCTGCAGCACGTAACGCGTGCCTTGAGCGGGAAACGTCGGCTGGAACCAGGGCAGATACGCGTATTCAATCCAGTCGCCGGGGTAGTCGGGATTCGAAGCCTTCTCCAGGACCGCGAATCCAACGGGCTCGGTGCCGCCTTCGCGAATTCCGACGGAGTCGGACCAGGCGCGACGCGGACGGGCTTGCGCCGGGTCGGCGTGGTGGATCAGTTGCATATCCTTGATCGGCGACAGACGAATGTTGAGGCCGCCGTAGTGCTCCGTGCCTCGGCGCGCCAGGGCGACGTCGTCGTCCAGGGCCTCAAAGCGAAAGACAAGGTCGATGTATCGACCGTGGTCGCCGCTTCGGTGCACGCAGAAGGTGGCGACTTCTCGAACGATGGGCGTCTCATCCTCCCAGATCCAACGGCTTTCCGCCTCGATCCGCGCGCAGGTGTCACCGTTCTGGAGGGTGATATTGCCCGTGGGCCGGGCGAAGACGCGTTGCAGGGCGTGCAGATCGCCGCGCTGGCCGCGCCAGTCCACTTCCGGCCAGGCCCAGTAGATGCCGCGGTGGTGAGGGTGGTCCTGGGACCAGTCGTGCGTCAGCACTTCTCCGTGAGGCCCGTACAAAGGATGGATGTAGTTGCTCCGCGCCCGGGCGTAGCGGCGGTTGCCCGGGGCCACCGACGCCACAAAGCCTTCCGGGGGCTGCTGCGTAAGATAATTGTACTGCAAAACGGGCTTCTTACCCTCGGTGACTACAATCTGACCCGTGTGCCAATCCCGGGTCGCCTGCATGAGCGGTTCCCCGGCCGTGCATAGCCCGCACGATGCGGCGGCAACAATCACGCTGGCGATGACCGTATTTCTCCGAGACGGTTTGTGTGTTCGCATGATGCCTTCCTTTTTGCATTACCTGATGAGCGCACGACGCGGCGCGACATCCCACCGTAGGGCGCGCCAAACATTGCTACTGAACTTCTGCAAAACATGGCCAACTGCCCAAGGGCTCTGGCTTTCTCAATATCGCAGGCAATGCCTCGCCAGTCAATGGCGCCGATGACGCCGGGAAGGATGGGAGGATTGCCCAGATCCGGAGAAAAATGTGCCAAAAGGCAGCGCAGAAAAAAATGGGCCGGGTTGGATTCGAACCAACGTAGGCTTGCGCCAACGGGTTTACAGCCCGTCCCCTTTAGCCACTCGGGCACCGACCCAATCGTCCGTCTTGCCTCTTCCGCTCGACGGAACGCCCCTATTAAACGGCAAGGGCGGGTCTCTGTCAAGCTTTCCGCCTCATTTTCTTGCCGGCGGGGCGAAACGGCCCCTGCGGAGCCTCGAAATCGGCTCAAATTGGCTTTGTTTTTCTCATCCGCCACGGCCCTGTCGGGTGCTCGCTTAGTACCACAGCGCGACTTACTCACAATTCACCCGGTATACAGGACTTCAGTT
>CAYPZL010000088.1:0-22487 GCA_964415045.1 uncultured Pirellulales bacterium | reverse complement strand
GGCCCCTTTTAGGGGCCTTCCTCATACCACCGGCTATGCCGGTGGTCTTGATTAGACCCGCAGCCTTTGTTGCAACGGGAGATTCTTCCAGGCCTCCGTTGCGGACAGTCCATCCACCCATTCCATGATGAGAAAGCGGCGGTCGCCCGCCTCCTGGACCTCGTAGATCTGGGCGACGTTGGGATGGTTGAGCTTGCTCATCAGGCGCGCCTCGCGCCACGCCTCGGAGAAACTGTCCGGCGAAAGGTACCGGGGCCGGAGGAACTTGACCGCGACCAGGCGCTCCAGCAGCGTATCGAGGGCCTGGAACACCTGTCCGGAGGCGCCCTCGCCGATCTTCCTGATCACGTGGTATCTCTCGCCAAGATGGCCTTGCGCATCATCGACCGTTATGACGTCCGTCATGCCCGGGGGCGAAGGGGTGGCTCTGTCCCGCGTGCAACTGCGCAGCTCGGCCAGGAACTCCTCGTTTTCCCGGGCCTCCGCGACGCGCCTGCGGCACTGGGGACAGCCCTGGAGATGGGAGCTGAAGCCCGCCGCCCCGGGGCGGTCGAGCCGGCCCAATACATAGCGCTCGATGATCTCGTGATCCGGACAGTCCATGAAATCGCACTCCGACGGCCGTCACTCAAATTGGCGCTGCAGCTCTCGCAGCCGCGACAGCACTCTGCTCTTGGCGATGTACACGGCGTTGCGCGACATGGCCAGACGTCGGCAGACCTCCTCGACCGGCACGCCCGCCAGCGCGTACTGTTCGAAGGCGCTGAACACCTTCGGATCGAACTCACGCCGGGTCTGGCTGAGGCACTTGTCCAGGACCATCCGACGCCACTGCATCTCCCAGGTTTGCTCCATCTGGTGATCGTCCTGAACCAGGTCCCAGAACGAGGTGCCCGTGGTCTTGTCCGCAATCAACTTCTCCAGGGGCCGGCGGCTCCGCAGATTCAGAATCACGCACCGGGCCACTCCGAAGAGCCAGTTGCTCAACCGGCCTTTCTCCCGGACGTACTTGCCGTCCCGAAACGCTTTCAGGAACGAGAGCATGGTTTCCTGGGCGGCGTCCTCGGCGTCGACGGGCGGCAACCCGAGCTGCATCGCGAATTTGACGACGACCGGGCGGAAATGCGTGCAGAACTGGTCCCAGGCGAACGTGTCGTCCGGACAGCGAAGGTCATCGAGCACCTGTGTGGTAGTGATCCAACGATTGGGCGACATCGAGTTCTCCCGGACCGTCATATCAGCCGATGGTACGACCGGATGGAGGGGGTGTCAACGCTCTTTCCCGCCTTCGGAAGCGAGGCCGGGCGCGGGCGGAAATACTAACGTTGGCCGAGTCATCCCGCGTATGGTATGATCTGCCACGATCCGTGGGCGAGCCCGGTGGGATGGGCTTGCAGCCCATGCGGTGTCTGTTTTGGGCAGGGACACAAACGGGAGGACAACGACATGAATGTGCGGCTGACCGAATGCGGGGAGGAAGGGATGAACAGCCACGCACGAGATGTGCGGGTGTGGGCGGTTTCGGCGGTGTTGTTGCTTTGGGCCTGGAGTTCGACCGGGGCGGGCGTTCGCGCCTGGAAGGGCACGATAACGATCCCCACCTATGGCTGGGCCGAGGATGTCAATCCCAAGTTCTGGGCCCTGGAGGATCAGGTCAAGTTCTCCACGACCGTCAAAGGGGCGATCGTCTACCCTTACACGATGCAGGACCATTTGTATCGCACGAAGGAGGACCGGACCTACAAGGCGCTGTTCCTGGAGAACGAATACCTCAAGGTTACGTGTCTGCCGGAACTGGGGGGCCGGCTCCACTCGGTTCTGGACAAGACCACGGGCGCCGAGACGTTCCACCTCAACAACGTCATCAAGCCGAGCATGATCGCGATGCGCGGGGCCTTTATCAGCGGCGGGGTGGAGTGGAACGCCGGCCCGCAGGTGCACACGGTGACCATTCTGTCGCCGGTGGACGCGCTGGTTGGGACCAACGCGGACGGTTCGGCCTATCTTGAGGTGAGCAACCTCGAAAAGACCCTGCGAACGCGCTGGACGGTCCGCGTGACCCTGCATCCGGGTCGGGCCTATCTGGATGAGCAGATTCGCATCTTCAATCCGGTCGATGCGGTCAATCCGTACTACTTCTGGAACTGTACCGCCTTTCCATGCCACGCCGGAACGCGCTTCATCTATCCCATGACACTCGGGACCGACCACAACGGCGTCGAGTTCTTCACCTGGCCCGTCCATGAGGGCAACGATCTGTCCTGGCTGAAGAACTATGAGACGTGGGCCTCGATCTTCGCGGTGGATTGCGTCTTCGATTTCTTCGGGGCCTACGATGTCCGAGCGGATCGCGGCGTCGTGCAGGTCGCCAACCACTACGAGCTCAGCGGCAAGAAGGCCTGGACCTGGGGCCAGTGGGATTTCGGGCTGGTCAGCCAGAAGAATCTGACCGACGAGGACGGTCCGTACATCGAAGTGCAGAGCGGACCGCTGCCGAAGCAGTCGGATTACGGAATGCTGCTGCCGAGGCAGGAGGTCGCATGGCGCGAGTGGTGGTATCCCGTGCACGGGCTGGGCGAGGGTTTCGAATTCGCCACGAAGGATCTGGCCGTCCAGGCGATTCGAAAGAAAAGGATTCTCGATCTCCGTCTGCTGGCGACGGGCCGGTTTTCCGGTGCGTCCTGTTCGGTCTCCCGGGATGGCAAGGAGTTGCTCGCGCGGCGGGTGGACCTGTCCCCGCAGGCTCCGCGTATCGTTACTCTGTCTCCGGACCCTCAGGCGCCGGTGGACGTGACTGTGAAGACGCGCGACGGAGAAGTCCTGGCCTCGTTCGTGACACCTTTGCCGATCCCGGACGTGTCTCCGCCGCCGCGCTCGCAGGTCTTGACCAAGCCGGATGAGCAGCTTACGTTGCAGGAGACGTACCTCAAGGCCCGCAAGCACGACCTGGCGACGAATCGCAAGAAGGCCCGCCACTACTACGAGAAGGTTCTCGCCGCAGATTCCGGGCACGCGGCGGCGCTGCGCGGTCTGGCCGTGCTGGACATCGAAGCCGGCCTCTACGACGAGGCGGCCGAGCGACTCGATCGCGCGCTTCGGCGCGACCCGGACGACGGACCGGCCTGGTACTTCCTGGGCGTCACGCATCTTCGGACGGACGATGCAGAGGAAGCGCTGCGCTGTGCGCGCCAGGCCGCCAGGTACGCCGAGACCGGTTCGCTCGCTCTGGATCTTGCGGGCCGGGCGCACGCCGCGCTCGGCGAGTATCGGGCGGCTCTTGCCGCTTTCGAAAAGGCAACGCAGTCGAATCCGAGGGACGGCAAGGCCAGGGATCACTATCTTCTGGCGCTGTACGCCGCGGGGGACAAACGTGTTGCCTTCAGGACCGCTCGTCGAACCGGCTTGCGTTACCCGACCGATCTCGTGCCCCGGGCGCTGCTGGCACTGCGGAGCGAAAAGGATATGAGTCGGTTTGTCAAGGAGGTCAGAGGTTTCGTCGGCGAAGACGATTTTGAGATGCTGGAGACGAGTCTCGTCTTTGGCGAGCTGGGATTGTGGCGGGAAGCGGAGCAGGTCCTGGTCGCCGCCTGTGTGGACGCTGTCCCCGCAGGGCAGCGCAGCCCGCTTCCATTGTATTACCTGGCCTATTTCGCCTCGCGCCGGGACGATACGGCGGCTGCGCGAGACTACTTGCGACGGGCGGCCGCGACCTGCCGGGATTATGTCTTTCCTTCGCGTCCGGAGGCCCTGAAGGTTTTCGCATACGCTTTGCGGATGAACCCGGACGACGCCCGCGCGCATCTTCACCTTGGAAATCTGTACGCTCACCTGGGACGCGTGACGGAGGCCGCCGGCCACTGGCGAAAGGCGGCCGCGCTGGAGCCCTCGTTGAGCATCGCACAACGCAATCTCGGGCTTTACGCCTGGGCGGCCGAAGACGACTTGAAAAAGGCCGAGCGGTTCTATCGCAAAGCCATTGCGGCTCGACCCAAGGATCAGACGCTGTATCGCGATCTCGCCGAGGTCCTCCTGGCACAGAAGCGGCGCCCCGAAGCCATCAAAGTGCTCGAATCGACGCCGTTCGAGAAGCTGCGCCGGGCCGACATCATCATCGTCCTGGCCCAGGCGTACTTCGACGAGCAGCGGTACACCGACGCCATCGACCTGCTCGAATCGACGCCGTATTTCGTCAATTGGGAGGGACAGACCGTCACCTGGGACCTCTTCCACAAATCGCACATACAGCGCGGCCGGCAGCGTTTTGACGACAAGAACTTTAAAGGGGCGCTGCAGGATTTCGAAGCGGCTCTGACCTATCCGGAGAACATCGGCGTGGGCCGCTCCAACAAGCCGCAGGAGGCCGCCGCCGAATACTGGAGGGGGAGAGCGCTGCAGGCCCTCGGACGTGAATCCGAGGCCAAGTCGGCCTGGCGCCGGGGCGCCGACGGCGCCGAGGGCAGCGCCGAGCAAAACAAGCATCGGGAGCTTTGCCGTGAGGCGCTGTCAGAAACGGAATGATGCGTCCGCCTCTTACCGCGGTTGATTCTCTGATCCCTTTTCAAGGAGTGATAAACAGCATGGACCTGGGCAACCTTGGCTTCGAAACGAACTTCAGTGCGCTGGACTGGTGCATCGTGGTGGGCTATCTGATCGCTATCGTGAGCATCGGCGTTTACATCCGCAAGTACATCGCCAGCGCCACCGACTTCATGGTCGCCGGACGCGGGCTGAAAACCTTTCTGGCCATCGCCACGATGATCGGAACGGAATTGGGCCTGGTGACCGTCATGTACTCGTCGCAAAAAGGGTTCACCGGCGGATTCGCAGCCTTTCACATCGCTCTTGCCGCCGCCATTGTCACACTCTTCGTCGGCCTCTCGGGGTTCATCGTGGTGCCCTTGCGCCGCCTGAAAGTCATGACCATCCCGGAGTTCTACGAGAAACGCTTCGGTCGCGACGTTCGCATCCTGGGCGGCACTATCCTGGCTCTCTCCGGCATTCTCAACATGGGGATGTTTCTGAAGGCCGGCTCGCTGTTTGTTACCGGCGTCACCGGCATGGCCTCTGAGACCCATCTCAAGATCGTTATGACCGTACTGCTCTGCATGGTTTTATTGTACACCACGCTCGGCGGCATGGTTTCGGTGGCGATCCTCGACTACATCCAGTTCGTGGTGCTGTCATTCAGTCTGATCTTTGCCAGCATCATGTCGATCCGATGCCTGGGGTGGACCAATATCATTGACACGGTCACCTGGGAAATGGGGCCCAGCGGCTTCAATCCGTTCGATGAGGCCGGCTTTGGCTGGTCGTACGTGCTGTGGATGTTCTTCATGGGACTGGTCAGTTGCGCCGTTTGGCAGACGGCTGTGATCCGAGCCTGCTCGGCCAAGAGCGCGGGAATCGTCCGGAGAATCTACACGCTTTCGTCCGTGGGTTTCCTGATTCGGTTCCTGATTCCCTATTTCTTCGGGATTTGCGCTCTGGTGTTCATCGCCAACAATACCGCCCTGAAGGAGGTGTTCCTGTCGCCTGAAGGCAAGGCCGACTCGACTCTCTCTCTGACCGCGATGCCGTTCTACCTGAGCCAGATTCTGCCAACCGGCTTCCTCGGCATTATCTCGGCGGGCATGTTGGCGGCTTTCATGTCCACGCATGACAGCTACCTGCTGTGCTGGAGCTCCGTACTGACGCAGGACGTCGTGGCGCCCTGGTTCAAGAAGGGCCTTTCATCCAAGGCGCGGCTCCTTCTGACGCGCATCTTCATCGTGGCCATCGGCTTGTTCATTCTGATCTGGGGATTGTGGTATCCGCTGGAACAGGACCTGTGGGATTACATGGCGATCTCCGGCGCTATCTACTCGATCGGAGGGTTTGCCTTGCTGGCGTTCGGGCTGTACTGGAAGCGGGCCAGCCGCGTCGGGGCCTATCTGGCTCTGTTGTGCGGGTTCCTGGCCATTCTCGGGTTGTCGAGAATGCAGCAGTTGTGTGCGCCCGTGCTTGACCCGATCAAGGCGTTGTTCAAAGTTGAGGGTGACATTACCAGTGCCGTCATCGGCCTCTTTGTCCTCTGTTTGGCCATCGTGTTGATGATCGTCGGTTCGTTGTTGTTCCCGGATAAGAAGCAGTCTGCCTATCACACTGAGCGTGAGGATGCATAATATGGATTGGGTAAAGTTCTGGTCGTTCTTCTTCTTTTTGAGCCTAACGGTTTTTGCCGGCCTGGCGGTCGTCGTGACGATAGGCGGCTTCTTCAATATCCGCTCGTTGTTCAAGAGTCTCAAGGAGCAAGCGGCCGCGTCGGAGGAAGGTGAGCCTGCACCGAAATGATGACGCGTCGTGAAAGGCTGATGGCCACGTTGCGGGGCGAGCCTGTTGACCGGCCCGCCGTCAACTTCTATGAGATCGGCGGCTTCGACATCGACGCCGACGACCCGGACGAGTTCAACGTCTACCACGATCCTTCGTGGCGGCCCCTGCTACAGTTGGCCGAGGAACACAGCGACTTGATCCGGATGCGCAGCCCCGTGCGATCCCGGTCGTACGATCCGCAGGACCCGGCAGACCAGCGGCAGGCGGCGGATCGGCTCGAGGATGTCAGGCAGGTGCAGGAGTACGTCGAAGACGGATGCCGTTGCACTCGCGTGACATTGCGCGTGGGCGGACGTACGCTGACGTCCGCGACCCGGCGCAGTCCCGATCTCGATACGGTCTGGACGACGGAACACCTGCTCAAGGACACGGATGATCTGAAAGCGTACCTGGAGCTGCCCGATGAGCTGCTGATCGAGACGGTTGATGTCACGCCGCTTGTCGAGGAGGACCGCAGGCTCGGCGACCGGGGAATCGTCATGGTGGATACGGAGGACCCTATCTGTGCGGCGGCGTACCTCTTTGCCATGCAGGATTTCCTCATCGTTGCCCTGACAGAACAGAAGTTGCTGCACCGCTTGCTGGAGAAACTCGCGGGCCCCATCTACACGCGCACGGAGGAGACGGCCCGCGCCTTTCCGGGTCACCTTTGGCGCATCTACGGCCCGGAGTACGCAACCGAGCCATATCTGCCTCCCCATCTGTTTGACGAATACGTGGTGCGCTACACGCAGCCGATGGTCCGGACGATCCGGAAGCACGGCGGTTTCGCGCGCATTCACTCGCACGGCCGAATCCACGCCGTCCTGGACTTTATCGTTGGAATGGGAGCCGACGCCATCGATCCCGTCGAACCGCCCCCGCAGGGGGACGTCGATCTCGCCGACGTACGCCGCGAGTATGGCAAAGACCTGGTGCTGTTCGGCAACATCGAGGTCTGTGACATCGAAGCGATGGACCCGGGCCCGTTCGAGAAGGTGGTGGCAAAGACGCTCGCCGACGGAACTCGGGGACCGGGTCGCGGTTTCGTGCTCATGCCTTCCGCATCCCCCGTGGGCCGGCACATCTCGCCCAGGGTGATGGCGAATTACGAAACGCTGGTCCGATTGGCAACCGGCGTCAAGCCCTGACAAGGATTGAGAAATGCCCTCGTGCGCGAGACGTGGTCATCCCTTCGCTTGTGCTCGGGGCAAACTGTGAGCCGTAGGCGAAGGAACTCGTCTCCGAACGGGAAGTCTCTCAAACCCGCAGCCCAGATCGCTGCGCTTCGTTCAGGATGACAAGCTGTCCGAAGATGAATCATGATTCGTATGTGACGCGGCGTTGCGCGGTCACCTGGGCGGCTATCGCGTCTGCCCCGGTATGCTCGAAAGCGGTGTTGCATCGAAGACGAGCACTTCAAAGGGCTCCAATTCGAACGTGTGTTTTCGGCCGGCCGCCAGGATCGTGATTCGCCCGGCATCGTCCGTCTTCCAGGGACTTCTCAACCCGTAGATTCGAGCCGCGCGCGGAGGCAACTCGAACGCCTCCCCGACGTCGAGGGCAATCGCGCCGGGCGCGTCCTTGGGATTGCGCAGCGCCAGGATCGCCTTGCGGGCCGACCACGACGCCCAGCCATAGACATCGCCTTTGGCCGGGTCGCCGCCGACCCAGTGCGTGTCCACGAGCACGTCCGCATTGTCGCGCGACCACCGCGCCGCCTCGGCCAGGGCGTCCCAGGCCTCCGCGTCCAGCAGCGAGGGCGTGATGTAGAGTTCCTGGCAGTTCGTACCGCTGGCGAAGAACGCCCGGATGTCCGCCACGAGTCCGCCACGCTCCTGGGGCAGTCCGTGGTTGGCGAACATGACGCCCTGGGTCATCAGGGAATTGATCGGGTACAGGGGTGCGCGTTGCACTACGTTGTGGTAGGTCTGGTTGTCCCGGTACGTGACCTGCTGCTGGCGTTTGGAGCCCCAACCGCAGGTGCTCCAGTCGGAGCCCGAGCGCCAGGTCGAGTCCCCGTGCCACAGCCAGTAAGGCGACGGCCACGTTCCGGTCGTGACATTGATGAACAGGTCCGCTCTGGCCTCGCGCAGCTCGCCGATCAAACGCAAGAGGGCTTCCACGTCGCCGGCGAACTCGGCGGGTACGCCGCTCGGCGCGCCGCCCGAGCCGATCCCGTCGAACTTGAAATAGTTCAGGTCATAGTCCCGGACCATTCCCACGCAGACGTCGCGGAATCGGCGGTAGTACCGCGGGCCGGCCAGCGAAAAACCGGTCTTGTTCGTCTCGAAACCCTGCTGGCGGCCATATTTCATTCTTTCCTGTTTGGCTTGCCCGTACCCTCCCCAGGGGCTCAGCCACGCGCCCAGCGCCGAATCGTATCGTTCCGCCGCCCGCTGCAGGGAAGTGAATCCTTCGGGGAAGCCTTCGTGGAACCGCCACAGCGAGGGGGGATCGTCCCAGCCGTCGTCCGGGACGAACGAGTCCATAACCACGCCGCGTTTCTCGATCAGCTCTTTGCCGAACAGCTCGATCACCTGCCGGGCCGCCGGCTCGAGTATCTTCTCGGCCCCGTAACCGATGTCGTACCAACTGTTGTAATGCAGGAACGGCCTGTACGGCTGCACCCGCTCGCGCTCCACATAGTACAGGAAGCCCCGTCGGCGCTGCCCGTCGGGAACCACACCGATTACGGAACTGCACGTTTCCATTTCGTGCGCTTCGAGGGCGCGGCTTCGGGGCAGACTGCATCGCACCAGACGCTCCGCTTCGGCGATCCGGATCTTCGACAGGGGATGCTCAAACGCGAAGAACAGGTTGCCGACCGTCACGGGAGAGCCGTCCACCGTGCCGGCCGGTTGAGCCGGCGGCGTTGCCAATTCCACCAGAACGATCTCCTGCAGATCGACGGGCGTCTCCCCGGCCTGGAGCTCAATCTGCTGTTGGACATAGTTCGAGCCGTCGCGCAGCAGGACGCTCCACTCGATCGCCAGATCGTCATCGGGCCAGGCCAATCGCATTCGGATTCGCTTGCCGTGGTAGCGTTCGCCCAGACGTAGCGATTCTCGATCCCCTGTTATCTCGTCGATCTGTGGTTCCCGAACAATCCGCAAATCCGAGGCTTTCAGCGTCTGTCCGTTCGCCAGGATGAGTTGGAAACACTGGGATTGCCGCAGGTCCAGGGTGTCGTTGGAAAGCTCATCCGTCACCGACTCGGGTCGAAGACGTCCTTCGCTTATAGTCCACTTGCACGTGATCGCATCATTGCTCAGAACCAGTTCGGCGTTTTTTATCGACGCCTTCGCGCGTCCCGGCGACGGACCCGGGAAGGCAAGCTCCGCGCCGGCGGGTTGACCGCCGGTGCCAAGCAGGGAAAGGGCGATTCCAATGTAGAGCCAGCGGTATGTGTGAGCTTTCGTTAGCATGGTTGCCCCTTTCACACAGTGCGGATCCCAATCCATTGACGGCCGACAAGCCCCCGGCGGGCTACGTCGCCTCGGCAGAGAGGCTCTCAAGCACTCGTTGAACGATTCCGTTCATGGCCTCTTCCCGTTCGGTTATGCACTGAACCAGTTTCATCTGCGTGCGACAGCGGTCCAGATTGTGCCTTTCACGCTGCACTTTGTAGTAGGTATCGCCCGCTATGTAATCCGTCAAGAAGCGGATGAACTGCTCGTAGGTGATGAGTTTCCCGGCAAAGACCAGGTGTTTTTTCTCGGCGGGCGTGAGAAAGCCGTCTGCCTCCCGGGCGAAGCCGCGAACCAGGGCCTCAAACAGGGACAGGTCGATCGTCACCTTCGACAGGTCGCGCTCGTCCTCTGCGGCCGGGCAGGCCGCCGTTCGCACCAGGTCTCCGAAGTCGTGGAGGGAAAAGCCCGGCATGACCGTGTCGAGATCGATGACGCAGACACCCCGGTTGGTGTGCTCGTCCAGCATAACGTTGTTGATCTTGGTGTCGTTGTGCGCGATGCGGACCGGGATCGCGCCGCGCTCGGCCAGATCGGGAAGGATGTCGCAGATCGAAGCGTTTTCGAGGAGGAAGTCGATTTCACCCCCGGCCTCTTTCGCGCGATTGTGAGCGTCCGCCGCCAGGACGCCCCGGAAGACTTCGAGACGCCGAGGCGTGTTGTGAAAGTCCGGGATGGTCTCGTGCAGCGGCGGCCCGGGCAGGTCGAGCAACATCCTCTGGAACCAGCCGAACATGCGCGCCGCTTCGCAGGCAAGTTCGGCAGATGCGAGCGTGTCGTAGGTCCGGGCGTTCTCGATGAAGTTGTAGACGCGCCAGAAGTTGCCGTCGGCGTCTTCGTGGCACCCCGTGCCGTCGTCCGTGCCGATGACCGTCAACTGGCGCGGCGCCATGTCCGGATCGCCGCTCAGCACCTTGGCGCGTATGTGCTCGGTGACGCGCAGGATGTTCGCCATCATCCGAGGCGGATCTTTGAAGACGGCGTGGTTGATTCTCTGGAGCACGTATCGGACCGACGCCCCGCGATCTTCGGTCGTCACGACGTAGGTGTCGTTGATGTGCCCGCGGGTCACCGCCGCGACGTCGGTTGGCCCGCCGCCGGTACGGAAGTGTTTCAGGATGGCTGCAAAGTCGTGTTTCACTACGGACCCCAGAGGCTTTCGGGATAGACGCCTTTGTCGATCAGGTCTCGCATACACTTCGCGGCGATGGCCCGGTCCCCGCGATAGGTGATGCCGAACCACGAATCGTTCGTGTGCAGGACTTTCACGCAGGCTTGTTTGCCTCGGATGAGCTCATCGACGACCGATGGGATGAAGAACTCCGCCCCGGGTTCGTGGCCTCGATTTTGGAGAAAACGGGCGAATTGCGATTGAAGGTACGAGAAGATCGACGGCTGAAATCCCCACAAGTTCATGGAGACGATCTCGTTTCCCGTCAGGGCGTGGGCCGTGCCGTCGTCGTCGATATACCGCGCGCCCTCGCCCGTCTTCTCGATACTCTTGCGCTCCACGATCTCTTCGAGATACATGCGCTCGTCGCATCGAGAGACGCCGCGAGCGACGGTCCCGTACCGGCTCAACGTGTTCCTGAGCGTATAGCCAACCATCGCATATTCATTCGACGTGTGGCCTTCAGCCGTCAGGAATCGAACCATAGCGCCGAGGGCGTCGGCGCCGTAATAGTCGTCGGCGTTGACAACCGCAAAGGGCCCGTCGATCGCGTCCCGGCTGATCAGGATCGCGTGGCCGGTCCCCCAGGGCTTCTCCCGGTCCGGCGGCAGCTCGAAATCTCCGAGGCCGGCGTCGAGCTCCTGATAGGTGCAGGCGATCTCGACCCGGCCTTCGAATTTGCGGCTCACCTTTTCCCGGAAAGCCCGTTCAAAGTAGTGCCGAATGACGAAGACCACCTTTCCGAATCCGGCCCGGATCCCGTCGTAGATCGAGTAGTCGATAAGTGTCTCCCCGTTCGGGCCGACGGAGTCGATTTGCTTGAGTCCTCCGTAGCGCGTGCCCAAGCCGGCGGCCAGGACCAGAAGGGTGGGTTTCATGCAAGTCCTTCTCACGTGTAGATTGTCGTCTTGTTCCGGATGCTGCCCGCCTTGGCTCAGATGTATTGACGCGGGAATTTCCACGGGCTGCGGTACTCCGGAACGGCCAGATGTGCGGCTTCCTCGTCGAGAATCTTCTCCCGCGTCGGGTCGAAGCGGACGGCCCGGCCCAGCTTCATGGACAGATTCGCCAGGCAGATCGGCACGTCGATCTTGCAGTGGTAGTCCGGGCTGCAGCTTGGCTGCTGGCGCGTCCGGATGCAGTCGAGCCATTCCCGCTCGTGGCCGGGCGAGGGCGGGATCGATTGTTCCGGGGGCTCGGCGTCCTTGAGGAAGTCGCCCTCCGGCACGATTTCGTGCATCCCGTAGTTGGCGTACAGCGTACCGTTGACGCCATGGAAATAAATCCCCAGTCTCCGGGCCGGTGTGCCGCGACCGAAATCGAAAGCGAAGCTGTTGACCAGAGACATCATCCAGGTCAGGGTGAAGTTCGGGTATTGCCACACAACTTCCTGCACGTCCGGGGCGTCGCCGGCATCCTTGATGACGTATCGCCCGCCCGAGCAATACGTCACGCTGGGATAGCCCAGATCCAAAGCCCAGACGGGCAGATCAACAATGTGCGGGGCCATGCCGGGCGTCCAGCCGCCGCTGAAGGCCATGAAGGAGCAGTTGTTGTAGGCGTCGCGCACCAGGAGGGGATTGTAGGGGCGCATGGGCCCGGGACCGACCCAGCGTTCCCAGTCGATTTCGGGCGGCGGATCGCTGTTCGGCGGGTTGCCGATGCCGTTGGGGCCCTGGTTCATGACGTTGAACGTTCGCGCGACGCTGATGGCGCCCAGCTTGCCCGAGCGAACGAACTCCACCACGCGGCGGTAGTTTTGTCCGGCGTGGATCTGCGTGCCGATCTGGCAGACCCGCTTGTGCTTGCGCACGGCATTGCGGACGGCGAAGCTTTCGGCGACGTGCAGCGTCATGGGCTTTTGCAGGTAGAGGTCTTTGCCGGCCTCGCAGGCATCGACGGCCATGCGACAGTGCCAGTGTGGGGGCGTTGCGATAATCACCGCATCGATGTTCCTGGACTCGAGCATCTCGCGGTAATCGTGATAGCCCTTGGCGGTGTCTTTGTGCTGGGCGACGACGGCATCCCGCCGGGGTTTCCAGATATCGCAGGCGCCGGTGACCACGACGTCCGGCCGACCGGCACAGGCCCTCAGGTTGGCCCGGCCCATGCCGCCGCAGCCGATCAGGCCCACGCCGATCTTGTCGTTGGCGCCCGGCGTGCCCTGGCCTCCCAGGGCGTTGCCCGGGACGAAATACGGGACCGCCACGCCGGCCGTGCCCGTGGCCGCGGCTTGACGGATGAAGCTGCGTCTGGAAATCTGTTTTTCTTGTGACATCGAGACATCCTCCCTAAAAGGTTGGAATTCGTTCAATGACACTATCGGATTATATCAGTCCGCCGGCCGAAGGCAACGTGATACGCGTGGGATTCGTTCTTCAATCGAGGTTGCTTGTTGTCCAGAGTGCCGCCGCGAGCGTCTCAGCCGGCGCCTGGATCGTACTTCTTGTCGATGATTTCCGCGGGAATGTCTTTCCAGTTCCAGCTCGCGGCGCCGCCGGGGAAACGACAACGGCGGAGTCACACGGCGGCGGCCGGCGCAACGCAAAGGGCGGAAGGATCGGCGCACGCCTTCGGCAACGGTCAGCCTGCGGAACGCACCTTATCTATCTGAACGTGATGGATTCTCGAACCCTTCCCGGTGTTTCAGGAAGTCTGTCAGGGCCCGGATCGTGTCGATGTTGTAGGTCGGTTCGAGGTGGTAGACGAATTCGAGGGGGCCTCCGGCGTTTTCGTCGAGGATGCGTCGGGCCCAGTCCAGGATGGGCTGCGCTGCGTCGGCGGACATGTCACCGGGCAGGGGGGTGATGCTCAGCGGCATTTCGGGACCGAAGATCTCTCTGGCTCTGGCGATGGAGGTTTCGCCGCCCAGGTCGAGGGAGTGCAGGGAGTCGATCTTTGCGAAAACCGCCAGCAGGTGCGTGCTGGGGCCGCATGAGTGGAGGCGGATAGGCCCGAGCGCCCGGCCGATCCGCGACGTGGCGGGCACGACGAACTGCTCGATCAGGGCCGGGCCGACCATGCACGAGGAACATTCGCCCACATGAATATCGACGAGGGGCACATCCGCGATCTCTGCGAAATGCCGGCACAGCACGATGCAGGCGTCGGCGATCCAGTCCATGATTTCGGTGCACTTTTCCGGCTCGGTCATCATGTCCAGGAAGATGGTCTCGCCGTAGAGCTTTTGCGCCGTGGTGAGCACGCCGTGGATCGCCGCCCGGCCCGAGGCGTCCCAGAAGAAAGGCGGGATCGGGCGGAGTCGGCCTTGGGCTTCGTTTCGCAACCGGGTGATCTGCTCGTCGAAGAGCTTGATGAGATCATGGTCTGCCAGCGTCTCGGGCGCGGGCAGATCGGCGGGCGCCCGGCCCGCCAGGCAAGCCGGCGTGATGTCGGCGTCCCGGTCGACGGCCGGCACGAACTCGGCGCCCAGCAGCATGCCCAGAATCATGTTGGGCTGGATGCCGCCGACGAGCACCTGGCTCCGGTCCCAGTATGCCAGCCGGCCCAGATTCGATTCCGAATAGAACAGCCCCGTCCCGGGGAACGTCTCGGCCGCATATTCATTGCACCGGCAATCCACCGCGTGACGCTTGTCCGGATCGAAGTAGTAGTCGCGGTCGAACGCCACGCCGAGGGCCCGGTGCATCCACGCCTTGGACAGGGTTCCTGAAATGCTGATCATCTCTTTCCCTTGCCGTTTGCATTACCGTAGGACTGTTGTCACGAGCACCGGGTGGCGGCGTCAAACGCCGCTTGGCGATGGCCTTTTTCCCCGTTCGGCCCAAACCATCGCCAAGGCCTTCGGCCTTGACGCTGCCACCCGTCGCGACACGCGGCTATGCTTTCATGTCGAGGGCGAAGTAGGGCTTTCTCGTTTGCCATTTGCCTCTCGTGAAGTCGGGGACTTTCACGGGCGCGCTGCCCCGGGCGATGGACATCTCCGAGAGCGGGCCGTGCACGCACATGATGACGGAGTCGTACACGTCGATCGGGGTCTGCGTCGCGTTCTTGACGGCGTCGACGAAGAGCCGCAGCTCGCGCACGTCCGTGCCGCCGTGGCCGCCGAGGGCGGGCTCTTTCGTCCAGGCGTGGCGGTACTGCTCGTGGTACGGGGCGAACGGTTCCCACTGATGGTATTGCGGGCTTTTGCCCTTGAGGTACACGGCCTCGCGCTGCTCGTTGTACAGCCCGCGCGTGCCCTGGATGAGCCAGCGATTGTCGTAGGGCCGGGGCAATTGCATATCGTAGTTGATGACGATGCTCTTGCCCTTCTTCGTGCGCACGACGGTCGTGACGATGTCGCCCTGGGCGAACTTGCGCCTGGCGTTGGGATGGTCCGGTCCGAACTTTTCCGCGAAATACTCGTTGATGCCGACCGCCTCGGTGGCGGTGGCGGTGACGTAATCGAACGCGTCGCCCCGGTTGATGTCCATCCAGCTTATGACCGGGCCCAGTTGGTGCGTCGGGTACTGGTCGCGGTTGTGCTCGACGAGGTACTTCGCCGGCCAGCGGTCTTTGCCGGTCTGGCGGTCGAAGAACCAGTGGTCGATGCAGTCGTGGGAATGGGCGCAGTGGCAATGCATGATCTCGCCCAGCAGTCCCATGCGGATCATGTTCAGCACGGCCAGGTTGTCGCTGCGGAAGCTCCAGTTTTCGAGCATCATGCAGGGCACGCCCGTCTGCTCGTACGTGTTGACGAGCTCCCAGCACTCCTCGAGCGTGTAGGCGGCGGGCACTTCGACGCCCACGTATTTTCCGGTCTTCATGGCATAGACGGCCATGGGCGTGTGCCACTCCCAGTAGGTCGCGACGATCACCGCGTCCAGGTCGTCGCGGTCCATGAACTTCTTCCAGACATACTCGTCGCCAAAGTAGGCCTCGGGTTTGGGGGAGCCTGCCTGGGCGACGCGGGCGCGGGCGCCCTCGGCCCGGCTGCGGTGGATGTCACAAACGGCGCGAACCTCGACATCGCTCTTCATCTGCAGGAGGTTGCCCAGCAGGCTGTTGCCTCGTCCGCCCACGCCGACGATACCGACGCGCACCTTTTCGAGCGGGGCCGTTCGGGTCGGGGACGCTGCGGCGTCTTCGGCGAGCCCCGTCCCGGCCAGAACGGCGCCAAGGCCCAGCGCGCCGTGGTTTTTCAGGAATTCTCTGCGACTGGTTTTGTCCGTCATGTTCTTTTCTCCGAATGTGTTCTATAGACCGGACTTTTGCAAAATGGAGATCAGGCTTACTTTAGGAGGAAAAACCTCCTTCTCGATTTTTTCCTCCCGAGAACGTAAGTGCCTTGGGTGTTGGTAATTAAGCCCCGTCTTCAAGGAAATCACACCAACGATTTCCTTGAAGAATATAAGCCTGATCTCCATTTTGTAAAACTCCTCTTATAAACCCGGGCGTGTCCCCGTCCCCGTGACGCGGGGCGCTACAGGTCGCCGAGTTCGCTGATTTTCACGGGTCGTCCGGATTCTGCCGAAAGATCGGCGGCAAAGCAGATGGCGTGCGTTTGGGCCGCGTCTTCAAGGTCCGGGAAGGGACGCTTGTCGTCGAGGATACAGTCCAGGAAATGCGAGACCTCGCCCTGGAACGGATGGTGGGCGACGTCCCCGCTGTCGGGCAGGACGCAGGGGATCTTCGTGAAGTTGTTCTGGCCCGGCAGCAGCTTCGGGGCGAACAGCTCATTGTTGCGGATCGATCCCTCGGTGCCATAGACGCCGATGTTGAACCGGTAGGGCATCTGCGCATCGAACATGGTGGTCGTGCGGCCGATCTTGCCGTCCTTGAATTTGACGTTGACGGAGATGGTCCCGGGATACTCGATGGGGTTCTCCGTCTGCACTTGGTAGGCGCAGACCTCCTCGGCCTCGCTCCGCGCGAACCAGCGCATCGCGTCCACTGCGTGACAGCCTCCGGTGAGGACGGCGGTGCCGCTGCGCCGCCGGCTGCCCAGCCATTTCTCCTCCGGCGTCATCCAGATCCGGTGCATGTAGTCCACTTCCACCATGAAGATGTTTCCGAACGCGCCCTCCTCGATCAGCCGGTCGATGGTCATCAGCAGCGGGTTCCAGTGCAGCACGAAACCGACGAGCGTCTTGACGTTGTTGGTCCGGACGGCCCGGAGCTGTTTTTGCAGGTCCTCGAGGGTTATCGCGACGGGCTTTTCGATAATGACGTGCTTGCCGGCCTCGGCGGCGGCGACCACGTACGGCGTATGCGCATCGTGCGGCGTGCTGACCACGACAACGTCTATGCCGTTGTCGCGCAGCATTGCCTCGGCGTTCGTTTCGATGGAGCAGCGGAGATCGTGCGCGTCGCGGTAGCGCTCGGCGCCGGTGCGGCTGCGGCTGACCAGCGCGCGGATCTCCGAGCGCGCGTCGTTTTGAAACGCCTTGACGTATTCTCCGGCCACCGCACCGCAGCCGATGATTCCCACGCCGAGTTCGTTCATGTCCCGGCTCCTCTTGGTTCAACCTTCAGTTTGTCGTTGCTTCGCCGCCGCGCGTCCCCGCCCGTTATCCGTCACGCATAGAAGCCCGCGTAGCGTTCCATCGCGTCCATCAGGGCCTTGACGTTCTCCAGCGGCACGCCCGGGTACAGTCCGTAGATCATCATCAGCCCTCCCTCGCGGCTGCCGAGCTTCTCGACCTCCTCGCGGATCAACGCGTCGATGCGGGCCGGGCCGCCGAACCGCGTCACACTCTGGCGGTCGACGTCGAGATCGATGCACACGCGCCCCTTGAGCCTCGCGGCGATCCAGTCGATGCCGTTGACGAGGTCCTGGAGGTTCAGGGCGTCGACCCCGCCGGCCAGGAGGTCGTCCGCCAGCTCGCGAATGTCACCGTCCGAGTGCATGTGCACCAGGCAGCCCGCGTTCCGCGCCGGGGCGATCACGTTGCGGTACACCGGCAGGATGAACTTGCGGAAAAGCTCCGGCGAGAGCATGGGACCGTTCTGCGTGCCCAAGTCCTCCGGATAGCAGATCATCGCCGCGCCCACGTCAATGTACCGTCGCACGAGACCGATGCTGAACGTCTCGACCATTTCGATCAACGACCCCAGCCGGGGCTCTGCGTCGATCATATCGAACAGCACGTTTTCGTATCCCCTCAGGTAGCTCAGGCGCAGAAACGTGTGACCGTGTTCCAGGCTGGCGGCGGGGAGCTTGCCGGAGGCCTCGATCTCGAGCGCCCGCTCCTTCATCGCGGACCAGTCGATTCCGGTCAGTCCGTTGGTCCACGCGGGGTCCGGCGGTGTGAAACGCGACAGGGCGTCCCAATCGGCCAGCGGATGCCGCGTGACAGTGCCCGTGATTCCGTCGTCCGTCGTTTCCCAGAGGCAGCCCCAGGCGTCCTCGTAGGGCGCGGCCGCAGACTCCCACGGAGCGAGCTCGGGAATCGTCTTGTCCTGCGGATCGAACTCGGGGAAGAGAATCGGATGCTCGGCCATGAGCTCGAAGAGGTCGTCCGGCCGGTAGTGGTGCCAGCAGGCCGGGTTGATCCAGAAGATGACCGGAATGTGCTCCGGCCTCTCGAACCGGATGGCCTTGAGCGTGTTGATCGTGACAGCGTCCATGATCGCCCATTTCAACGTCCGTTCGTCCCAACCGCAAGAGATTTCCGCCCGCCAACCGCGCATGCGAACCGATCCGTCCGCATGCGCACAGTCGGGGGGCCCTGCGCCGGCAATACTGACGGGGCCGTGACGTTCGCGGCGGTCAGCGGTCTTCGAGGGATTTGCGCAACTCCCGACAGGACTGGAAGAACTCGTCGGGCGACATTTCGCGCAGGAAGACCAGGCCGCGGGTGGCGCGAATCAACGCGTTGGGGTGATTGTAGAACCACTCCCGGCCCAGGCAGGTCTTGAGCTTGCGATACTGCTCGACCTGGATACGCTGGGCCAACTGCGAGAACGGCCCGTCATATTCGTAGCTCGGGAACGAGGCGCTCTTCTGCGTTATGAAGGAGTTCATGAACGCGTCGTGCATGATCGAGAACATCGCCAGGGTCACCGGGACGAAGACGTTGGCCTCGGACGGATCGAACCGGAACCAGACGTTGCGATAGCCCCAGATCTTCAGGTCGGGCTTTGCATGGTTGTTGCGATACACCCGGATCGCTTCGGCCAGGGCCTGCATGACCTTGTAGTGCGTGTCGGGTCCGCTGGCCTCGGGATCGAAGGCCACGGTAATCACGTCGGGATCGACGCGTTGGAGCTCGGCCACGATCGGGGGCACGTCCTGCGTCATCGTGGGCTCTTTGGTGAAGATGTCGCCGGTGTAGAAGCCCAACCGCAGGTGGCGGACATTCTGGCACTGCCAGCCGTAGTAGCCCCAGAGGCATTCGGCCTCCCACTCCCGGCACATCCCCTTGAGCTTCTGGATGTGCTCGGGGTCCTTCTTGCCCGGATAGGCGGTGGCGAAGTAGTGATCCAGCTCTTCCAGGCAACCTTCCATGTCGGTGAGGCAACTCGTGTCCAGCAGCTCGACCAGGTTGCGTAGAAAACGCCGGGCGCAGCCTTCTTCCTTGTCATGCTCGTTTGCGGCGGCTACCCCGTCGAGGTACTGCCACACGTCGCGGTTGCGTTCGATTACGTTGCCCCCGCCGAAGTAGCCCTGGGCCAGCAGTTCCTGAAACTCGGTCGTGTCGAGGAACCGGCGCAGGCAGGCGATCTGGCCCCGCATGAAGTCGTTCGTGACGGAGGTGAAGCCGCTGGTGAGGGTCACGAAGTGGTGCTCGTTCGCCCGCCGGCGAAAATGGCGGACGACCTGGGCGAAGTAGCCCAGCATGATGTCGTCGTGGTGCGGCTCCGTGTGCAGGAAGCACTTGTCCTTGTAGACGCGCAGCCCGTTGGCAATCTTCGCTTCGAGGCTCTTGTGGACCATCTGCGTCAGGGCCGGCAGCGGCTCGCTGCGATGCTTAAGGACCGCCGAAACCGTGCGGTCGTCCCGGCAGTCGGATTCGGTCAGCGCCAGCAGAGGCTTCCGGCGTCGCCAGGCCAGATCGACCAGGGTCTTCTCGACGTCAGCGTCGCTGATGGCCGGTGCGGTTTCGAGGACCCTGACCTGCCGCTCGATGAGGCCGGTCGCGGCGCCGCGCGTGAGATAGAACCGCGCGTTGGGCAATTGTCCCAGGCAGCTTGCGGGCGTGTCGATATGGCCGTCCGACTGGATGGCCTGGGCGACCAGGGCCGCTTTGGCCTGGCCGGCGGCGATGACGATGGCCGTGCAGTCCGGATTCCGCGTGATCGTTCGCAGCCCGATGGTAATGACCAGGCGCCGGCGGGCGACCTCGATGCCCCCCAAGTCGGTCGCGGCCGCCGCCTGCGTCTCGTAGTTGGTCGGACACAGTCGCGTGGTCGAGTTGTGATCGGAGCCCTTGATGTTGAAGCCGATATGCCCGTCCGGGCCGATTCCGCCCAAGAAGAAGCCGATCCCGCCCAGGGCGCGGATCCGCTGCTCGTACTCCATGCACCACTGGTCGATCTCTTCGAGCAGGGCCTTCTGTCGCGTTTCCAGGTGCCCGGCCGCCTGGCGATACCGCAGCGTCAGGTCCACGTGGCCGTCGGGCCAGACATCGGTGAGCGTCTCACCCGGGCGCAGGCCGATGGCGGTGGAATCGATCAGCAGGGCCTTGGCCGGATCGAGGCCGAAGCCTTCGATATAGAAATGCTTCACGTAGTGGTGGAAGCTGTTGTGCTGGGACGAGTCCATGGGATAGAACTCGTCGATCTGCACGAAGTGCAGGCCCGCCATGTCCGGTTTCCGCGCCGGATCGATGCCTGCCTCTTCCAGGATTTTCCGTATCTCCGGTGCCTCCCAGCCGCCGAGCAGCCGCCGGACCCACATGATGAAGTGCTGGGGAGACTTGCCCGTGGGCAGCGAGATCACGCCGCCGGGGTGGTCCTGCACCCACTCGATGAAACGCATCGCCGCTAATTTGCCCAGCGCCGGGAAGTTCTCCACGACGATGGCCGGAATCTTTTCCGTCGGCCGGTAGAGGACGTCGAAAGGCGAGCCGTCAACGGCGGCCGCCTCTACCGGGGTCAGGATCGTACGCTGGTTGTCACTCATTTTCCTACACGCGCTCGTATCCGATTAGTATGGTTGCTACGTTCCCGGACATTGAGGCGGGGCGGTTGTTCCGAGGGATACGCATCGAACTCGGAGAGTACAACGGTTGGAGGCCCGATCCCAAGCAGACTTACGGTCCAGGAAATCACGGGCCACAACCTACCACCATTGGCTGGGACATGCAAGACCTGGTGTGGGATAAGTGTTGGCTTCGATTGAAAAAGCGCCTTTGAGGCCACAAAGCGGGAGTTTGGCCTTGCGTTACGCCGCCCTTTGTCATAGGGTACGTTTTGGACTCCGCAATGGAGTGAACGGAAGTTATGGCCTGCAGCATGTTGCACGGAGAAACAGACCCACATGATGGAGATTGTGAGTGGTTTTCGTGAGAAGGTGGTTGGCAGGGGCTTGTCCGTTGTTTTGCCTGAGGGCAGGGACGAGCGAATCGTAGCGGCGGCGCGGCGGCTCAAGGACGAGAAGATCGCCGAGCCGATTGTGCTGGGAAAGGCCGAACAGATCGAGGCGGCCGAGGCCGGCGCCGGTGTGAGCCTGGATGGCATCCCCACCATCGATCCGAAGCAGAGTGACCGGCTCGACGTCTATGCCGAGCAATACAGTCGGAAAAGGGAGGGCATCACGCCGGCGGTGGCGCGGCGGATCGTGGTCAAGCCCCTGTTCTACGGGGGCATGATGGTAGCGCAGGGCGACGCCGATGCGGTCGTAGCCGGCGCCGCCGGCGCCACGGCCACCCTCATTCAGGCCGGTGTCCTGACGCTCGGACTATTGCCCGGGATCAGCACGCCTTCGAGTTGTTTTCTCATGGTGATCCCCAGCTTCGAGGGCCAGAAGGACAAGCCTTTCATCTATGCCGATTGCGCGGTCAACATCGACCCGACGCCGGAGCAGCTTGCCGATATCGCGCTGGCTTCGGCGGTCAGCGCGCAGCGGCTTCTGGGCGAGGAGGCCCGGGTGGCGATGCTGTCGTTCGCCACGAAGGGCAGCGCCTCGGGTCCGGCCGTGGCCAAAGTCCGGGAAGCCCTGGCCATCGCGCGGTCGCGCGAGCCGGATCTGGCCATCGACGGGGAATTTCAGGCCGATTCAGCCCTGATCCCGCGCGTGGCGGCCAAGAAGGTCAAGGGCGAGAGCCCGGTGGCCGGGCGGGCCAACGTGCTGATCTTTCCCGACCTGAATTCCGGGAACATTGCGTATAAACTGACGCAGTACATGGCCGGGGCCCAGGCGATCGGTCCCCTGCTCCAGGGATTTGCCCGGCCGGTCGCGGATCTCTCCCGCGGCGCGACGGTGGACGACATTGTGGCGACCGCGATATTGACGTTGGCGCAGTTGCCATGAGGATGTCAGTTTTTAGTTTCCAGGTAGAGTTTTGCAAAATGGAGATTAGGCTTATATTCTTCAAGGAAATCGTTGG
>CAYPZL010000087.1:0-22497 GCA_964415045.1 uncultured Pirellulales bacterium | reverse complement strand
TTCGACAAATTCCCGCCCCCCAAAGGCAAAGAAATCACGCTTGTACAGGGTCTAGCACGCCCTCTGCCATCCTACTCCTTTCAGCCGACCCGCAGTACGGCCTAACCGCATTTGTCCGGTCCACGTGGGCTCGGACGTATCCATCGCAACATCCTAAGGGGCTTATTCTGTCTATGCTATGGTGGTGTGTGGAAATAGGCAAGAAAAAAGGAGTTTTTAGTCTTGGGTTGGGGGAGGGAGCAGTTTTGCGTTTTGAGTGGCGAGTTTTGCTTTGGGCGCGGGGATTGGCGATTGGGCGTAGTTGATGATCTCCTCGGTGTGCTCTGTGGCAGAAAGTCGTTTCTTCGCGTATTCCGCGTATTTTGCGGTTTGAAATCCGTCGTCCGTGGCCCGTGGCCCGGGAGATTGCCTCGCCGCGCCCGCCATGACGGGGCCGAATCCGTGTTTATCTCGTGCACATCTGTGTCCATCCTCCATGATAATCCACCCCGCCCCCACAATCCACCCCTTGCCCCGAACGCTGGAGACTTCGACACCTGCAGGGGCGAGTACCTTGTCATTGGTGGGGACGGCGGGGGTTACCAGGGGAATCTGTGGTAGTAGGTCAGGGGGTGGGCGGCCGGGGAGGCGTTGTAGATCTTGGTGCCGGCCGGGACACCCAGTCCTTCGAGGGTGAAGGTCTCATCCGGGATCGCGACATCCAGCTCCGTCTTCTCGATCGTTACCTCCAGGCGTTTGCTCGTGTCATGATCGCGGTTGTGGATGCCTCCCGGCGTTGAAGGGCGATTGTCCACTGTCCGAAGATGCTTCAGCAGCCATACGCCGTCGAATTCCTCTGACTCTTCGTAGACCGCGTCATAGCTCTCCGTCAGCACAAAGTCCTTGAATTGGGTCGGGCCGTTGTCCCGGAAGCGTGCCCGGACCAGCGAAAACGACATCTCCGGCGCCACCCACAGCTCTGTCCTCTTCCGACGTCTTGCACGAGGGCCCGGTGTCCTCGAGATATTGAACTCTATCTTGATGCATCGTATGCCGTCTCGATATCTGCTTTGAGATCCGAGTAGGTGGGGATACCTGTTTCCGAGGCCGAACCGAGGCCTGCCGCCAACGCTACGACGAACAGGACCGACACAAAGCCAACGGACCGTGCTCGGCCCTTCGGTCCGGTCCAGGCCCTTTGCCATACGTGATATGCGAGCATACGAGTACCTCTCCTTTCCACATGAACATCATCCAGGAGCCGGTCCCCGTTATACCGGACAGGCCTGTGCCCTTTCAACGGCTGGTCCATGCGAGCCATCGCCACGTAGATTGCGCGTCTCATGGGAGCGTTTCACTCCTTCAAGGGCAATACGGGCGGGCAAATTCTCTTTCGCGGGCTGGACGGACGTGGTACGATGGCATCTTCGCGAGGGGGTAGCCGCCGGTGCGGCCGGCCGGGGCCGGATGGGGAAACGGCCGGGAGGCATCGCCAGGCTCGAAACCAGCCGGTGCGCCTTCTTTCGCGACCGCTGCAACGACGGCGTACTGATTCCGGCAAGAATAAGGAGAAGAGTTTTGCAAAGTAAGCCTGATCTCCATTTTGCAAGAGTTCAGTGAGGAGTAGCATAATGAATTCAATCTGGTTGAAAATAGCCGCTGCGGTGGTTGCGGTTTTTATCGTGATCGTCGTGGCGGGCAAGTTCATGTCGGGCGAGCCGTCCGGCTCCTCGGCGCCGCGGGCCGAGAGCTCTTCCGACAAGCCCAAGACCGTCTACGACCAGTGGCAGGAGGACGACGAGAAGTACAGTGTCCAGCCCCAGACCGAGGAGCCGCAACCGACCCAGCCCGCGACCACGACGCAACCGCAGGCAGCGCAGCCGGCGCCGCAGCCGCCGCAGCCGACCTTCGAGAAGCTGCCCTTCGAGCAGGACCTCCAGGCGCAGAAGCTGTTCGAGCACGCGAAGATGGAATTCAAGCAATCCCGGCTGCCCATGATGACGCCGGCCCGCATGGTCAAGGACTGCCGCGAGATCATTCAGCGCTGGCCCAAGAGCGAATACGCCTTCCAGGCCAAGCGGATGCTCGCCGACCTGCCCGAGCGCTATCACACCATGTACAACATCACCGACCAGGAAAAGGACGTGAGCAGTTTCTACAAGTAGTTGAACTTTTGCAAAATGGAGATTAGGCTTACTTTAGGGAGGAAAGACCTCTTGGGTGATTTTTCCTCCCGGGAACGTATGTGTTTTGCGTCTTGGTGTGTGATCCCGTCTTCAAGGAAATCACACCAACGATTTCCTTGAAGAATATATTCTCCATTTTGCAAAACTCTTAAAGTAAGTCGCAGCCAGAACAAGGAGGATGATCGCCAATGTCCGTAACGACGCAGGTGGGGAACATTCCCGTCATTTCGATCGAGGCCGGGTGCCTGCCCGAGGCGTGGGAGAAGGCGGTGCTGGCGGTCTGGGACCGGGGCTTCGACGTCAAGACCCAGTATGACAAGCCCGACGACCCGCCCAGCAAGGACGCGACGGTGATGATCACCGTGGCCGATCCTTTCCGCGAGCCGCGAATCCACAAGAACTTCCCGGGCGGCCCGGAGGAGCTGGAGGCTTACCGGCAGGAAGTGGTGGGCGGCATCCACGATCACTGGATCGATCCGGCCGCCGGCAAGTGGACGTATACGTATCACGAGAGGCTGTTCGCATATTGTCCCGTGGACGACCTGCGCGACCCGAACGCAGCCAAACCGTTCGGCGCGTTCAACCAGATCCAGTACATCGTCGATTACCTCGCGCGGGCCGGACACAGCCGGCGGGCCCAGGCGATCACCTGGATGCCCACGGCCGATCCACAGACCGACGACCCGCCCTGCCTCCAGCGGATCTGGTGCCGGCTCGTGACCGACGAGGCCGGCGAGCTGACGCTGAACATGAACACCCACTGGCGCAGCCGCGACCTCTACAAGGCGTGGTTCATGAATGTCTACGCCTTGACGGACCTGCAACGGACCATCGCGGCGCAGATCGCCGAGAAACGCGGCGTCCCCGTGCGGGTGGGACGATACGTGGACATCAGCGACTCGCTGCACATCTACGGCAGCTATCTGCGCGACGCCGCCGTGGAAATCGAGAAGATGCGTAGAACCCCGTTTGCCCAGCGGGCCTGGGAGAGCACGCACCCGGCCTTCGAGATGATGACACAGGAAGCGCGCGACAAGCTGGCGCAGGATCCCGACTGGTTCGCCAAGGCCAGAGGGTAGGACGCCGCAACGACAACGAAACGAGAACAGGAGCAGAGAATGGCGATTACCGTAAACGGCGAGAGAATCGAAGACCAGGAGATCCAGCAGGAGGTCGAACGGCTGCGGCCCAGCCACGATCAGGCCTTTGCCGACAGGGATCCCAAGGAGCGCGAGGCCCAGTTGCTCGATTGGTCGAAAGAGAATGTGATCGAGCGCGTGCTGCTGCGTCAGGAAGCCAAGGCCAACGGCCCCGAAATTCCCGCCGCCGACGTCGAGGCCGCCCTGGCGAAGCTCAAAGAGCAATACGAGAAACCTGAGGAGCTCTACAAGGAGTTCGACGCCGACGGCGACGAGAAGGTCAAGGAGATGATCGAGCTGCAGATGAAGGTCGAGCAGCAGATCAACGACGTCCACGCCAAAGTGCCCGACGCTTCCGAGGACGAGATTCGGCAGTACTACGACGAGAACAAGGAGCGCTTCAAATCGGACGAGCAGGTTCGCGTGGCCCACATCGTCAAATACGTCAACTGGCAGACCGACGAGGCCACGGCGATGCAGGTCATCACGCAGGCCCACGACGAGATCAAGAACGGCGCCGCCTTCGAGGCGGTGGTGGACAAGTACACCGACTGCGGCGACAGCGGCGGCGACCTCGGCTACGTCATGCGCGGGCAGATGGTCGAGGAGTTCGAGGACGTGGTGTTCAACCTCAACGAGGGGCAGGTCAGCGACGTCTTTCGCACGCGCTTCGGCTTCCACATCGCCAAGGTCTACGACCGCAGGCCGCCGGCGATTGCCGAGCTCAAGGAGGTCGAGAAGGAAGTGGCCGAGCAGGTGAAGGAACAGAAGAAGGAACAGGCCTTGGGCGACTACCTCGACCAGTTGCGCGCCAAGGCCACCGTCGAGGAGGTGTAGCAAGTTCCACGACTATACGGGAGGAGATTGCTTCGTCGCTACGCTTCTCGCAATGACATATACGCGTTGTCCCTGTCATGGCGAGCGAAGCGAAGCAATCTACAGTCGCACGATTCATCAAATGCGTTACTGGCGCGCCACGCGGGCCGGTCGCCCGATAATTACGGCGGCTTCACTGCTGTCTTACTTGCATCTGCGGGGCCGCGAAGAAAAACGCCGAAGTTGGAGTTGTGAATTTGCCTGGCCGGATTTCTATCGTAGACTTTAAGTACCGAACAGGAAAGCGACCTCGCCCGACAGCGGGCGGGACGCTGCGGATGGGAATGTTCAAGCTCGGAAACAACACGATTGACCTTATGGGGGGGCTATGTGAGTTTCTTTCCGAGTTGGCCTCCGCGTGCCCGCGCGGAGGCCCTTTTTGCGCGCGCCCCTGTCAGTATCGACCGCCCCGGCGTTATCGGGCTCCAGCGAAGCGGGCTGCAAGGTCTCTGGAGCCGCCGGCGAAAAAAAGTTGGTGCAGCGCCCCGCTTATTTTCTTTGACACCCCACATCTTGTCTTTACAATTGGGCCGACGGCCATATATAGTTGCCGGGCGTAGAAAAAGGGCAGCCCGGTCGATGGGTGTGTTTGGCGGGTCGCAGGCATGGGAGGTTCGGTAGCCTTGTGAGATGTCCGTTTTGCAAGGAGAATAAGGACAAGGTTGTCGATTCGCGGTCGAGTGACGCCGGTCGCGTCATTCGTCGGCGACGCCAGTGTTTGGTCTGCAAAAGGCGTTTCACCACCTATGAGAAGACCGGCGAGAGTTTTAAGCTGCACGTGGTGAAGAAGGATCGGTCGCGCGTGCCGTACGACCGGGACAAGATCCTCAGCGGCCTGCAAAAAGCGTGCTACAAGAGACCGATCTCGGCCGAGCAGATTCAGCAGATCGCCGACCGGACCGAAGAGGACATGTTTCGCCGGTTCGACAAGGAGGTGACCTCGGCCTTCATCGGCGAATGCGTGATGAAGCACCTGCGCAACGTCGACAAGGTCGCGTACATTCGGTTTGCCAGCGTGTACCGGGAATTCAAGGACGCCGGGGAGTTGATCGAAGAAGTCAGCCGGGCGATCCAGGACGTCGAACCGAGCGAGCAGCTCAAGCTTTTTGACCGATAACCGGCGCGGTCGTGAGCCGCCCAGGCAGGAACCAACGTTTGCACGGAGGCACAACGAAAGATGAAAAGGCAGCTTCGTGTCATCAAGGCCGACGGCACCGGTGAAGCCTACCTGCACACCAAGGTCATCGGCGCGGTCAACAACGCTCTCTCGGCCACCGGCCAGGCCGACATGGCCCTGGCCGAAGAGCTGGCCGAGGTCGTAACCTTCTACCTCTACAACCAGGACGGCAAGCGCAAGGTCACCTCGAACGAGATCTTCTCGATGATCAAGGCGGTGCTGGCCTCGACCGGCCACGAAGAGGCGGCCGCGGCGCTGAGCGAGCACGCCTACGAGAGACGGCTCAAACGCGCCCGCACCGAAGTCCTGGCGATCGACGTGCAGGACTATCCCGACATGGAACGACTCTTCCAGGCCAATCCCCTGCCTCCGCGGACCCGCTGGGACAAGGCGCGGATCGTCCACGACCTGACAGCCAAATCGGGCTTGCCGCGTCAGACCGCCCGGGCCGTGGCCTCGGCGGTCGAGGAGCAGATCTTCAACATGGGTGTCAGCACGGTTCCACTGAGCCTGATCAAGCAGTTGGTGCTGGGCGAAGCCGCCACCACGCTCCGCGCCGAGCGGGAGCTCCAGATGGTATAATCTCAGCCGGCCGGATTCGGGCCGCCCGCTTCGGCAATCAGCTTTTGCACGCGATCCTGTATGTTCTTATCGGGCTCATCCGGCTCGATGTCGATCCAGTGCACCCCGCGAAACGTCTTGAACCACGTCCGCTGGCCCTTGGCGAGGCGCCGGGTGTTGATCTTGATCCGCTCGACGGCGGTCTCTCGGTCCGTCCGCCCTTCGAGATGCTCGATGATCTCGGCATAGCCGATGGCCGATGCCGCCTGCTTGCTCAGGGGTTCGTCCTCGGCCAGCAGCGACTCGACCTCATCGACCAAGCCCGCCTCGAGCATCTTCCTGACCCGGGCATTGATGCGGCGGCTCTCCAGGGCCTTGGCGCGTCGCAGTCCGATAAGCATCCAGTTGTGAAGCGGTCGCTCGGCCTCGAACTGCCGCTGGAAGCTCGATATGGGCCGGCCCGTGAGCCGGTGGACCTCCAGGGCCCGGATGATGCGCCGCGCGTCGTTCGGATTGATGCGGTCGGCCGCCTCCGGATCGAGCCGGGCCAGCTCGGCGTGCAAGCAGGCGAGACCCTCGGCCTCGGCCCGGCTCCGCAGCTCGGCCCGGATCTGCTCGTCGCTGCCCGGGCCCTCGAAAAGCCCGTAGAGCAAGGCCTTGATGTACAGCGCGGTCCCACCGACAGCGATCGCGGTCCGCCCGCGCCGGCGAATCTCCTCGATCGCCGGCAGGGCCTTCTCCAAGTAAAGCCCCACGCTGAACGATTCGCTGGGCTCGACGACGTCGATCAGGTGGTATGGCACCTGCCGCCGGGCCTGTGCCGGGGGCTTGGCCGTGCCGATATCCATCCGCCGGTAGACCTTCATCGAATCTACGCTGACGATCTCGCCGTCCAGGGCCCGGGCCAGCTCGAACGCCAGCCGCCCCTTGCCCGAGGCGGTCACACCCAAGATCAATATCATTTTCGGACTCATAATTTCCTGCAAAAGACAAAGGAGTCGCTATAATACGGCATTCGCGCACTTTCGCAAAATTGGATTCTATCTTTCGCTTCGGAGTCGTATGTCAGCAACACCACCGGCTAACCTCGCCTTGAACGTCTTGCTCAGCGACAAGGTTCAGATCGTCAACGAAACCATCGAGCGCCTCCTGGCCGAGCAGACGCAGGCCCAGGCAGACCTGAAAGAGGCCCTGGCTTACACGCTCTCGGCGCCGGGCAAGCGGATCCGCGCGGTCCTGCTGCTGTGGTGCTGCGAGTTGATCGCCGGGCGGGACAACGCCGAAGCCCTGACCGCCGCGGCCGCGATTGAAATGGTCCACGCCTATTCGCTGGTCCACGACGACCTGCCGGCCATGGACGACGACGATCTGCGCCGGGGCCGGCCGACCTGCCACGTCGCCTTCGACGAGGCCACCGCCATCCTGACCGGCGACGCGCTGCTGACGCTGGCCTTCGAGATCCTGGCCTGCAGCATCGCCGACGCGCCCCTGGCGGTGAACCTGATCGCCGAGCTGGCCCGGGCGGCGGGACCGGCGGGCATGCTCGCCGGCCAGGTCGCCGACCTCAAGGCCGAGAACACCGTTGGCACCGTCGAGGCGCTGGAGTACATCCACACCAACAAGACGGCCAAGATGTTCCGCGCCGCCGCCGCGATGGGCGCCCTGTGCGGCGGCGCCAACGCCGAGCAGTTGGATGCCTTGGCGCGCTACGGCCTGAAAATCGGCCTGGGCTTCCAGATCGCCGACGACATCCTCGACGTCTGCGCCTCCAGCGAGCAGTTGGGCAAGACCGCCGGCAAGGACGAGCGGGCCGCCAAATGCACCTACCCCGCCGTCGTCGGAATCGAAAAATCCAGAGAACTGGAGCGCGCCCTCGCCCACGACGCCATCGAGGCGCTGCGCATCTTCGACGAGAAGGCCGACAACCTCCGCCAGTTGGCCAGGGCCCTGCTCGAAAGAGAAAAGTAAGGCGGTAGGCGGGAGACCGGAGGGGTTCGTCCAGCCTTGACGCTGCCAGCCGGCGTGGCGATGGGGTCCGCGTTTTGATTGGGGATTGGAGATTGCGGGGCCATCGTGGCGCGAATCTCCAATCTGCAATTGTCTCTGAATCTCCAATCGTCAATCCGCAATCGGCAATTCTCCAGCGTTTGTGCCCGCGACGTTTTGACGCGTGGGTTGAGAACCCACCCTGCGCCTCCGGCCTCTTTCAGAAAAAAAAAATTTTGCGTCCGTCAAGGTGCCCTACCGATACTGATAACGGCGGCAGCCGGACCCTGCACCGGTTCGCGCGGAAGTGGTCCCCAGAAAATCTTGCGTTGTCATATTGATATCCGAGGCGACGCGCTGCCCCCTTCGCGCGCCGCTCGAGGCGACGGTTCGTCGCGGCGGGAATTCGCTAAGGAAAAACGCCCGCCCGCGCCGATAGTGCGAGTGGAACTTTGAGGATTACGCATGAAGACACGGAAGTTTGTTGCCGAAATACTGTGGCTGTTCCTCGGACTGTGTCCCTTTCCGCAATCTGACGAGCAGTCTCCTGAATCCAACCAGCCACTTCATGAACGAATAGACGAGCAGGAGTTCGTTCAGAGAACGTGGTACAGCGCCACTCTCATTCGTCCGCCGCCTCGGGGCGACCCGGAACTCGTCAGAACCACTTGACGATACAACGCAACACATATTTCGGTTACAAGCCTACAGGCCATAAGACTGACCCCTTATGGCCTTCTTTCATGCGCCGCGGGGCAGGCGTCATCTGGCCGACGGTGCTCGGAGATGTTAGACTTCTCGGGTGATGAACGTGACGGAATCGGACAAATCGGTGGTCCTGTCTTTTGACCGGGGTACGTTGGTGCTGACGGGCTTGGGTCGGTCGGACGTGCCTGAGGTCGGTGCGGCCGGTATGTGGCGTTGGGACGGCCGGGTGGGGGCGTGGCGCTGCGAGGCGATTCATTACGCGAGTCTTTCGCGGGCGCTGAGGCGGCGGTGGGGGGCGCGTTTCCGGGATGCGGTGATGAAACCGGAGGCGGTGTTTTGGCCTGAGGTGTCGCTGCCGAAGCTGCGTTCGTACCAGACGGAGGCGGCGGCCGCCTGGGAGCAGGCCGGCGGTCGCGGCCAGATCATCATGCCCACGGGAACGGGCAAGACGGAGGTGGCCCTGGCGATCATGGCGAGGACGAAGATCGCCACGCTCGTGGTCGCGCCCGTTCGCGATCTGATGTACCAATGGCACCGCCGCATCCTGTCGGCGCTGGGCTACGACGCCGGCATCGTCGGCGACGGATTGATGAATCTCAAGCCCGTCACGGTCACGACGTACGACAGCGCCTACATCCACATGGCGCGGATAGGCGCGGGCTTCGGGCTGCTGGTCTTCGACGAGGAGCATCACCTGCCCGGGCGGTGCCGGCGCGAGGCGGCCATTCTCAGCACGGCGCCCCGGCGGCTCGGCCTCACCGCCACGCCGCCCGAACCGGGTGGCAGCGTCAAGCCCGGAGGGCTTGGCGATGGGGTTGGGCGAACACGGGAAGGCCATCGCCAAGCTGCGCTTGACGCTGCCACCCGGCGTGCGAACGAGCGGCAAGCGGATCTCGACTGGCTCATCGGACCGGTGGTCTACGAGCTGCCGTTCCAGCAGGTCAAGGGCGCGACGCTGGCCGACTTCGACGTCGTGCGGATTCCCGTGGCCCTGACCGCCGAGGAACAGGCGACGTACGACCAGTGCAGCCGGCTGATTCGACACTTTCTCAGCGCCCGCCGGAAAGAGCTGCCCGGTTACGGCTGGCGCGATCTGTGCAAGGAATCGGGCAGCGAGCCCCGGGCCCGCCAGGCGCAGAAGGCGTACCATCTCAAGCAGGCCATCGAGAACCGTGCCTCCGAGAAGCTGCGGGTGCTCGAGGACATCTTCCGGCTGCACAAGGGAGAGCGCATCCTCGTCTTCGCCGGCTCGAACGCGATGGCGATCGAGGTCTCGCGCCGGTTCCTGGCGCCGACGATCCTGTCGCACACGCGCAAGCACGAGCGTCTGGCCGTGCTCGAGGGTCTGGCCAAAGGCGACTTCGAGGTCCTGGTCGCCAATCGCGTTCTCGATGAAGGGGTGGACGTCCCGGAGGCGAAGGTGGCGGTGGTCATCGGCGGACAAGGCTCGACGCGCCAGGCCAAGCAGCGACTGGGCCGGGTCCTGCGCCGCGTCGGCAGCGCCCGGGCGACCCTGTACGAAGTGGTCTGCGAAAACACGAAGGAGGTTCACCGCTCGCGCAAGCGACGACGAAGCGATGCTTACGAAGGCACAGTCCATCGTCGAATATAGGTCGGGACAGGCCGTGCCCGACCGCCTGACACAAAGCCGGCATCGGCATTACACCCGGTACGCGCGGGAGATGCTCGCGATCTACCGCGAGGGGATCGGGCGGCGCCGCCGCACCCTGCACCGTCAGGTCGAGGCGCTCTTCGCCGACGAGCCCGACTGTCCCGTCCGGCGGATTCAGGCCTTCTGCAAGCTGCTGGACGACAAGAGCACGTACCGCGCCGATTCCGAGGGCAAGGCCTCCCGGCTGAGGCTGAAGGTCTTCTCGCAGGCGGCCCGCTTTCATCCGCTGGTGACGCGTGTCGACCGGCTCTTCGAGAACGACGAGCAGCACGTCAAGGGCCAGCTCGCCGAGACGCTCGGGCTGTCGTGGGACGAGATCGACGAGGCGCTCTACGCCGACGTGATGGAGTACCAGCGCCTGGAGAGTTTCGACGGGTATCCGAGCGCGGCGGCGCTGCTGTCACGGTACAACGTCGCCCAATTGCAGGCCTGCCTGTACGGGGCCGAGACGATGGTCGTACGGGCGGCGGAGGATTTCAAGACGATTCTGCGGTACGCCAAGCTGGCGCGGCTGCTGCACGAGATCGCGCGGGTGGGTCCGTCGGACTATCGCATCACGCTTTCGGGGCCGGCCTCGGTGCTGCGCGAGACGCGGCGCTACGGCGTGAACTTCGCGCGGTTTCTGCCGGCGCTGCTGAGCTGTCGCAACTGGCGGGCCACCGCCTCGCTCAAGACGCCGTGGAACCAGCCAGTCAAGCTGGTCCTCTCCGACAAAGACGGGTTCACCGCGCATCTGCCGGCGCCGGAGGAATTCGATTCGGCTTTAGAGGAATCGCTGGCCCGAAAGTTCGGCCCACGCCGCGACGGGTGGCGACTGTCGCGCGAGGGCGCGATCCTGCACGAGCACCAGAGGACGTTCGTCCCGGATTTCGTCTTTCGCCACGACGACGGGACCGAGGTGCTCCTGGAGATCGTCGGATTCTGGACGCCCGAGTACCTGGCCCACAAGCGAAGCGTGCTGCAGCAGTTTCGCCGGCACAGGGTGCTCATGGCCGTGCCCGAGAAATCGCTGCGGGACGAAGCCAACGTCGGCGCGAACGTCCTGGTCTACAAGACGGTCCTGAAGCTCGGGCCGTTAATGGACGCATTGGAGCGAATCCGAACGGCGCACAGCCGAACTGTTTGACAGGGTTCTGACTGATTCCTGGGCGGTTTGTCATCCTGAACGAAGCGCAGCGCAGTGAAGGATCCGGGCTGCGTACGGAAGAGACCGCCCGTTCGCAGGCCGGATCCTTCGCCTGCGGCTCAGGATGACAGAAGCCGCTTCTGCGCCTACCACATGGGGAATTTGGCGCAGAGTTCGCGAACGCGGGCGGTCGTATCGTTCTTCAACGATTCGGTGAGGCGATAGCGGGATTCGTCGCCGATCTCCACTTGCGTCAGGACGCCGTCGACCAGGCGCGAGACGATCTCCATCTCGGCCGGACCCATGCCGTTGCGGGTGACGATGGGCGTTCCCAGGCGCATCCCGCTGGTGACTCGCGCGCTGTGCGGGTCGTAGGGCAGGCGGTTCATATTCACGATGATGCCGCAATCCTCCAGGCATTTCTGAACGATCAGGCCGGTGAGGCCCTTGCGGAAATGCGCGACGTTGACCAGGAACATGTGGTTGTCGGTTCCGCCGGTCAGGACGTCGTAGCCGAGGCCGACAAACTCCCGCGCCAGCGTCCGGGCGTTCTCGACGATCTTGAACTGGCGCCGGCGGTACTCGTCGGAGAGCGTCTCCTTGAGAAAGACGGCCTTGGCCGCGACGTTGTTGAGATAGGGCGTGCCCTGAAAGCCGGGGAAGGTGGTCTTTTCGATGCGTTCCCAGAGCGGCACGGCCCGCTTGCCCGCCTGGATGGGGCTCTCGTAATCCTTGCCCATGAGGATGAGTCCGCCGCGGGGGCCGCCCGGCTTGTACGTGCTCGTCGTCGTGAAATGCGCGTGATCGACCGGCGACGGGTGCGCCCCGGCCACGACCAGGCCTGAGATGTGCGAGATGTCGGCCATCAGGTAGGCGCCGACCTCGTCGGCGATGGCGCGGAATTCGGCGAAGTCGATGATGCGCGAATAGGCGCTGGCGCCGCAGACGATCAGCTTGGGCCGAAAGCGCCGGGCCTGCCGGCGTATGGCGTCGTAGTCCAGCAGGAAGCTGTCGGGATCGACGTGGTAATTCTCGACCTCGAAGAAGCGGCCCGCAAACGAGACGCGCGCCCCGTGCGAGACGTGCCCGCCCTGGTCCATGCCCAGGCTCAGGATGCGGTCCCCGCCCTCAAGAATCGCGGTCAGGACGATCTGGTTGGCGCTGGTCCCCGAATGGGGCTGCACGTTGGCGTAGCAGGCGTTGAAGGTCTCCCGGGCCCGGGAGACCGCCAGGGCCTCGAGCGAATCGACGACCTGGCAACCGCCGTGGAAGCGGGCGCCTACGAAGCCCTCGGTGGTCTTGTTCTGGACCACGGAACCCAGGGCCGCCAGCACGGCTCGCGAGCACTGGTTCTCGGCCGCGATCAGCGGCAGCGTGCTCTGCTGACGATTGTACTCGGCCCCGATCAGGCGATAGACCTCCCCATCGGCCTCTTCCAGAGCATCGAGCAAACCCGCATGATACTCGGTGCCGTCCAGCGTGCGGGGCGGGGCGGGCTCGATGATCTCATAGACCTGCTCGTCAACGCATTTGAGTGTCTCACCGGCGTGTTTGTCTACCAACATGCTAAACCTTCAAATCCTTTCTCCGGTCCGGGCCGTCAATTCTTCTCCCCTTCGTTTTATCGGCAATTGCCATCGCTCAGCTAAAAAAAGTGCGGATAATATCGTTGAATGTAACGTACACGAGCAAGGCCAGCACCAGGACCCAGCCGGCGTAGGCCAGAATCCCCTGGGCCCGCTCACTCAGCGCTGAGCCCTTGATCTTCTCGACCAGCATGAGAACGACCAGCCCCCCGTCGAACGGAGGCACGGGCAGGAAGTTGATCACCGCGATCGTGGCGCTGATGAGCCCGAGGAAATAGGCGTAGTAGACCGGCGGCTGCTGCGCGACCACCTGGTAGCTCAGGGCGATGATGCCCACCGGTCCCATGAGATTTTTCGGGCTGACGAGCCCGGAAATCAACTGCTTGAGCGTGATGTACGTCAGCACAATGAAGCGCACCGTTCGGCGGTACCCCATGCCGATGGCGTCCAGCGGGTTTTGGGCCCGGTAGACCCGTTCCAGCGCGTCGTAAGGCAAGAACTCGGCCAGCGTCGACTTGACCTGTATCGGCTCCTGTGCGCCGGCGGTTTCCAGGGTGACTGCGCCTTCGTTCTCGCCGTCGAATTTGTATTTGAGAACGACCGGTTGGCCGTTCCAGCGGCGCACCTCGGCGATGACGTCGTAGAAGCTCGACACCGTCTTGCCGTTGACGCTGACGATGCGCGCCCCGCGCGGGATATCCAGCGCCGGCGGTCCCGTCGGCGTCTCGATCGTCTTGGCCACCACCGGATGGGCGGCATCCAGGGCCACTCCAATCCCGATCACGACCCGGTCGCCTCCGCCCGGCCTTTTGGGCTTGACGTTCACCGTCACGGTCCGCTCGACGCCGTTGGGGTCGGTGCGCAGGACCTCCACGGGCAGCGATTTACCCTCGTAGGCCGTGGTGACCTCGCGCATCTCCTTGTAGGTGGGACAGGCCACCTCGCCCAGGGCCAGAATGATATCGCCGGCTCGAAGCGTTGAGGTCTCGGCGGGCGCCGGGTCGGTCCGCTCGGCGAAGATCGGCTCGTCCCCCACGAGCGTCACACGCAGGCGCGGAACCATGGAGTAGACGTGGTTCAGATCGGCTTCGGCCTGGACCTCCGCCCCGTCGGCGGCACGCCAGGCGAGCGCCAGCTCCGTCTGTATCCGCTCGGTGCTGCCGTCGGCGGCGACGCGCTCGGCCGTGACGGCAATCGTCGGTGAGAGGTTCTTCTCCACCAGCGCCGCGAAATCCCAGTGCTCGGCGACCGCCGTGCCGTCGACCGCCGTGATGCGGTCCCCCGGAAGCAGGCCCGTGCGCTCGCGCAGCACGTTGGGCTCGGCGATATTGGCCATCTCCAGGCTCAGCGGCGCGCTGATCCCGAACTCCCGCAGGTCCGCGCCCGGAACGTCCTCGGCCACCAGTGTCAGTTCCTTCGTCGAGCCGTCGGCCCGGCGCACCGTCACCGGGACGGGCTCATTGACGTCGGACAAGGCGGCGGCGATCTGAATGTCGCTGAAGTCCAGGTCCTTGTTCTGGCCCGCGATCACGGTGAACTCGTCCCCCGGCTCCAGGCCGGCCCTGGCCGCCGGCGAGTTGCTGCGTATCGCCCCCACCACCGGCGGCGGCAGCTCGATTCCCAACAGGAACACCGTCATGAAGATGATGATCGCGCTGATGACGTTGAAGGTCACGCCGGCCGAGATGACCGCAATCCGAATGCCCACCGGCTTGTTGGCAAACGACCGCGGGTCATCGTTCTGCCTCACGGGCCCGGTATCCTCCTGGCCCAGCAGCTTGACGTACCCGCCGAACGGGAAGAGGCCGATGCGATATTCCGTCTCCTCGGGCGGCTCGACCTCCTCGGAAGATTCCGCGCCCTTGCCGGACGAGAAGCTTGGCACAAAGCGGAGCTTGAACCCGGCTTTGGTCTTGCGGATCCCCAACAGCGTCGGCGGCATGAAGATCGAGAAGGCCTCGACCTTGATCCCCGAAAGCTTGGCCACGATGAAATGCCCGAACTCGTGGACCAGCACGACGGCCCCGAAGCCCACGAGAACCACGAGCACGTTGCTCACGACCCCCAGGTTCCGCGCGATCAAGTACCCGCCCACGGCCAGAACGGCAACCCAGAACAAGGCGCTCAAGATTTTGTTCGACGATCCTTCTCTCTCTGACATCAACAAACTCCAAGTACAGGGCCGATGGTGTCCCACCGGTCCCTGTGGTTTCGTGCTTTGCCGCTCGGCCCGCCAGTCTCAGCGCCCGGCAGTGCGGGTCGTCCGGCGCAGCTCGTCGGCGACTTCGGCGCGCGCCCAGGCATCCGCTTCCAGCAGCTCGTGCAGAGAACCGCCGTGCCGAACGTCATGCCGGCCCAGACAATGCTCGACCAGTTCCATAATCTGCGTAAATCGAATTCGTCCGGCGAGAAACTCCTCGACGGCGGCTTCGTTGGCCGCGTTGAACACCGCCGGCGCCGTACCGCCGGCCTCGGCGACCTCGTAGGCCAGCGTCAGGGCCCGGAACGTCTCCGGCTCGGGCTTCTCGAAATGAAGCCGCCCGATATCGTCGAGCCGCAACGGTTTCGCGACGCCCGCGACCCGGTGCGGATACGTCAGCGCGTATTGGATCGGCAGGCACATGTCCGGTTCGCCGAGCTGCGCGATCACCGATCCATCCACGAACTCCACCAGCGAATGCACGATCGACTCGGGGTGAATCAGCACCTCCACCTTTTCCACCGGCACCTCGAACAACCAGCGGGCCTCGATGACCTCCAGCGCCTTGTTCATCATCGTGGCCGAATCGATCGTGATCTTGGGGCCCATCTGCCAGACCGGATGCGCCAGCGCCTGCTCGAGCGTGACTTGTTCGAGATCCTCGGCGGTGGCGCCGCGAAACGGCCCGCCCGAGCCGGTCAGGAGAATGCGTCGCACCTCCGCGGCCGAGCCGGACTGCATCGCCTGGAAAATCGCCGAGTGCTCGCTGTCGACCGGCAGCAGTGTGCTTCCGTGCTCCCGCGCGACGCTCGTGAGCAGCTCCCCGGCCATCACCAGCGGTTCCTTGTTCGCTATCGCCAGGCGTTTGCCGCTTCGGGCCGCCGCCAGGGCCGATGGCAAACCCGCCGCTCCCACCACCGCGGTCAAAACCGTATCGGCCTCGGCGCAACGCGCCAGCTCCGTCAGACTCTCGGGCCCGACGAGAATTTCCGACTCCAGATCGGAAACGAAATCCGAAAGGCCGGCGGCGCAGTCGGCGTTGGTCACGGCCACAAACCGGGGCCGGTGCCGCCGGGCCTGCTCGGCCAGAAGTTCCACGCTGCTGTGGGCACTGAGACCTATGACCTCATACTCCGGTCCGAGAGCCTCAATGACCCGCAGCGCATTGCGGCCGATCGACCCGGTCGATCCTAAAATGGCGATGCCTCGTCGCATAGGCTTCTACTCGGCGCGGTCCTTCCTTCTGCCGTCAAGCCAGCTCATCGAGGCTCGTCCGCCTCCGGCTTGAACTCCAGTCACGACAGGTTCCCAGAAGGCGAGCCAGCCGCCTTCATCACGTACATACAAGCGCAAGCGATAGTATGAGAGGATAGGTAAACTGTCAAGGCCAAAGCACTTCCGTATCGAGGGCGGGCAGCGCTATCGTTAGCCAGGCTGGTGCGAAAATCGCCCGATAAGATGCTGCAATCACAAACGCGCATCGCGCGGGATCGCCTGCGTGCGGCAAAAAAGTCCTCCTTGCAGGCGTTTCTGCCCGGCATGCGCGTCCGATGCGCCGGCTGCCATCGCGTCGGCTGGCCGCGCGGCCCGGCTGACGCAAACGCCCTCCTCGAACGAGATCGCGGCGCGCCGCCCGCCCGCCGAGGGGACGCAACGCCGCTTTTATCAGACGCCGGCAACTGCCCCGGCCGGGGGCAGGGCAGACGTCACGCCGTCGTCCCCGGTGGCGCGCCAACGCTGCCGCGCCAACCTGGAAGAAGGCTTGCGGCGCCGGAGAATCCACACCGCCGGCCCAGTCATTTCCCCACTCCATCAAGCCCCGCGGCAGGACGATACTACTGAGGCGCAGTACGCGCGGCCGACGGAACCGCCAACCGCGGCGCCGAGCCCCTGCTCGAAGGCAACGCGAGAGCAAGGGCGAAACGACGATGAAGCCCGTAGCAGACAATGGAATACCGGGGGTGACGACCCGGAAAGAGCCGGTAACGCAAGCGACCTCATGGACAGGATGACGAAGGACAGCCATTCGCACTCGACGCCCGGGAAGCGGCGACCGCGCTCGCTGGTGCGCGATCTGTCCATACGATACAAGCTGATGGTCGTTATCATGATCACCTGCGCCGCGGCGCTCTCGATATCGGGCGTCATCTTCCTGGCGTGGGAATGGAACAGCCTGAGACGTTCCCTGGTCCGCGACCTTCACAGCCACGCCGAGATCCTCGCCAACAGTTGCCGGGCGGCGATCACCTTTGAGGATCCGGCCGACGCGACCGACGTTCTGCGCAGCGTCGAGGCCCTTCCCTCCATTCTGGTCGCCTGCGTCTACACCAGCGACGGCAGACTGTTCGCCGTTTATACCCGTGACGGGACCACCGCCACGATCCCTCGTCCGGCCCCGGCCCAAGGCCGTCAGCGCTTCAAAGGGGGCTTCCTCACGCTGACTCAGCCCGTGCTCCGGCAGGATCGCGAAATCGGCATCGTCTGTCTCAAGGCCACGCTCGACGCCATGCATCTGAGACTCAAACGCTCTGCGATCGTCATTGCCGGTGTCGTGCTGCTGTCGTGCGCGGCCGCCTATCTGGTCTCGGCGCGGCTCCAGCGTTTGGTCTCCTCTCCCATACTCTACCTGGCCGGGGTAGCCAATTTCGTCTCGGAGAAGAAACAATACGACATTCGCGCCGCCTACGACAGCCGCGACGAGATGGGACTTCTCATGCAGGCGTTCAACGAAATGCTCGAACAAATCCAGCAGCGAGACGCCGCGCTGGTCAAGGCCAACGAGCGACTCGAAGTCCGGGTTCAGGCGCGCACGGCGGAACTGACCGCCGCCAATAACCGGCTCACTCGCGAGATCGCGTTCCGCAAGGACGCCGAGCACGCCCTGGCCAAGGCCAACGAGCACCTCGCCGAGACCGTGCGCGAGTTGAGACGCTCGAACAAGGAGCTCCAGGATGTCACCTACGTGGCCGCGCACGATCTGAAGGCCCCCTTGCGCGCGATCGGGACGCTGACCGACTGGATCGCTTCGGATTATGCGGACATGTTCGACGACCCGGGTCGGGAACAGCTTCGCCTGCTCAAGGCGAGAGTCTTCCGCATGAACGAGCTGCTGGACAGCGTTCTGCACTATTCCCGGATAGGGAGAGTCTCGGCGCAACGGGAGAAGATCGACGTCAACAAGGTGGTCGCGGAGGCCATCGCCCGGATCGACCCGCCGGAACACATTCAGTTCGCCGTCGAGGAGAATATGCCCCTGGTCGTTTGTGAAAAAGGCCACCTCCAGCAGATCTTCCACCAGTTGATCGGCAACGCCGTCAAGTACATGGACAAATCGCACGGACGCATCGAAATCGGCTGCACCCGGGAGCAAGGCGTGTGCAAGATCACGGTCACGGACAACGGCCCTGGTATCGAGGAGAAATACTTCAAGAAAATCTTCCAGATGTTCCAGACGCTCGCGCCGCGCGATGTATGCGAAAGCACCGGCATCGGGCTCGCGATCGTCAAGAAAATCGTCGAGCTGCATGGCGGCAGCATAGGCGTCGAATCGCAACTGGGAAAAGGAACGACGTTCTTCTTCACGCTGCCCGGGCACGGGCTGGCGACACCGAAAGTGGAGATGCAGACCCATGCTGCCGGATAACTGCGATATCAGTCGGTCGGTCGGCGGGGACGACCGGAATCGAAGAGGGCCCGGACAGTGGGCCCGGCCGTTCAGGTCAACTCTTCGTGCCCGTATGATCCTTGTCTTTTCTTTAGGCATTATGGCCCTGGCGATCTACGCCGCGGTGACGTCCCACTATATTCTGCGCCATACACTCGCCCGGACGGAGCTGCCCGCCGAGGTCACCCGGCACGTCAGCGGGTATTACCTCCAGATGCTCACCGGCTTTGCCCTGGGCGGTCTTATACTCGCTGCGGCGACGGTCGCCTTCCTGTTGCCGGCGACCGCGCGAACGCTCCGAAAGCTTTTTCCGGGTGTCACGAAGACCGGGAAGGGCAATCTTGCCGCCCGAACCGATGTCACGAGCACGGCCGAGCTGCGCCGGGTCGCAGACATCAACGAAGAGCTGACGCACTTCGCCTACGTCGTCTCGCACGATCTGAAAGCGCCGCTGCGCGGCATCAAGCTCATCGCCGAGTGGTTATGCGCCGATTACGGCGACCGGCTCGGTGACGAGGGCCGCAAGCAGCTTGACCTGCTCCAGAACCGCGTCGACCGAATGCACAACCTGATTGAAGGCGTCCTGCAATACTCGCGGGTCGGATGCATCAAGGAAAACTGGACCAGCGTCGACCTCAACCGGCTGCTGCCCGATATCGTCGACGCCATCGCGCCGCCGGACCACGTCGAGATCGTCGTCGAAGGCAGCCTGCCCGTCATCGAGTGCGAGAGGACGCGAATCACGCACGTCTTCCAGAACCTCTTGACCAACGCCGTCAAGTACATGGACAAACCGCATGGGCGAGTCGAAGTCGCCTGTGTGGAGCGAGACGACGCCTGGCAGTTCAGCGTCTGCGACAATGGTCCCGGCATCGAAGAAAAGCACTTCGAGCGCATCTTTCGCATCTTCCAGACGCTGGCCCCGCGCGACGAGTTCGAGAGCACCGGCGTCGGTTTGGCGCTGGTCAAGAAGATCGTGGAGATGTACGGCGGCCGCGTCTGGGTCGAATCCGAGGTCGGCCGCGGAAGCACCTTCTCCTTCACCTTCCCGAAACAGCACCGGCCCGCCGGCCCCGCCGAAGACGGTATCAGAACGCCTCCTCCGGAAGCGCACCTCGCTGGTTCTGAATCCGGAACTGCCGCGGCGTCACCCCGACCTGCGACTTGAAAGTCCGCGTGAAGTAGCTTTGATTGTTGTAGCCCACGTCGAAGCAGATCTCCGTGCAACTGCGGCTCGTGCCCAGCAGAAGCTCCTTCGCCCGCTCCATCCGCACCCCCGTGACATACTCGATCGGTGTGACGCCCATCTGCTCCTTGAAAATGTGCGCGAGGCGCGACACGCTCAGGTGCGACGCCCGGGCGATTTCCGCCAGCGCGATCGGCTTGTCGAAATTGGCGTCGATGTAGTTGATCGCCGGACGGATCTGGCTCACCTTCCGCGCGTCCTGCGCCGAGTACACCAGCTCGATGAACTCGTTCAGCGCCGTGCTGAGCCACGCACACAAATCCTCCTGGTTGCCGATCCGCATCACCTTGTCGACGTACGACAGGTTCCGTTCGAGCATCGTGTCGATGTTGACCCCGCCTTCGACCGCCGCCCGGCTTAGCACGCTCAGCAGCTCCAGCAGCCGCGCTTTAAGAATTCCCAGATCTCCAATATCCTTAAACAGGATCGTCCCCAGGATTGAGTTGAGAATCTCCTTTGCTCCGATCCGGTCGCCGATCTTGACCTTTTGCAGCAGGGCCCGCTCGCTCTCCAGCGGGTATTGCCACTCGGCGCCGAGCTTCTTGCGCTGCTGGATGAACTCGCCGATCTCCGACTGCTGCTTGGCCCGCTGTCGCCGCCAGCGTACTACCCGCGCGTCGAACCCGCCCACTTCGTACAGCAGGTCGAACAGGAACTCGGCCGCGTTGTGAATCTGCCGGCCCCGCGCGATCGGCAGCCGGCGCAGCGCCGGGACGATCTGGCGGTGGGTCAGGGCCAGGCCCCGCAGGCGCTTCTCGACGTCCCGCGTCAGGACGTCCGTCACCGGCTCCCAGAGACACTTGCCGAAGAACATCCCGCCGCAGACCGTCTCCTTCTCCAACACGGGCACGCACACCAGCACGATGCCGGCGTGACAGATGGTGATGAACGACTGCCCCGTCTCGGCCGCGATCTCCACCGCCCGGTGCCGCTCGGCCAGGCACCGGCGCCGCCCGTCGGCGCCGCTCTGGACCAGGGCGCAGAAGTCCGGCCGGCAGTCGGCGCTGCACAACGCCTCGACCGCCGCTCCGTTCCGGTCTGTCGTCTCCAAACCAAGCTCGAACTGTCGCCGAAACTCCCGCTCCAGCCGCCGGAACCGCCCCGGCGTCAGCAGTCGTGTCAATTCCAACTGCGAAACCATCACAAAACCTCAAAATAGCAAGATAATGCCATTATACCACACTCGCCGCCCCCGATTGGCTTCGTTTTACGCGTCGCCCGCGGGGCCGCCGAGGCTGGAGGCCGGAGGAACCGGGCCAATTGGGTTCGTCTCGCATCCCGCGTCTCGCGCGCCGCGAATCCCCAATCGTGGGCCTCCGGCTCGTCCCAATTGGGTTCGTTTGGCGCGCGGAGACCGTTTCGAGGCCACCAGGGCGGGAAATTGGGTTCGTTTGGCGCGCCTGGTCCGGGCCTCTCGCCCGGCATGCCCGCAAATTGGCTTCGTTTGACATCCCACGCCTCGGCGGCTGCAAACCCCCAATCTCCAATCCGCAATCGCCCCCCGCTCGTCCCAATTGGGTTCGTTTCGCGCGATCGGATGATCGATTTCCGGGCATCATGCTCTCCGGCGAGGATGTGGGTCTGCGTGGCCGTCGCTGTCCGCCACGTGCTTCCTGATTGCAGTCGATTCGTTCTGTGTATACCATAACACGGATCGATTATGCCGTCAAGAAAAAAAGCCGGAAATGGTGCTCCCTCCCAGTTCATCACACGGTTGTCATGCCGAACGAAGTGAAGGATCCTATGAATTGGAGTCCCGCAAGCTTTTTCTTTCGTTTTCCTACATGACCTTTTCTCCTTTCTGTCTCTCTTGGGGGCTCAGCCCCCAAACCCCCGGCATTTTTCGCTTTGGACCAATAGCATGAAGAACACCCGTGGTGTGCCCCTCACCGCTGATCTCAAACGTCAAATGCAGCGGACTGCCGTCGCCGCGGAGTTGCCGGAGGTACTTCTGCATTCTGCGCGTGTCCGTCGGAAAGCTCTGATACACGTCCCCACGCCCTTGCTGGACGGCACAGGCCACGGTACAGTTCGTAGATCTCTTGGCCGTGAGTCCGCTCGACCAAATCGAACCAGGTAAGTTCAGGATGACACGCTCACGCTTGGAGCGGGGGCGGTCGGGTGGTCCGGTTGGGGCCGGCGGGGCGTTTGGCGTTCGGCTCTCTCGTGCGTGGCGCATGGTCTCGCACGTCATAATATAATGGACGCCCGGGCGTTCCTGAGGCCCGATGCGGACGATGCGGTTTTCACGATTCTTCGCGTCGCTTCCGGCGCTACATCATCGAAGGTGTATCGACTGTGCCGGGCGGTACAATTCCTGCCGCAACTCTCGGTTTCTTACTGAACTTTTGCAAAATGGAGATTAGGCTTACTTTAGGGAGGAAAAATCTC